>CABXXO010000001.1 GCA_902516235.1 uncultured Alphaproteobacteria bacterium
CATTTATTAAACCATTGCCAAAGGAACTGTCTCCTGCAATAATTTCATTATTATCAATAACAGTTATATTTGTAACTCCTCCTACGTTCACAAATATAACTTTTTTTAAATCTAGTTGAGTAGCTATAGTTTTATGAAATTCTGGCATTATTGGAGCACCATTGCCCCCATTAAGTAAATCATTTTTTCTAAAATTACAAATAATAGGTAAATTAGTTTCAAATTTTAAGTTTTTATCAAAAAGCTGTATTGATATTTTGGTATTTTGATCGTGATAGATTGTTTGACCGTGCATAGCAATTAAGTCGATTTTAACTTTATTATTTTTTATAAATTGATTGATAGAATTCTTATACTCTTGGTTCAATAAGGTTAATACACGTGTGTCTATCAAATAACCTTGGTTAATAATGTTATGTAGTTTATTTTGTAATTCGTTGCTATATGGAGTGAATTTATTTGATATTTCATTTGCGAAAGAAAGCCCATCTGATTTAATGAGACTACAATCAATTCCATCTAATGATGTCCCTGACATGCATCCAAGTGCCATATATTCCATTTGATATCTATAAAATTATGTTAATTATTATATATGATTGATTATATACAGTTATTTAAAGATAGACATCTATTCAATCAATCTACAAATGAAAATGAATTAAATACTTTATTAAATAAGAGAAAAGTAATTTTTTATATCGGCTTTGACGCTACTGCAGATGCTTTACATGTGGGAAGCCTAGTACAATTAAGAGCGATAAAGACACTTATTAAGCACGATCATCAAGCAATAGTACTACTTGGTGGTGGAACCACAAAAGTTGGTGACCCCTCGGGCAAAGATACTGCAAGACAAATTTTAAGTTATGAAAACATTCAAGAAAATATTGATAATTTTAAGAGAATATTTGAACATTATTTTAGAGATTATAAAGAAAATATAAAATTCATAAATAATGATCAATGGTTAGATAAATTAAATTATATCGAATTACTTAGAGACGTAGGAAGTCATGTGTCAATTAACAGAATGCTTACTTTTGAAAGTGTAAAAGAGAGGCTTAAAAGAGAACAATCTTTATCATTTTTAGAATTCAACTACATGATCCTGCAAAGTTATGATTTCCTTTATTTAAATAAAAATGAAAAGTGTGATTTACAAATTGGTGGTTCAGATCAATGGGGGAATATAGTTTTAGGCATGGAAATAATATCTAAAATTAACAAAAAAAATGCGTTTGGACTTACAACACCTTTACTAACCACTTCAACTGGTAAAAAAATGGGTAAAACTGAACAAGGTGCAGTATGGATAGATCAAAATAAATATAGTTCATTCGATTTCTATCAGTATTGGAGAAATGTGGATGATAATGATGTTGAAAAGTTACTACTAATTTTTAGTGATTTAAATATCGAGGAAATAAAAATGTTAATCAAACAAGATATTAACAATGCAAAGAAAAAGTTAGCATATTTAGTTACAACAGATTGCCACTCAGAAAATTCTGCAAAAGAGGCTGAAGAAAAAGCAAAATCAATTTTTGAAAATAATTCCTTCGATAAAATAGATGAAATTAGTTTCAAAGAAGACTTAAAGTTAATAGATACACTAACATCAAATAATATAATTGGATCAAAATCTGAAGCTAAGAGATTAATCGAAGGTGGAGGAATAAAAATTGAAGATAACCCAATTAAAGATACCAATCTTGTAATAGACAAATCTTATGATAAAAAAATACTAAAAATTGGTAAGAAAAAATATTTTAAAATAATTATTAGTTAGACAAAATTTCTTTAATCACACTATTAATAAAATTTAGATCATCCTTAGATTTGCCGGCACCAGCATAGTGACCATAACTCGAGGGAATAGTGCGTAATTCACCATTCTTAATATTTTCTAATTCAATTTCATTATCCTCTGGTGGAAAATAAAGATCATTTTTTCCTGGCATCAATATGCATCTAGCAGATATTGCGTTTAGAGCTTTATCAATTTGTTTATTAAATTTATCATTATTACTAATATCATGCTCCTGCCAAGTTCGTATCATTGCAATTAAATCATTAGCATCTTTTCTATAATAAATTCTATTCCATAGTTTATCTAAAACCTCTTTTGGGTTTTTATAACCATCATCAATGTATTTTTTCTCCCTAAACCAGTCTTGTCCGTGTGCCCAACCGGCCCACACTCTCGCCATTGTTGTTTTTCCATTTTGTGGTTGTTTATCATAATCTCCAAAATTCCACTCCGGATCTGAAGTTAAAGCTGCGTACACACCCTCTAAAAAAACATATGTATGATCAGTGGTTTTAGCATGACCGCACATTGAAATCATATTTTCTATCATCTCTGGATAATACGAAGCCCATTGAAAAGCTTGTTGTCCCCCCATTGACCAACCGATAACTAGTTTTATTTTATCGAAGTCAAATATTTCTTTTAGCATTAAGTATTGTGCTTGGACGTTGTCATATACAGTGACCAATGGAAAATTCGGCCCATTTAAAGGTTTATCAGTATTGCTTGGTGATGAGGAAACACCATTACAAAACATATTTGGAATAATGATAAAAAATTTATTTGGGTCTATAGGAAAATTATTACCGATAAGGTATCCTTGCTCTAAGTGCGTGCCAGCATATCTGGTGGGAAACAAAATAACATTTGATTTATCAGGATTAAGATTGCCAAAAGCTAGATAGCTTAATTGTAAATTAACAACTTCACCAGATTTAAGTTTGAAATTATTTAATTGGTATTCGTATAGTTCCTGTTTATTAATCAATTAAAATAACTTAAATATTTTTATCCCACATTCATAACTCATTTTATTTTTGGAATTTTTAATTATTTTCATTATTTAATTCTTATTGAGGTATTTTCTAAAATAACTAATGTAATTAACCACAAACAGTATTCATCTGAAAAATATCCCCACCACTTCCACCTGACCAACCAGATACCATATCTCCAATTCCTTTTCCTACCCATTTTAAGGCATCTACAACTTCACTTGAGGCACAAAAGGGAGTCAGATAATCTTTAACTGTCTTGGCTGAGAAAAAAGACTGCATCTGATTTGCAAAGCCGTTTATTTCATTCACAAAACTATTGGTTATATCTTCTACTGGGTTCTTAGGGAGAATATTAATACTTCCACCTGGGACTCCTATTTCACTTCCATTTTTTATAACTAACAGAGTTTGATCGAGTGTAAGAGTAGGTAGTACAAAAGCATAATTACCAGCACTGGCACCACCTGAAGATATTCCAAAATTCACTCCCACAGCCATACTTCCTTGAAGAGGTGCTATGTTAAAGATTGCGTCAGCTGCAATACCTGGTGGGGTAATCGATGGGAATGTGTCAATAATTTCACAAAACGGACTGTCATCAATTGAACTCATAACTCTCTCTCTTACATTACCTTTTTTTGCATTTTGATCGGAGTCTGACTCTCCAGATGCCCGAGTTTTTAGATCATCCTTGGGTATATTCACTGATGAGGAATCAAATGCCTTATCAACCGTGTGTGTAGTAGTGGCTTCACCAGCAGCATCATCTCCAGTACCACCTAATTCAAACTCATAAGAGGGCTCCACCTCTATTTCAGCTGGAACTAAAATTTCACTTGGGTTTGCAAGATTTCCAGGATCGAATTCTGGCGCTTCTATTCCTATATCTGTTGAATATGCAGAGCCATCTGAATTATCAATATTCGTTATTGTTCTGGAAATCATATCAAAAGTTATCTCAAAATCCCCACTTAACGGAAGTTTACACTCAATACCGTACTCTAAAGGAAAGCCATACATTTCCCCTTTAAGTATAGTACTAAATAATGCTGCTTCTGGAGAGTACTGGAGAATACCTGAACCACCAATCTTGACATCGATGGCCTCCACATTTTGACATCTACTCACAGCGTTAATACCCGGAAATACTTTCCATGATACGGAGCTCCAACTTACCCCAGTTGGATAATAGATACCTGTACATATATCGCTACATGCCATTTCCCAATTACATTTCCAAGAGTCGGGATTATACCAGTCACCAGAACATTTCAACTCAGGTAAACAAATCGAACCACAAACTTCTGAGAACGATACACCACTTGGGTACGCAACTGAGATTGAGTAGGATGGTATTTCTGGAGTCTTGACACAGGCTTCTACATCTGTATTCCAGCTAACCTGCTCATTAAAATCAAAAAAAGTATATGTGCCACCTAAAATATTACCAGCACTTTGTCCAGATGAACTTATTTCCTCTAAGCCTTCAGAAATTGTTCCCTGTATTAAATCTATCGTATTATCATTGTGATTATTTGCAAACGAAGATGAGTAAAAAAAAACAGAAAGTAATATTAATATAATTTTTTTCATGTTATTCCCAAAAAAATATTGCACTCCTAATTTCATTTAATATTTCGTTAGCAAAGTCACCTGATGCTCCAACCATGTTTCCAAATTCATTTAGTTGTTCATTAACTACATCAGAACAGCTCTTAGAATAAACAGTATTGTTATTTGTATCTAAAATTCTTCCACTCATATTTTGTACGATTGTATACATCATTATGGAATTGGGATTGGCACTGCTTAATACGACACCTGCGGTAGCCATACCATCAATATATTGATCACTTACTTTTTGAGAATTTGTATCAACCATACCTACAAGATCAGATCCCAGTTCAGCTTGATATTGTGCTGATAAAACTGCGGCATTCATGGGATTCAAAATTACAAGACAAGTAAATTCCATAAGAGAGTCATACATTTCTGTATTAAGAAAAGTTAAGGCTGGAAAAGCAATCGTATTAACAATATTGATTTCAAATACATACATATCATTATTGCTTTCAATAATAAATTTATACTGTCTACTTTCGTAATCATCAGCCTTAGTGTTACTACTAATAAGTATAAATATTGATACAAATGCTGTTATTAAAAATTTCACGATTAAATATACAAATTTATGGCAAAAGATGAATTAATAAATGTGAGTATTTTCAATCATTTTTTTTTGAGCTCTTTGGATAAAACAACACAATTAACCCATTCATCATTGTCTTCAAGATGGACACTATCCATTATTTCATGAATAAAGAAGTTGCTTAGACCTCCCTCTTTTGAACTATTTTTTGGATTATTTGTTAAATCGTTATCTAGAAGCTTTTTTCCATTATCATAAAATTTTAAAATAATTTTATTTTCATCTTGAGCTATTTCGATTTTCATTGTCTTTTGCACATTTCCACCTTCATAACTGACTTTAACAGTATTTAACAAAGCTTCACCACAAGCAAATACTAATTCATTACGTTCATCATCAGAAATATCTATATTTTTTAAAGAATTCGAAACGAATTTTCTAAACTCTTTTAATTTTTCAGTTGTAGCAGATGACTCGAAATTCATTTAAATTGATCTTTTAATTATATCTATTATCTCTTCATTTGTTAAGTCACCTTTTTTTAAAATCTTGAGAGAAGATTGTGACAAGATTTCTTTTTCAGTAACTGATAAATCTTTTGATGTAAAAACAATCACAGGCAAATTATGA
The DNA here is from genome assembly GCA_902516235.1 of uncultured Alphaproteobacteria bacterium. Lineage (GTDB taxonomy): Bacteria > Pseudomonadota > Alphaproteobacteria > HIMB59 > HIMB59 > HIMB59. The sequence continues at coordinate 5,591 of CABXXO010000001.1, forward strand.
AATTCAGTTTTTTCTCGTATTTTTTTCAAAAAAGTAAAGCCATCCATTTTTGGCATCATTAAATCTAAAATAACTAAGTCTGGATTTACTTCTTTATTTACTAATTTATTATAACCATCTAAGCCATCAACAGCCTCATTAATTTTTATATTTAAAGGCTTCTCTAATAATTTTCTTAAAAAACTTCTCATGGAAGACTCGTCATCTATAATTAAAATATTACTATTTTCATCAATGTATTTTTTTACCATTTCAACTAAATCAGCTTGATTAATTGGCTTTCCTAAAAATGCAGTATTATCAACTGGGTTATAACCACTATCAGATTTGACAAATTCGTTAAAAACAATTTTGGGTGTTAACCAAAAATCCTCTAAATTAGAAAAGTCTTGGAGAATGCTCTCATTTTCAAAGTCACTTTTGACTTTACTATTGATAACCAACAAGTTTGGTCGAATTTGTTTTGCCATTGTAATTGCTGATTTAGAAAATTTAGCTTTATAAACATCATAGTTTTCTTTAGTGAGAATATCATAGTATTCGTCTAAAACCTTTTCATCTTCGTCGACAATTAAGATTTTCTTTTGCGTTTTTTCTATTGAGACTTTGTCAATTTCTTTTTTATTTTCAGCTTCGTCTTTTAAGGTTTCTTCGGTCAAAGTTTGAAGTATTTCAATGGAAAAAGTCGATCCCTCCCCTTCAACACTGGCTACATAAGTTGTGCCACCCATCATTTCAGCAAATTTTCTTGTAATGGATAATCCTAATCCTGTACCGCCATATTTTTTTGTAGTCGATGCATCCACTTGAGTAAATTCTTTAAATAATTTCTCTACGCCCTCAGGAGGGATGCCTATGCCGGAGTCAATAACATCAAATTTAAGAGTATTTTTATCATTTTTTTCTATATTGCTTATTTTCAGAGTAATTGTTCCATTCTCAGTGAACTTTGCAGCATTAGAAATATAATTAAATAAACATTGGCGAAGTTTAGTTTCATCAGAAGAAATAACTATTTCCCCATCCTCAACATCAAACACTAATTTATTTCCTTTTTTATCAGCTAAGGGAGTAGCAATTGATTTTATAGATTTGAGGAAGTCATTTAATTTAAATTGTTCAATAAATAACTCCATTTTACCTGATTCAATTTTTGATAAATCCAAGATAGAGTTAATTAGCTGCAGTAAGTGCTTACCGGCATCATTAATTTTGTTAAGGTCGTCTACTGCTGCATCATCACCTCGATCCTCTGCATCTTCACTTAAGATTTCTGTATATCCAATAATAGCATTCAAAGGTGTTCTTAACTCATGACTCATATTTGCAATAAATGAACTTTTTGTATTACTGGCTTCAAGAGCTGCGTCTTTTGCTGCTTGCATCTCTTTCTCAAATACTTTTTGGTAAAATTCATTTCTACTTATTGCATTTGTCATGACATTAATTGCTCGTTGTAAGGTTCCAAATTCGTCTCTGCGTTTAGTCATCATTCTTATGGAATGATCACCGTTTGTGAATAATTTAATTGACCTCACTGTATTACTTAAAGGTTTGATTAAAATTTTAGCAACAATTCCGTTTAAAAAAGCAAAAACTATCAAAACAAATAATGAGATATAAATTATTGTCTTAGTGATGACGTCAAGTATTGACAAGATATCAGACACTTGTCTCTCCACCATAAAAACCCATCGAACATCAGGGATATCTAATTTTGCAAAAGAGATAATGGAATCTTGATCAAAATAATTTTTCGATTCAATTGTTGAAGTATAGCCTAGTCTTGCAAATTTTATTGCATTATTAGTTAGTGTCATTCCATTGACGGGTTTTTGATTAAGTGCGAGTTTTTCGAGTAAATCTTGGTTATTCCTGTGCTTTGTTTTGATTATATAATAAGTGTTGTTACTGTAATCATCAGTAACAGCATTTTCATCTAAATCAAAAACTTTCATTTCACTGACTAAATCATCTGAAAAATTTTGTAATTTTTCAACAAAAGTATCATGATTTGAAATATTTTCTCTGATGTCAGTAATTACTTTATAATCTTTTGCATTTACAAGATAATGCATTCCTGTAGAACTATATCCGTTGGCTATCCAATTTTTCTCACCGTCTAAAATTGATTGAAGTCTTGCTAGATCATATTTAAAGACGATTATTAGAGGTTTATCTGCCTCCTTTTGATCAGAAAAAGTCATAGTTATATAAAAACATGGCTCACTCAAATTCAAAGGATCTAGAAATACATTTGTTAATGTCAGTCCAAGGTCTTTTTCATCGCTATCATTTGATAATTTTTTTATTTTTTGAAGAAAAATATCTTCAACGACCGGGACAGATGTATAAAACCAATTACGCTTTCTATCAATATTATTTAATATGTTGGTATATTTTAGAAAGGGGGTGTTGTGAGAATAAATAATTGTATTATCTGAAATAACAAAAAGATCATCGGATAGTGTCTGTTTCAAAAACTGATCAATAAATTTTTTTACGAGAGCTTGTGTTTCATCCTCTTGTTTTCTAAAACTCATATAGAAATCATTTGACTCTAATTCATTATTATTAACTCTGTACTGCATAAGATTTCCAAATTTAGAGCCAAACATATCAAAATGCTTGTAAAGTAAACTCATATTGTCCTCGAGATCGAGAGGGATTACTTGTTCAAGCGGTTTTTTTGTATAAGAGTCAAGAAAAAATAAGTTTTCTGTTTTCTGAAGATCTTCTTTAATCTGCTCAACAGGGATATAGTCTTCATCCACCATTATTCTCATATTTAAGTCATTATTAAAAAAATCCTTTTCGATAAACTGTATTTCTCTGACGAAAGACTCATTTCTACCAAGCTCATCGACACTTTGAACAATTCGGTTGATATATTGCTCAATGGCCGATACTTTTGCATTTCTAATTGAGTCTAAGTTACTGTAGGCATCTTGCAGTGTTTTAGATTTAAAGTAGAAATTATTTGCATAATATAGTGTTACTGTCGTCAGTAATATTGCCAGTGTAGATATAAAAATTATTTTTATTTCAAAAGTTATTCTAGAACTATCTCTCATATTAAGCTTTCAATATTTATCATTCTACATATATTCGATAATTAGTTTTTGGATAATTGCATTTGACTCTAGTCCATAGTCATCAGTGTCAACTGCAACAAAAATCTCATCAATTTGGCTGACATAGGTCTCCCAAAAGAAGACTTCAAAATCATCATTTGGCTTTATTTTATTTTTTGAAGCCTTTGAGGAATTAGTATTTTTACCATCAAGAGCTACGTAAACAGAATTATCTCCATCATACCAAAACTCTCCCTCGTTAAAATTACTACTCCAGACATAATGTATAGTTAAGTCCTGATCATTATTTTTAAGGATTAACATGACTGGAAAGTCTCTTTTATTTAACCTCTCATCATGCTCTAAGAAAAGTTCTCTGATTTTCCATTGTATTTCTATTGAAGTTTTATCAGTGAGAGGTATTTCTTCCTCTATTCCAAAACCAATAAAATTATTCTTGGAGGATATAACTAGATTTTTTCCACCCAACATTGGGGAGAAATTTTTAACTAAGTCATCATCACCTGAACTTGAGCTATTAAAAAAATTTAAAAAACCGCCATCATTTAGGTCTTTATATACGTAATCACCTAGTGATTTTTCACTAAATTTAAATCTTATTTTTTCTGCTAATAAATTATTAAAAGAAAATAAAACAAAAAATGGGATAACTATTAAAGACTTAATACTCATTTTATTTACAAATTATAAGAAATCCACAGATATACAATTTAAAAAAAATTAAAAAATACATATTTCCGTTAAATAAGGTAATGTTAATTCTTACATTTAGGAGGATAAATGCGATCTTTATATTTTTTTACTTTGATTAGTTTTCTATCAGCATTTTCACTTCACGCTGAAGTGTATAAATGTCAGGTAGCGGTTGGCCCTTATGATGATTATAACATTATGAATAATTTTGCAGAAGATATTGCCATTGCAACAAATGGTGAACTCGAATTTGTGATGGTTCCAAAAGGAGAAGATCAGCTAGTAGATCTTGTAGATCTCGTTGACTCGATCAGTGACGGAGATATTCCTTGTGGTGTTGGTTGGACCCACTACTGGGATGATTATAGTCCAGCAGGTATGCTGTTTGGCTCACCAATTGCAGGGGCTGGCTTAGGTATTGATCAATTTTCCTTTTTCTCATGGTTTATGTATGGGGGAGGAAAAGAACTTTATGATGAGATGTGGGGTGAAATGGGACTTAATATAAAAGGTCATTTTATACTCCCAAAAGGTCCTGAGGCTTTGGGATGGTTTCCGGAGCCTATTAAATCAATGGATGATTTTAGAAAGTTAGTATTTAGAAGTCCTCCAGGTATACCTGGTCAAATTTATAATGACATAGGTGTTGAGTCTGTTGCCATGTCAGGAGATGAAATTAAGGCTGCTCTGGAAAGTGGGATGATCGATGCTGCGGAGTGGTGTTGTCCAAAACCCGACAAAGGATTTGGTATATCTGAATACCTCAAACATTATTATTTACAAGGACTTCACCAAGTTATTGTGAATATGGATTTTTATATTAACAAAGACCTTTATAATACTTTTAGTGACTCGCAGAAAAGAATTATTGAAGTAGCTTCAAACGGTTTGTTAATGGAAACCTATGCCTATAGAATTATTGAAGATGGAAAAGCATTAAAAGAACTTGTAAATAATGATGGTGTAAAACTACATGATACACCTACAGACTATTTTACAGAGTATTCGGCTGCAGCAAACGAAGCCTTAACTCTTTTAGCTGAAGAGGATGAATTTTTTGCTAAAGTATATTCATCAATGACAGAATTTGCTGAGATTGCTATTCCATATTGGAGTCAGGCACAATTCTCAAATGCACAGTTAGGTAAGGCTTACGCAGCAACCTTAAGTGACTAAACAATAATAAATATTAGGGTTTGAATAAATTAAAATTCAAACCCTAATAAAGTAATATCATCGTGTAACTTTACTTCATTTGAATAAATTAAAATATTTCTTATTTTGTCGATGGAGTCCTGACAATTATTTTCTTTAAAAATATCTTCAACTCCTTTTGACTCTAACATATCACCATTTTCCTTGTAACCCTCAGTGACTCCATCTGTATAAATTGCTAACTTCAAGTTTCTTTTTAATTCGATTTTTTCTTCCTGACATATAAACAAATTTTTATCAACTACTCCCAAAGGTGGACCAGAAGATTTGTAATAATTAATTTCATCTCCGAGAACTGAAAGCATGGGTTCATGTCCGGCATTACAAAAAGTAAATGTTCTCTCGTCACAGTGGCCTAAGACGGCTGTTGCAAACATTCCTTCAAAACTCTTGGATTGAAGCTCATGATTAATCGTTCGTGTTAAATCTTCTACTGATACATCACTAAAATTTTCTGTAATATAGCTAAAAATACTAGATATTTTTGACATGAGCATACCTGCGTGAACACCTTTTCCAGAAACGTCAGCTAAAATGAAATAACAGGAATTGTTGTCTTTTTTGACAACATCGTAAAAATCACCAGATATATTCTTAGCAGGAAAATTAATAGCTTTTACATAATCTGGAAGTTCACTAGGCATCATTGCAGCTTGAATTCTTCTTCCTTTTCTGATCTCAGATAATTCTTTATCTCTTAATCTTTTTTTATCAATACAAGATTTAATTCTAGAATTTAAAATGGTGCTATTGAAAGGTTTAGATAAGTAATCATCAGCCCCAGCTTCAATACATTTAGTTACAAGCTCCGACTCTTGGAGACCAGATATCATAATTACAGGAATATCTTTAAAGCTATTAGAGCCTTTCATAAAACTAAGAACTTCAAAACCATTCATTTCCGGCATAATCATATCTAAAAGGACTATCTCAATAGAGCCTTCTTGGTTTAAAACGTCACAAGCTATCTTACCATTACTAGCCTCGTGCACTACATGAGATTGTCTTTTTAAAAATTGTTTTAAAAAGTTTCTGTTACTATCATTATCATCAACTATTAAAAATGTAGCTTTAGGGATAGGCTCTTTTGTATTTTTTTTTGTTTCAATCAAATCCATAATTTTGGAAATATCAAGATTAGATTTTGATGAAGAACTATCAGATTTATTAGTAGAAAAATTCACTAAACTAGACAATTGGTCATTTAATGCTTTGGCTTCTGAGTGAATATTTTCGATAATACCAAAATTTTCTAATTGATTTTCTTCAGACTCTAGGTCTTCCAACATCATTTCTGAAAAACCAATGATCACATTCAATGGATTTCTGATATCGTGTCGTATCTTTTTTTCCATTTCATCTTTATTATCCGATGAATTTATTTTTTCAACATCAAGCAAATCATTAACAGTGTCATTAAGTTCGAATGAAGTTTGCTTAAGTTTTTCATAATCTTCAGCTCCCTCTTGTAAAAATTCAGAGAGACTATCCTCATTTAAAAAACCAAAGTAACCGGTTATTGAGTCAATGGGCGCTTTTAAAGACTGTTTTATTGTTTCAGCCTTTATGCGAAGTTCTTCAGACAAATGATTTATTTTAATTCTAGATTTTTAATCTTTTCGAGCAGCCTTGGAAAGTCAACAGGCTTTGTATCAAAATCATCACAACCTGCGTTCAGGCACTTTTCTCTATCAGATGCCATGGCGTGGGCTGTTAAAGCGATGATTGGAAGGTCAGGTTTCACTTTTTTTATTTCTTGAGTAGCTTCCCATCCATCAATTTCGGGCAAACTCATGTCCATTAAGACAATGTTATAATCTGAGGCTAAAGCAGCATCAACACCTTTTCTTCCATCTATGGCAATATCTGTTTCGTAGCCTTTTCTGTTTAATCTTCTAGAAAGCATATCTCTGTTCATTTCGTTATCTTCAACAATTAAAATTTTAGGCATATCCAATAATAGCACAAATTTAAATATCTTATATTGATTAATCGTCTCATATGATCTTTGATAATAGTAATTTCTGTTAATAACTTTTACGGTTATTCTTTTTGTTCTATTTCTTCAAAGGCAACTGGATATCCATTTGCAATCCATCCAAAACCATTATCATTTCCCTCAACTCCATCGATAACTCTAAAAAATTTTTTCGATTTGTCAGGAAATATTGAAATTAGCGATTTAATAATATCATCGGTTTCATGAGTATTATTCTCTACTAAAGCACCTCTGATATATTTTTTTGGCTGAGATGACTCGCTATTTTCATTTGAGTTTTCTAAAAAAAAGACAATATGTTTATCATCAGGATTTAAAGAGGCTAACTTTTCAAAAAAAACCTTAATGTCAGGGTCGTGTTCACAGCGAAGTGCTCCTTTAGGTATACCTGTGTTATAAATTTGCTCATCATTTCTGGTATCAATCATCATGACTTCTTTCAAGCCGCTGATTTTATATGCTTGGTGGCTAGTTATGTTTTGTGGTAATTTGTCTAACATAAAAATATAACTTAATATCTAAATCAGGAAAAAGAAAGATTATTTATTAATGAAAAATCATATTCGTTTTGAGGAACTGGTACCAAAGAATTTAAAAGAAATTCGAGATTTTTTGGAGACATTTCTTGATAAAAACCATGTCAATAAAGATATAAAATTCTCACTAAAGCTTGCTTTAGATGAAGTTTGTCAAAATGTTATCAGACATACGTATAAAAAGGAGCCATTACCTCTCGAAGTATCGCTTGATTTAGACGACAGTATTTTGAAAATTTCTATAAGAGATTTCGCCAAACACAAAACTACATTGGAGGACTTTCAGCCAAGAGACTTAGATGATATCAAGGTTGGAGGCTTAGGAATTACGTTTATTAAAAATTCTGTTGATGAAATATACTTTAGTGATGATATGGAAACGGGAAACTGTTTAAATTTAGTAAAAAAAATTCTTTAAAAAAACGTTTTGTTGAATAATCATTACAGTCATTCCTGCTAAACACAAAAAGCTACCAAAAGCAATCTTGGCATAGACATTAGAGATTTGTCCACTCGCTACTATATAAAAGGTCGCATATATAGATGCTAAGAAAAAGCAGATAAAAGAGTTAATTAATCCAAGCCAAGAGCCTATTCCAGATAACAAAAACACATCTCCCATTCCAATACCTTGTTTTTTTTTGATTACATAATATGCGCCATTTGTAATTAACACTAAGGCTGCTGCTGCGATTGCTCCCAAAATAAAATTAAAAAAATTAATGCTGAATATATAATTATATACTAATCCTGAGGCAATAAGGGACCAGCTAAATACATGTGGGATAATTAAATGCTGCCAATCAATAAAAATTATCACAATCATTAAAAGAAAAAACAAAGATACAAAAATAAACTCTTCAGTTGTACCATTAGATTGGAATGAAAATACTAGCAAAAGTGGAAATATTAATTCCACAACTGGATATTGGGCACTAATCTTTTTTTTACAGCACCTAGATTTTCCTTTTAAAATCACATAGCTTAAAATTGGAATGTTATCAAAAATTGGTATCTTTTTATTACACAAAGTGCAACTGGACGGCGTTAAAATACTCTTTTCAAGAGGTATTCTGTAGATCAGCACATTAAGAAAGCTTCCAATGCACAATCCCAAAAGGAAAATCAAAAAAAATAACAAAAAATTAAGCTTTTTTGATTTTTAAAATTTTATCAAGAAACGCTAATTCAATTACTTTCATTACCTCATCGCTGGGGCTGTCAACTATAAAAGTGAGGTTTTTCTTAGCTGCTTGTTGAGTGCCTTCAATTAAGCAAGATATTCCAGATGAGTCAATATAAGTAACACCAGAAAGGTTAAAATCAATATTTTTCCCCGCATCTAAGTGCTCCATGATTTTGGCTCTAACCTCAGAGGATTTATCTAAATCAATCTCTCCTGTTATGGTAATTTTGCATGGGTCAATATCGTCTTGGACTGTAATTTCCATGATCTATAAATACAATAATACCATTAAAATTAATAGTTTTTTGTTCAAATTTTAAAAAAAAACTTTAAATTAAATAAAAAACTAATCGGAGGTTTAAACCAAATGAAAACTTTAAATAAAGGTTTCTCTCTAGTCGAACTATTGGTAGTTATTGCTATCATAGGAGTTCTGGCTGCTGTGGGTGTTACAACTTATCAAGGGTACATTCAATCAGCCAAAGAGGGTAATGTTGCAACTAATCATAATGCATTAGTGGCTTATATGACTGCTGAAGTTTCAAGATGTCAATTAGGATCAGGAAGTTTCGCTGGTTCTGATGGAACAACTACAGGCTCTAATCTTTCAGGTGCTGTATCTTGCCAGAATTTAGAGGCAAATGATGTTGCTGACGCTCTACAAAACTATGTCATAAATGTAGCTGCGTATGAAAATCCTAATTTTGGAACAACATACACTGAAGCAAGTGTCATGTCTGCTAATGACGACACAGATGAATCTGGTGTGACTCACACTATCAGGGACTCAGATGATGCAGCATGTGATTTAAGCACAATTCAATCATGTCCTGATGGTTCTACTACAAGTGGTGATATTGATGGTGCAGCCGTAGCTACAAGATGTGCAACAGATGATCAATTCGGTAATATTTATATCTTATCTGATCAAATTGATCCGGGCGCAGACTATATTGTTATCCAATCATGTCAGAACCCAGATGATGGTGCTGATGGAATGCTTGTTACTAACGCAATTGAGATATCAAGATAATTAACATTAAATTTTAAGGGGTATATTTTATGTGCCCCTTATGCCTTAACCGGCAAACAGTGCACCTGCATTAAAGATAGGCAGGTACATACCTAAAAGGAGTGCAGCAACGATACCTCCGACTAAGACAATCATAAGTGGTTCAATTGCTGCACTCAAAGCTCCTACTGCTAGGTCAAACTCTTCCTCATAATATGAGGCTAACGAATTTAGCATTTCATCCACATTACCTGTTTTCTCTCCAACTGAGATCAACTGAGCTAACTCTGGAGGAAACAAATTATCTCTTCGAAATAAAACTGATAATTCTTTTCCTGTAAGTACGTCCTTTTTAACGTTGGAAAGAGCGTCTTTAATGGGCAAGTTGGTAGAAACATTCGTGCCAATTTCAAGAACATTGATGATGGGCACACCCGCTTTCATCAAATTTGCCATCACAAGAGTTAGCCTTGAAAAGGTTGATTTAAAAATTAAATTTCCAAATAACGGTAATTTTAAAGTAATTTTATGCCAAGTTTTCCTTAACTTTAGGGAGCTTTTTAATGCAAAATTAAAAAGAAAGAAAAAAGCAATTACAGAGATGAAAGTAAGTCCTCCTTTACTTGGATCTCTTAAAAATTCACTGACTGCAATTAAAGCTTTAGTAAATGATGGTAGATCAACCCCCATTCCTCCATACATTTCTTGAAATATAGGTATCACTTTAATTAACATAAACGTGGAAATACCAAGCGCGATAACCATTACTATAATGGGGTATGTGAAGGCTTTCTTTAAACCTTTTGCTATTTTATCTCTTTTTTCCATCATTACTGCTAACTTTCCTAAAAACTCATCAAGCGCACCAGACTCTTCTCCGGCACTGATGATATTTAGATAAATATTATCAAAAACTTTAGGATGTCTTCCAAAGGCCTCAGAGATTGTGCTTCCTGTATTAAGATCTCTATAAACACTACTTAAAACATATTTCATACCATATGATTTTGCCTGACCTTTTAGTATTGAAATAGTTTCCACAACAGGAAGTCCCGCTTTTACCATAGAGGACATTTTCTTTGTGACCTGCATTAATTCAGTGCTTTTAACTTTTTTTCTAGCGAGAAGTGGTTTAGCGTCTTCTTTTATTTTTGTAACCTTGATTTTTCTTTTTCTTAAAAGAGTTAAGGCTTGTTTTTCATCTTTAGCTTCAATGCTGTCTTTAACAACATCCCCCATATTGTCAAAACCTTCAAAAAGAAATTCTTGCATTTAGTGATTAACTTGTCAAAACTCTTTGGAATTCTTCAACAGATATTATGCCTTCCATAATAAATTTTCTTCCTGTCTCAGGCATAGTGAGAAAACCGTCTTTTTTTGCAATTTCTAATAGTTCTGGTGCTTGTAAATTATTGAGAATACCAGATGCGAGCTTTGGTGTGTTCTGAAGAACCTCATAAATACCCTGTCTTCCTTTGTAACCTGAACCACCACAATTACTGCATCCTGCACCCCTAAAGGCAGTAACTTTTGGAATATCTTCTTTATCAAAACCAACATCTAAAAGGTGGCTCGTGTTTACTTGATCATCAGGTATCTTGCAACTTTTGCATATTCTTCTGGCTAGTCTTTGAGCAACAATAAGAGTTAATGCAGATGAAACCATAAAATTTGGCACTCCCATGTTTAAGAGTCGAACAACGGTCGCAATTGCATCATTGGTATGAAGTGTGCTTAATAATAAGTGTCCTGTCAGTGCTGCCTTAATAGATATATCAACTGTTTCTTTATCTCTGATTTCACCAACTAAAATTACCTCTGGATCTTGACGTAAAAAAGATCTTAATATAGCAGAAAAAGTTAATCCAATCGACTCGTTTGCTTGAACTTGACCCAATCCCTCTAAATAATATTCAACCGGATCCTCAGCGGTAAGAATGCTTTTTTTTGGATTATTTATTTTTTGAAGAGCTGCATACAATGTTGTACTTTTTCCACTCCCTGTTGGGCCAGTTACTAAAACCATACCTTGTGGTGCATTCATAGCATCAAGTACTTTTTTATAATCACTTTCATCAAAACCAATTTTATCTAATGCTAATTCAGGACTTCCTTTTAATATCCTCATAACAAGTCTTTCGCCATATTTTGCAGGACAAGCCGAAAATCTTACGTCAATCCAATCTCCTCTTGGATTATTAATATCCTTGAATTGTAAAACTCCATCTTGGGGGAGTCTTTTTTCCTGAATATTACAATTAGCCATTACTTTAAGTCTTGTAACAATCGCACCATAATTATCTCTTAGAAATTTTGTGTAACTATTCATAATTTTTAGAACACCATTTACTCTGAAACGAATTCGAGATACACCATCTCTAAAAGGCTCTATGTGAATATCACTTGTATCTAGGGAGAGAGCATGGCTTAAAAGATGATCGACAAATTCAACTGCACCCTTCGTCGCTTTAGCTGATAGTTTTTCAGGTGCTTCCTCGGTGCCCTCCTCCTCTTTAGGAGCTGATCCATTGGTTTTTTCTTCAGATTTTGTCTCACTAATAGAGTCGTCCAGTGATCGAGAGTCCAGCGCCTCATCGATAACCGAGGGTTTTGCTATAAAAAGTTTAATACCTTTTGTGTTGAACTGTCTTAATCGAGGGCCCAACATTGCAATTTTCATGGGATCTGCCGATGCTACACTCAATATTTCGTCATCAATTTTAAATGGAATTACCTCATATTTTTTAATAATTTTTAAAGGTATTTTTTTTAATACATTTTCAGGTACTGAAGATGGATCAAATTCAGTTGATGGTATCTTATAAGTTGAGGAGGTGATTTTTAGAACTTCATCTTCTTTTACATGATTTTTTTCTAATAAAAATTTTAATAAATTTCCTGATGTTCCCTCGGAATTGAGAGCTTGTTGAAAAACTTGTTTATTTATTATGCCTTGATCCTTCAACATAGAGGATACTTTTGCACTAACTTCTCTTGAGATTGCTGCCATTTTAATTTGAACTATTCCTATGATAAGTTGAAGTTTTAAAGCCAGTTGAGTTTATCTCTGCACACACTTCACCAGCTGTATCACAAATGCTTACTGTTTGGTTTGATTTAAGAATATCAAGTGTATCTTCAGTCAAACTAAGTGTTTGACCCTCCTTCAAACCTAAAATGGTCTCTTGAGACAATGAAATCTCTTGGATTTCTCTAAGTTTTTCAATAGATTTATCAGATAATTCAACTTTCTGAGTTTCGTTTAGAATTTTAGCAATTTTATTAATTGTATTATCTCCTAATTCTATAACTAGAACTTGTTGCGCACTATCCTCATGATAATCTGCGGAAGCGGGTGTTATTGAGTCTTTAAATGTTATTAACGTTACCAAAATAAGAGCAATTAGTATTAACACATACAATTTACTGTCTAATTTAATAGTAAGTTGTTTATCTGTCATAATTTACAAAGTTCATTTTAAACTATTTGAGGAATTATAAATATAAATATTTCTTGTTGATCGTCATTAACACTCTTGTTACTAGTTAGCCATCTTAATATAGGAACTTCCCCAATACCCGGTACTTTTTGTTTTTGCACGGTGTCAGTGACAGTAAATATTCCACCCAACACCATAATTTGATTATTTTTAATGAACATTTCTGTTTCTTCAATTTCAGTTACAAGAGTTGGTGGTGGTGTTGTCATATCATCAGTAATTGTAGCAGAGGACTCTGATATTGCATAAGTAACTTTTATATTATCATCCGTACCAATGAGAGGAGTAATGGAGAAATCTAAACCAACTGAGCCACTTTCTATTGAAGGCTCTCCTTCACCAATCGGGTAAATTACAACTTGATAATCTTGTTGTTGACGTATTGCTCCTCTTTTTCCATTTGCAACAAGCAACTTAGGTGAGGAAATAGTTGTGCTAATAGCATCTTGTTCTAGTAAATCCAAAGTTGCTTTAAACACATTATTATCAATATCTGCTATTAAACCAACACCAGACGTGCCTGTGATCAAACCATCAAAAAGAGATCCAGTGGTGCTATCAAAAGCAATATCTGAGCTACTAGTGGCTGCTGTTCCAACCCCTCCTGAGAGTGTTACGACATCATTACCTTGAGTTGATTGACCAAATAAACCTAATCTTGCCCCAAATTCTTCCTCAAAATTATCAGATGCAGTAACAATAAAAACTTCAAAGTAAACTTGCTGAAGTTTAATATCAAGTAAATCAAGTATATTTTCAATTTTATTAAGAATATCATCAGGACCAGAGGCTACAATAGTTTGAGAAACATCATCAGCCTGAAATACTTCTAATGCATTTAACTCTTGGGATGATAGGAAACCCAGACTGGCGCTATCCTCCTCAGTGGTATCTCCATCACCCTTAATTGAAGCCAACATAGTTGTTGCAGAATTATAATATACACTGAAGAAAGCAGTGTCATAGTAAGTGCTTTCTTCAACAACATCTAAGTCTAGTTTCTCCTTAGTGACTCTTGTTAGAACCTTCAATGTATCTGTGTTATCTGATTCAACTACAAACAAGTCATTTAACTCTAAAATTGATTTAAAAACGTTTGACCAGGGTTCATTGTAGAGTTCCATTTCTACTTCACCTTTAATTTCTGGATCTAATATTATATTTCTATCAATGATTGTTGCTAATGTAGAAAGAGCAGTTTTTGTAGGTATTCCATCAAAATTAATTGAAATTAGGTCTGATGGTAGTGATATATCTTCAGTTGGAGTTTGTTGTAAATTTGTATCTTGAGATTTATATTTATTTGAAGAGGTTATCCTTCTAGGACGCTCTTTCACAATATTTTCTTCAATTAAATCATTTGCTGAAGCTATGTCTTGAACTTTTTCTTTTATGAATGATCTGTCTAATTTTACATCAAAGGCAGAGGAGTTGTCGACATTATTCATTTTTTCTTGGGATGAACAAGAAACAAAAAAAATAAAAGAGATAAAAAATAGTGATAGTCTCATAATTAAATTTCTTAAAAAACGATGAATAGCGATCACCTTAGATAATTTTGAAAAGATATAGGTTTTTATATAATTATTCAATGCCATACTCTCTTTTTGTTGCCTCGCAACCTTCCTGATCATCAAAATATGAACAAGATACATTTTCTAAAAACTCTTCTGGGCTAGTCGCATTAAATCCCTGAAGTTCCTCATCGTATTCAAGGCCCATATCAGTAAATTCACTTACATCACCACCTTGAGAAACATACGTTTCCATATCAAATTCTGTTGTTCTTGTGGTCTCTGAGACAACCTCATATGGATTTTCTTGCAGTAGTGTATCTATATCTACTGGCTCCACTGTAGGCGTGTTAGGCAAGTAATCCCCTAGAGTAGATAATCGAATATTTTCATCAAATTGTGCATCAACCTCTTCATCTACTTCCAAACTTATTGTTCCAAGAGAGCTATTGAAAGAGTTAGTTGCTGCATCATAAACATAAACAGATGGGTCTAAGTCTTCAAGAGTAGTAATGTTAGGCATTCCCTCAACCATTTCACCATCCTCATTTGTAGAATATATTTTTGTAGCCATTGGAGTTTCTAAAGATGGATCCAGGCATCCTTTTTCAGAGTTATAATAAATTGGTTCACCAGATACTATAGAACCCCCCACACAAACGTCAGAGTTTAAAACCTCGTCTGAAACTTGAGTGTAATAAGTATCTTCCAGGTACAGAGAAGAGACATCTTGCTCATCCGAAGTTTCAGGTTTATTAGCTATTAAGGGTGGATCGAAATATTCATCTGCTAATATATTGTCTCTAAAACCATCGTTATTTTCTAAGACTACTCTTCTAGATTTACTAAAATATAAATTTACCTCACTGCCTAATTTTGACAAAATAATTTTATCTGGAAGGATTTTAACAATTCTGGCGTCATCATTACCAAGATGATCCCCTTCAAAAACTTTAATAATATTTCCGCTAGGTGTAGTGACTAATGCCATACTTTTCCCTCGTCTATTATCTGTGGAGTTGCCTGTAAATTCAGATAGGTCATTGTTTGAAGATTTAAAATCTATTTCCATAACCTTATTTTTTTTAGCATATTGAAACCTATAATTAAGTATAGAAACGACATCATCTGCCTCTTGTGACTTCGAATAAGGACCAACCTCAATAACATAAAGAGTTTCATTTCTTGGTCTTACTCTCATAGTTTTACCATAAAAAATATCCTCAAAATTACTTCGGTAATAAGATATTTTTTCCTCAATTGCTTTCTTAGATAAGTCTGAAGACAGTTCTATCCAATAGGATCCATGTTCAAAGCCACTAATATCCTCTGAACTCATTGAAGAGTCTTTTAAAATTTTATTTGTATATACCACAGAGGGAGAGAAAATATTAACTGTACTGCCTGCCTTCATCTTATTTGGCACAATATTGGGATTAGCTATAATTAACTCCTCTAAGGTAAGATCAAATTTTTTTGCTATAGATGAAAGGGTATCACCTTTTTTTACAATATAATTGTAATCAAGTTCAGGGGTGGATTTCATAGCTATCGCAATAATTATAAACTTCGATATATCTGAGCTAAGATTTTCCTCTATGAACTTATTTCTATCAACAATTTCAAAATCAAATAAATTGTTGCTAGGTACTAAAGATTTGTCTTTTTTCTGAGTAGATAAAATTTCTTGGGAGGTATCACTTTGCACTTCAACATTATTATTATTTTGGGACTCTATCGCATCTGCAATTATTTCAAGAGCAGATTTTTGTTTTTCTTCAAAAGGTTTTTGTTCTTTGTTTAAACTTTCTTCCATTTTTTTGTCTGTTGTATCGACATTTGTTTCTACTTGTTCTATTTCTTTAGTTAATTCAACCTCTTGGACTTTTTCTTCTTGTTTAAAAATTATTTCATCCTCTTCAACCACTACATCTTTTACATCACCTTGAATAAGAATTGACTCTAAAGATTTAGTATAAGGATCAGGAAATTGGTTATAAAAATTTTCTAAGGACTTCTCTTGGGCATAAGAACCAGATATTAGAAAAAAAGATAATGTTAAAATTATAAACCAATTAAATTGTTTCATAATTAGATTTTTAGATATGTCAAATACCATTGAATATTTCACTCGCATAATCATTAATTAACTTTCTCAAGTACCTCGAAACTAAGATTGATTAACAAATTATAATCTTCTCGATCAGACATATTATTACTTTGACTTTCCCCCGCATTATCGTCAATAGACTTAATATCTTCTGAAAGTATTCTAACATTCATTCCAGACTCAACAAGTGCCTTATATCTAAACTTTAGGTAATTAATATATGAGGATTCAACCGACAATACTACAGTTACAACTTTATATAGGGATTCCTTAGATTTGCTAGAGACACTTAGTGGTCTGGAGTCTTTTTCACTAAATGACATTTTAATATCATACTCAAGAGACGCAGCTGTAAGATCAGCGTATAATTTGTCTAAATCATTTTGCTGAAAAGTTTTAGTATCAAATAAAGAGACTTTATCATTAATGTCCTCTATTTTTTTGTTTAAAGCAGGTATTTGGTAACCTAATGTATTGGCTTCTTGTTCTAAGTCATTTTGAGTTTTAATGTTATCTCTTTGCTTATTTAAAATTGGGTTCAAAATCGACTGTGAGATAAAAAAATATGAGGAAATTATAATAACCAAGAGGACTGAGAGAGCTACTATTCCATTAATTGAAGTGGAGATGTTTTCAGGTTTAAATTTAAATTTTTTTAATTTTTTTTCGTATGGAAATTCTGAGACAGATGTTTTAAGTGCGCCTGTGATGAGTAACTTTTTTGCCTCATCAGAGTATTCTTTGATGTTATCACTCTCACCAAGTTTAGGATCATTATTTTTAAAAAAAGAAAATTTAGTTCGATTTGACTTTTTTGATTGAGTATCTGTTGTAATTTCGTCTTTTGGATTAGTTTTCTTTTTTGATAAAAATGATTTTTTATTAGTTTTAATTTTTTGTTTTTTTTGTTTGATTGGTTTTTTTACTTTTTGGGTAAATAGGCCTCGACTAATAATATTATTGTCTAAATTAGAAGATGGAGTTTGTTTTTCAGATTGATTAGTTGAATTATTTTTTTGCTTTGTCACTGAAAATTTATATGTAAATTCTTTTTTAGGTTTGTTTTTCTTTATAGTACTAGTTTTAAAAATTTCTTGAGCAGTATCTTTATTTTGTTTATCTTTTTTTGACTTAAAAAAACTAAAAGATGACTTTTTCTTTTGTCTAGTTTTAGAACTTTCTTGAGCAGTATCTTTATTTTGTTTATCTTTTTTTGACTTAAAAAAACTAAAAGATGACTTTTTCTTCTGCTCTGTTTTTTTTACAGGTTTTTTTATAGTTATTACTTTTTTTTTTGTTAGCAAACCCATTGTTTTATTCCAAGATTAGTCATCAGTTTTTTCACTCATTGGTAATTGATTATCAAGATGATATTTTAAAATTACATCCATCGTAAAATCTAATAGTTGTTCGTTTGGATTAGTTTGCAAAATAACATCATATAAACGATCGCTTCCCTTTAAGTTTTGAAGGAAAATTGTAATGTTAAAATCATCTATAGACTGGCCCTGAATAATATACTTAGAGGGAGTAGAAGAAACTACCTTTCCTTTTTTGTCATACTTTAAAACTCCAGGATCAAAGTCCATTGAATTAAATTTAATACCTTTAGGAACTGAACTTAAAATATCATTATGTACCAAAGTGGTTAAAGCCAAGTTTGGTGAAACAGATTGATTATCTATGACTTTACTTACATTATTAGCATCTGCTAGTATTTTTGAGAGACTTTCATTCTCTTTTTTTAATTTGCTGTGATCGGCCTTAACAGTCTTAAATTTTATTAATTCGTTCCTATTTGAGTTTATTTCAGGAATGGAATTTAAAGACAACAAACTGAAAAAAATTGCAAAGAAAACTACATTTGACCATAATAAAAGTTTATTGATTGCCTTAAATTTCCTCGATTTTTTTAGATTTTCCAGGTCATTGAGTAAATTAAATCTGGTTATAGAATTATCTTTGTAGTCAATATCAAAAAAATTTAATTTGGCCATACCTGTGCCAATTACTTTTAAGAATATAGATTTATTTTGAAAACTATCTACATACGCTTTAGCTTTTGGACTTAAAGTGATTTCTTCAAAGGGATTCATTGTTTCCACATTGAAATCAATAATCGACTCTTTCAATCCTTGTAAATACTTATCAATCTTAGGTCTATTCGATATAAA
This sequence comes from uncultured Alphaproteobacteria bacterium, assembly GCA_902516235.1. Classification (GTDB taxonomy): domain Bacteria; phylum Pseudomonadota; class Alphaproteobacteria; order HIMB59; family HIMB59; genus HIMB59. Next base: position 24,625 of record CABXXO010000001.1, read on the forward strand.
GAATAATTTTTCTACTTTATTTTCTTTAAACTTTTTGTTGTAAGCGTCAATTGCTGTTTCTATAGGCTCAGCTATTCTTGAAAAAACCTCTTTCCAAACAGTTCCAGAAATATCTTCAACATCTTCAACGTGAAGTAAAAGGACTTTATCAGCATCGTTAAATTCGACTTCTTTAATAACTATCCCATCTTTACTTCCAATTATTAAATACGAATAATTTTCTGTACTAACTAAAAATGCAGTTGGAGCGAGAAATGCATCATTACCAAATTGTACAGCCAATGAATTCAATATTGATGAGACTTCTGGTTCAGCAAGAACAGGATTTAAACCTGCTCTAGATAAAATAGTTTCAGAAGATTGTAATTTCTCTTGATCTCCTATAACAAAGGCTAATTTCATCGTACCATAATCTTCATCTTTACTGATAATTGAGAAGTCAAAATTACGCTTATAATTTAAATAATTTTTAGAAATTTCTTTTGGTAACTCTGGAAATAAATCATTGAAAGTGCCCTCCTCTATCATATCCGTAACTTCTTCCCTGGGCATTAACTCCATATCTAAAATAAACACCTGACAATCATGAAAAGGAATAATAATTGCCCCATCTAAGCCCACACAATTTGTTTTTAACAGCATGGTTCTAAGTTTTGAAACATAGAAGCCTATGTCTGAGTTAAATGGATTTTCTCCATCAGGTGCTATAAAAGTCTCATGAAGAGTTGATTCTATTTGCCATTTTTTTTTCTTAAAGGCTAATTTTGAAATGGTAATTGACTCAATTTGAATATCTACGGCAACAATTTTCTCTTTTCCAATGGAAAATAAACCAAATGGGATAGAAATTGACTTTCCAACTTTTTTTAAATCATCTGTTATTGATTTAGCCATGTGGATAACTTATAAACTACTTTCATTATAATAAAATTATATTTTTCACAGTTTTTGACCTATATTTGTGATAGATATCTTATATATTATTTAAATATGTCAAAAATTGATCAATTATTGCTTAGTCTACCTTCTCAGTTTGAAGGACTCTCAGATATCCATCTTTCCTCAGGGAAAAAAGCAGCTGTAAGGTACAAAGGTGATATCGTAAAAACTGAGGACGTAATTACCATCCAAGACATGCAAGAATTTCTGAAAAAACACCTAAATAAAGATCAAATGAAGGAATATCTTGACACATTTGACCTAGATTTTGCAGTTGTAATTGAAAAGCAAAGATTTAGAGCAAATGCTTTTAGAACCATGACAGGTCACTCTTTAGTCTTAAGATTAATAGTGACAGAAATACCTGATATTAAAATACTGAACCTTCCAAGTGCTGTATTCAATGTCCTAAATAAACATGCAGGTCTGGTCTTGGTCACTGGTCAAACTGGATCTGGAAAATCAACCTCGCTTGCTGCTATGATTGATCAATTAAACAAAAATCGTGACTCTCATATAATAACTATTGAAGATCCAATTGAATTTACTCACGAAGATAAAAAATCTGTTATATCACAAAGAGAAGTTGGAAGAGATACCTCCTCGTTTGCCAGAGCTTTAAAAGCAGCATTAAGAGAGGATCCAGATATAATTTTACTTGGTGAACTTAGAGATTATGAAACTGTATCTATGGCTTTAACTGCAGCAGAAACTGGCCATTTGGTATTTGGAACTCTTCACACAAGCGGTGCGTCATCAACAATCAATAGAATAATTGATGCTTATCCAGCTGCAGAACAAGATCAAGCGCGTTCACAGTTGTCGACCTCTTTGCAAATGGTCATGACTCAAAGGTTATTTAAGAAAAAAAAAGGAGGAAGAGTTGGCGCATTTGAAGTTATGGTTTGTACGTCAGCTATCAGAAATTTAATAAGAGAAAATAAAATACCTCAAATAGATCAAATGATAGAAACAGGTTCTAGAGATGGCATGATAAGGATGGAGGCTTATATCTCTGATTTAGTCTCAAAAGGAATTATTGATGAACCAGAAGAAGATTCATCTCACTAAAGGTTTTTCATTAGTAGAACTACTTGTAGTAATTGCGATAATCGGAGTGATTGCGGGAGCAGGCTTTCTCGTCACCACAAGTTTTGTTGGAACATCAAAATTATCGAACGAGTACACTCACTTAATTCAATTGGTAAAAAAATACTACAAACTTTCAAATGCTCAAAATGAACCGATGTTCATGACTTTTGATTCTGATGAAACAAATTATTTAACAGAAGCTTCTATAATAAAATTTTCGGACGATGATTACTCACGATTTGGGTTAGATGTTGATTGTTCTGGGTTAATTGGCTCAACATCCTATGAAGAAGTAAACAACGCCATTCAACCTGATGATTATAATTTTCAAGGTATGAGAATTCTTGTTTGCCCACAAGACGGTTATACCTTAACCTTTAATGGAATTTGTTTTAATGGAAAAAATGAATTAGCTGAAACGGTAGTGCTTTATATTCACTCTATGTCAGATAGTACTCTTAGTTGTGATAGTATAGAAACACTCAAGTCAGATTTTAGAAAAAAATTAACGTTCTATAGCACTGGTTATGTTGAAGATGAAAGAAATTTTTAAAAAGAACAACGGTTTTGGTATAGTAGAAGCAATAATTGCTTTAGCAATTTTAGCTATAGCTGTAGCTGCACTAATGCAAACTACATCAGTGATGTTTGACTCGTTAAGCACTGATAACAGAATAACTAGAGATAATACATTTTGTGAGAATGTATTTAATGACATTGGTTTAATTTACGATGATACATTTGATACTTATGAAGCTGCAACTGTAAATACAAACTCAAGTGATGCGGGAGAGCGTAAATTAACTATTGATGGTGCTGTTATTTCTGATGATACTTATACTTCCTTCAATGAGGGAACATTGTCTGTTCCTAGTATTTCAAATAATTTAGAAGTTTATTATTCTGCAGCAAACGATACTCAATATGATTTAGAAATAAAAAATCCTTTTATTTTATATGATAGTACAGGAACATCAGCACTTTCCGATGATAATGGAATTTATATTTTAGACAATGATGAGACTTTTAATGATTATAATGAATTCTTAGATGTTACTTCAAGAGATGAAATATTTATTAATAATCGTGAAGAAAACTCAGGAATAGTTGTGAATGACTCAACCACTACTTATAGTATTTCTACATTAGATATGCAGGTGAGTTATAATTATTGCAATAGTTCATATGCATCGACAACCGATACTGTTTCAAATGCATTAATCGTACAATTTGATGAGTTGGGTGATTATCCTACAAAAACTCCTTACGGTAAATCTCCTACCCTGAACGGCATCATCATAGAGGAAAATGATGTAGGAGCGATGATCGCTTCTTGGGAAAGGGTATGCCTTGCAACTTCTAATTGCACAAGTGACAGTGAAAGAGATTGTGTTAGTAATGCTTTATCGGGACTAGATGATGAGGAAATTTCAGAAGCAGGAGATTTATATTTCTTATTCACACTTAAAAATTCTATTTTAGATATTGATAATGGAGATCCAATATCATTTACTTATCTGGAAACAACAGAGGTGGATGGGTTTCGAGTTGAAAAGACATATCAAGACTCCTTTAGTGAGGGGTCTGATATGATTAAATTAGATGACGGTTATGAAAGTGATTTGACTACAAGCTTAGACTCACCTTTCATAGAGATTGTAGATGGATGGCGAACTCTAGCTAATGAAAAATTAAGACATAATGATGTCGATATTGTTATAAGTTGTGAGGCTACAGACACTGACGGTAATTGTGACTCTTCAAGTAGAGTTGCTAGCTGTCAAGTAAATAACTCTGAAGGAGCACACATGAAATTTAGTCGAGTATTCAGAAAGGCTCTTTAACAATGAAAATGAAACTTAATGGTTTTTCTTTAGTTGAGCTCATTATTTCTATTGCAATTATAACAATGGTTATTGCAGGAGCTCTTTTTGCATTTCAAATAATGCAACAAAACACATCCTCTGGCATAGCTATCTCAAAAGCAAATGAAATTTCTGAACATATTTTTGACAATATCGAAAGAGATTTAAAACAGACTGGTATTTTTTATAATATTGATACAACCTCAGGTTATGATGAAACTCTTGTAAATCCTGATAATAATTATGACCCTGACTTAGTATATGTAGTAGATGAAACTAATGACCTTAACTGGACAATCAATATCTGTTATGATCTAAATGATCAAGAAAGGGTCATAATATTATACGAATATATTCAAGAAAATGAATATGAAGATGGAGCATTAACAAGAAGTAAAACTAATGTTGGAAATGGTACATGTACAGACACAACCAATTCTCAAGAACCAGTTGCAAGTGCTCTTCTCGCTTTTTTAATTACTAAGTCTGATAGTAAATTTACATTAGATTTATCCTTTCCTGGAGCTCAAGATAAAACCTATGATTATAAAAAAATTATATCAGTACCTCAGTTATAAAATTTCTAAACTTCCAAATGATGGTATGGCAATTGCTATCGTTACATTAATTGCTTTAATGATGACACTTAGCACAATGGCACTTTATTACCTTACTTCAGGTTTTAGTAAATCAACAGTCACAGACTCATATAAAAAACAATCTGATTATTTAGCTGAGTCAGCTGCAGATAAAGCTTTAATAATATTAAATGAAAGAACTGGTGATAGCGGACATCAAGATGTGGTTAATACAAATGACTCAATTTCTATTCAGGATGTGACAGATGAGAATTTTTTGAAATGTTTAGGATTACATGGTTATAATTCCAATGGAGATCCTTACATTTACAATGTTGGTTGGGGAGGTCCTAGCTATATGCCAGATGAGGATTTAGCTGACTTTTCAGGTTATTACATAATTCAAAAATTATCAGAAGAAACGGATGCACTAGTATTTGATAACTCAACAACTCTCGAACTTTTGGGTAGCTTTGATAATGCGAATTCAAGTGGATCAAGATTATTTCAATCTGCATTTTCAATCGAATTAAACGTACATCTTGACTCTATTTCAGAGGGCTCCTTATTCCAGTTATATGACGACATTAACTCGAGTCGTGAAATAGTAATTGGGTTTAATTCAGATGAAGAAGTAATAGTTAGTTTTTACAGTGGAGGATCTTATGTAACTTTTGACTCTAATATCACATTACACCCAACTAATCCGTCTCATATAATTGTTACATATAGTGATGCAAGTCAAAATATAACTGTATATGTAGATGGTGCGGGTTCTCAAGCCTATGTAACAAATGGTATAGACCTTGCCGAAAGTAATTCACTTTACACATTTGAATATGTCAATACCAGTGGTATATCCGGCTACACCACAATGTTAAGAATTTGGAATAGAGAATTAGGATCTGATGAAGTTACAGGTTTGATAAATGATTATGTTTTCAGCTCTGTTACAAACCCTGATCTATTAACAGCATTTCATTTTGACGAAAATTCAAATGATAGATTTCAAAATAAATATGATACATCAGTAGATGTATGTAATAATGGAGATTATTGTTACTTTACTGTCAGTGATGCATCTGAGATGCTTGCAAAAGCAGTCGATAATTTTACTCAATCAGGTACTATTGAAGATCCAACGGAGAGTACAATTGATCCTTCAACTGGAGAACCTTATGTAAATTCCTTGCCTTCGGTTATTTCTTATTCCTCGATTTATAAAATCTTATCTTGCGGCATAGGACTTAATGATATTATTACAGGATCAGAAAGATTAGTTGAATATGAGGGATTTGCTTCAATTAACCAATCAATAGTTGGGGAGCGAAAATTTTAAATAAATAGTTTTCTACACACAGTTTTTCTTTGATCTTCTGTTAATTTGTAAAAAACAAATGAAACTTGTGGTTCAATAATATTTAGTCTGTAGTTATAATTATATTCACTTATCTCTGATGCAACTATACTTACCTCCATTAAGCGATCTAAAAAAAGCCTAGAGTCTTCAAATCTATATTCAAAACCTGGAAAAGAGGTTGAGCATTCTTCCAGAATGACAATTTTAGATTGGATGCTATCTAAAAAGTCCATATCACCATAGATATCTGCTGATTTGAAATCTAGTTTATTAGAAAACTCTAATAGATCATCATGGAGTATTGAATATTGAAGAGATTTATCTAATTGAGCGTGACTGTTTAATGAAAAAATAAATACAAACAAAAAGATAGCGAATCTCATAAAAATAATCTTACATATATGTTTGTTAAAATCTACATTAAGGTATATAAGTAATTTCGTGCTATGACCGATAATGATAAGCATATCGAACCATCTTTAACACCAAAAGAGGATGAAGAATTTGATCTAGATCTTGAAAACTCTCAAGAAACTAACATTGAAGAAATAAATTTTGATGAGTCTGACTTCGATAATGGCTCAAATAATGACATAGATCTTGGAGATTTTGAGTCAGTAGAAGAAAAAACTGAAGAAAACCAACTAAGTGATAATTTAGATTTAGATAATGGTCATAAGGAAGATCAAACAAATGAAGTAGCTAATAAAAATGATGAAAATATTTCAAATGACCATATTTCACCTCTAGATAATCTTGTTAAGATCCAAACAGATACTATAAATCATTTAGACAAGCTAATAAGTACTTCTGAAAAATTTTTACCAGATATAGTAAATATAAAAAACGAAATGGTAAATGTTAAAGAAAAGCTTAATGAAATAGAAATTAATCTAAATAATAAAATTGATAATTTAAATGCTAACGCTGGGACTAATTCGCCAGACTCAAATAATGCTGATGAGGAGATTTCTATTTTCCAAAAATCTGAAACTTCGACTTATGATGACTCAGGTTTGTTAAAACCCTCAAAACCATCTTTAGAAAGCTCAGATGTGTCAAAAGAAGTAACATCAGAACAAAATAGTGAACCTGAACTATCTAAATCTGAAATTGAAAAAGTTAAAGATAAAGAGTCAGATACGGCCGATGAGGAAATTCAAAATGAAGAAGTAAAAACTAAAACAGTTACTCAATTAACTCCTCTTGGCAGTTTCATTATTATTTTTGTCTTCCTCTTATTTATAATGGGTCTACTTGCGTTTGTTGATAAAACAGCTGGTTTACCAAATGTAGGTATCATAAAAATTTTAAAACCAGCGTTTAAATTATTTGAACCATTATTATTTTTTTTATAAATAGACTTCCTATTAAATTCAAATTTTTTTATAATTTAAATCCTTTGGTGTTAAGACTTATTGTGGTAAAAGCAAACTATGAAATTTGTCTTATTAATATTTTTAATCTTACCAAATATAATCTTAGGATCTGAATTAGATGCAAGAAAACTTTATATTGATGCAAAGATGCAAAGTTTGAGTAATGGATGTAATGTACAAACTATCGCTCTAAAAGTATCATCTTCTTTTATGCCCTCACAACGGGGCAGTGATTTAAGTGGTTTAACCAAAGCTATCTTTTGCCTAGAGAATTATAAAAGTAATATTCTGCCAATTTATGAGGAGATTTTAGCAAAATATCCTTACTCAGAAGTCTCTTATGATTTATTATCAGGGTTTTTTTTAGATAGACAAACATTTAGTGAATTAGAAATACTTTTGCTATCCTCACTGCAATCTGATTTTAAAATCACAAATTTGGAAGAATTAAGTCAAATGTTTAACAATCTTCAGTTGATGCAGAGTAACACAAATAATGAGAACTCTAGCAACAGTGACCTATCAATTGATGACCTATTATTAGAAGAATAGAGTTTCTTCTAATATAATCATTTGATAAATTTTGTATAAATAAAAATTAAGTAATTAAATTTTGCAATGAATGTCTTATTTATTTTCCTATTCTTAATTCTTATTACTAGTGTTTGGTTCATAAGAAAGGACATAAAAAAACTTTATAAAATTATTTATGAAATTAGAGAAAATATGCCAGATAAACTAAGCGAAGAAGAAAAAAAGATTGAAATTAAAAAAAAATATTATTCGTCTCTAAAAGATAATTCATCTCTAGATATAAAAGATAAGTTAACAAATAAAGATTTAAATGAAAAAAATGAGTTTGATGAAATAATGTCTAAAGTAGTAACAGACGACAAAATTAGAGATAAAATTAGCAATATCTATAAAAAGAATAAAAATAAATAAATGAATAATAACATAGACCCAAAACTTAATTGGTTAAAAAATATTCCTAAACGAGCTGGTGATCTATACTTTTCTCTTTGTGAGAGCAAAGGAAATGCAATCCATAAAAATGAATTTCAAGCTTATGTATTTGATGCAGGTCTAACATCAATTGACTTTAGATTGAAAAATTTTTTTGAAATGCTTGATAGTATGGGTGAAACAATAAATTTTGAAGAATTTATTAATTTAATGAATTTAGGAGGTTTATTAATTGAAAGAGCATTGAGAGGAGAGTTAGCAGTACCTGATTTTAAAAAATTCTCAAATAACTTAGATAAAATTTATGACGAAGTTATAGATAATAAAAGTGGTGAATTAGCAAATTACATACCACCACTTGCAGAGGTCAATCCAGAGCAATTTGGAATAGCAGTTGTTACAGCAGATGGTCAAGTATATCAGCGTGGTGATACAAATGTTGATTTTTCGATACAATCGATGTGTAAACCATTTAACTATTGTATCGCAATTGAGGAATTAGGTTTAGAAAAGGTAAATGAACATGTTGGCGCTGAGCCGTCTGGTAGACTATTTAATGATCTTACTTTAATGATGCGTAATATGGTTAGTGAAAATTTATCATCTGATAGCAAAATACCTTTTAATCCTATGGTGAACCCTGGTGCTATTATGACTACAAGTTTAATAAAATCTAAATCATCTACCACAGAAAGACTAAATTACGTAAGAGAACAAATTGGGAAATCAATTGGTTGGGATAGTGAGGGTAAATCTGGCATAGACATACCACGATTTAATAAAAATATGGCCCGTCAGGAAAATTTTAAAGGATATAATAATATTGCTGCAGGCTTTTTATTGATGGCAACTGGTAATATCCCCTATTCAGACTCTACTCTTCCTAAAGATAAACTTGCAAATGATAAATATGACTATGATTTTTATTTTGAACCTGCAGTAACAGATGCATTAAAAGTTTATTTCAGTTTATGTTCTTTAGAAATGACTGCAAAAGATGTTGCTGTAGCAGCAGCTACTTTAGCAAATGGTGGAGTTTGTCCACTTACTCAACAAAGAGTATTTGGCCAAAAAACTATTCGAGATGTATTGCCTGTTGTTCAAACATCTGGCATGTACAACAGTAGTGGACAATTTTTTCAAGAAATTGGTTTACCCTCAAAAAGTGGAGTTGGTGGTGGGATATTATTAGTAGTTCCAAAAGTTATGGGCATATGTATATTTTCGCCGCGTTTGGATTTAGCTGGCAACAGTGTTCGTGGGATAGAGGTAGCTCGAAAAATTACATCTAAGTATTTAGTTCATATTTTTGATAGCACTATGACAGATATTGATCGTGTTGATCCAAGATTGAAGATAGCAAAATGGAGAGCAAATAATTGTGGTGAAGCAATTTGGGCAGCTAGCTATGGAGATGTAAGAACTTTAGAGAAGTTGTTAGGACAACAAAGAGATTTAAAATATGGTAATTATGACATTCGCACTCCTTTGCATTTGGCATCAGCTGAGGGTCAGTTAGATGTTGTAAAATTTTTATTAGAAAATGGTGTGAAACCGATACCTGATAGATGGGGAGGTTACCCAATTTCTGATGCTAGAAATAATAATCATCTAGAAATTGTTGATGAGTTTTTAAAGTTAGATATTGATTACTCTGAACCTTTTCATTTAATTGAAGAACCAAATGGTAAAACTGATAAAATTGAAAAATATGATGATGAATTAGCGATTATTGAATTTCTTTTTGCAGCATCTGAAAACGATGTTGATGGTCTTAGACAATTAGTTGCCAAGGGAATACCAATAAATGTAGGAGATAAAGACTCAAGGACTTCTTTACATTTAGCTGCAGCTGAGGGAAGTTTAGAAGCCGTAAAATATTTAATTAACCATGGTCATCCCCTATCTGTTCGCGATAGATGGGGAGCCACTCCATTAGATGAAGCTATAAGAGAAAAACGTCAGCATGTGATTGAATATATTAAAGAGTTAAGTAAATAGATTTATTATTAGTTTTAGAATATCGAGAATATATGTTGGATTTCATAAATTCTCTTTACTCCGATTAAATTTATGAGGTGTTGTTTTTACTTTTGAGTCATTTTACTATTGCTCATCTATAAATTAACAATCATTAAAATTTTAGTTTGTTATTATTTAATTAGTATTTGTAAAGTTTCAGTTTATTGATTAATTAAAATAACTTTAAATATTCTTTGATTTCCCAATCAGTAGTAGTCGTATGATATCTTGACCACTCATCGTATTTATATCCTACAAAATTATTTATCATGGCTTCAGAAAATACTTCTTTAGTTAAAGGGTCTGCAGCAAAAGCATCAATTGCCTCTAGTAAATTTCTTGGAAGACTAGTTACTTGTTTTTTCTCTTTTTCAGTTAAATCATACAAACTTTTATTAGTGGCTTTAGGAGGTTTCATGTTCTTATCTATGCCCTCTGTAGCCGCAGCAGCTAATAATGAGAAAGTGAGGTATGGATTTTGAGTTAAATCTGAAGCTCTATCCTCAATGCAAAATCTGTTTTGTGGTAATCTTATCATTGCTGATCTATTATTATTTCCATAAGTCATGTGAGTTGGTGCCCAAGTATGCATCCCACCATCTAAGCCCTCAACGGTAGGTACAAAGCCATTATATGAGTTTACTGTGGGGCATGCTAAAGCCGTTATGGCAGCGCCATGCTTTAGTATACCTGCAACAGCGTTATAAGCTTTGTTAGAAAATTTTTCTCCATCTTTATATATATTTTTATTTTTATTTTTAATGGAAGCTACACTATGGTTGATATGAGCACCAGATCGCCAGTCACTGATAGTAGTTTTTGGCATGAAAGAGACAAAATATCCATATTTTTTTGCTATTTCTTTTAGTAGAACTCTTAGAAATACAAACCTATCAGCCATTCCTAGTATATCCGTATAACCAAAATCTAATTCATATTGACCATATGCACCTTCCGCAACGACGTCATGAAGATCCCATTTCAAATCGTTGTTTAAAATATCAATAATTTCTTTTAAAAAATGCATACCATCTATTGAATATTCAGAGTCATATCCGAAAGCTTGCCTTCTTAAATCTATAGGATCTCTATCGATTGCCTTTACAGGTTTATCACCCTCCCACTTCATAAGAAAAAATTCTGGCTCAATACCAACAAAAAATTTAAGGTCAGATTTAGCGCTTTGCTTTATCTGTTTTTTTAATGTCATTCTTGGACATACATCGTAAGGTTTATCATTCCAATATAAATCTGCAAAGACCCATGCACATGTTTTATCCCATGGACATATGAGAAGACTATCTAAATCAGGTAATGGAATTTGATCATTGTCTGCAGGTGTTAATTCTGGAACAAAGGAAACAGAATGAACAGCAAATTGAGGACCTTTACCCATACAAAGATCTTCAAAGTCAGATATCGGCATAGGTTTAGTCTTTGGACTACCTAAAAAGTCAATCCAATTCGAATAAATATACTTTACACCTTTCTTTTCTAATTGTTTTTTTAATTGTTTTACTTTTTTTATATCAGGTAAGGCGTCTTTAAAATTTTCAAAATAATCACTCAAAAGAATTTCTCGCTTTCCGATTTAACAAATTGAAATTATAAGACCATAATATAAAATTTCTACTTGAATTTATGAATATAGAATTTTTTAAAAGATCTTGGATGAAATTTTATAAAAGAGGTTTCATAACTGGGTTCTTAGTACTGACTTTTATGTTAGTAATTGATCAGTTTTTACAAAATCCCCTTTTTTTTAGTAAAATAACAAGCATCACGGTTTTTATTTATATTGTCTCTACTATTTTTTTTGCAGCAATATTTTGTGGATTATTAGCTGTAATTTTCACAGGAGTAGTGACAATTGTTACAAAAAAATAATTAATTTTCTAAACCGTTCAGCCAATTTACTAACTCGAGTTTACGATCATAAAAATCACTACTCTCTAATTGTTCCAAGTTATGAATAAGTTCGCTAAATTTCTCACCAGTCATTTTATCAAGATAATTTGTTTTCCAGTATGTCATTAAATTTCCTATAAAATTGTAAGGAAGCTCAGGGTGATATTGAGTACAGGTTATATTATATTTTTTATGAACAATAGACTGGATAGAAAAATCATTTTCAGATATGACTTTAAAATCATTTGGAATATTTTCAACACTATCATAATGATGTCCTGGTGCAGTAAATAGATCTTTTTTGTTTCTATAAATGTAATGATCATTTTTTATTTTTATATTATTTGCAAACCCAAATTCAGGTATTGATGATTTAGTAATTTTGCCTCCAAGAACGGTTACAAAAACTTGCAATCCCCAACAGCTGCCCCAAATAGGTTTACCAAGTTCAACTATTTTAGTAAATATTTCTAATTGTTTTTTGTTATGTGAGTTGTTTTCGTAAATATTACCTAAGCCTCCAGTCCATAAAAAAGCATCATAATGAGAAAAATCATATTCATTAATGTCAATTAAATATGACTTAAGAACTTTAGTTGTATATTTTGAGTTGTAGTCTTTTATAATCTTCTCAAAAAAAGTGTGTTGGAAAGGGCAATTTGATTTTACATGCTGATCATCATGGTTTTTATCCATACCACTGATAATTAGTAAATTCAAAGAAGTTTATTTATCTCTTGTCCACTTTTTTTTTAAAATTAAATCATAATCACTTTTTGCTACTCTTCTTAAAATAAAATACATAAAGGCAATCCATATTAAAGCAGCTAATAATTTATTATTTATTACAGCTTGAATTATGTTTTGGAAGAGTAGGTTTGTGGTATTGTAATCCATATTTTAAGGCGGGGATTTTTTCCCCGCCTTAATTATAACATTATTTAGTTTTTTTTGCAGTATCTGACTCATGTTTTGCTGCAGCAAATGTAGCAAATATACACAAAGCAATAACAACAAGAGTCCAAAAGATTAGAGTACCTTCACTGTCAGCAGATGTAAAATAAGCGTCAACACCTTCCCAACTATTTTCAGGTCCTGGCCATGAATTCATGATTTCTCCTTCCTCATTCGTTATTGATAAGCTTTTAAACCAAGCTCAGCACTGTCAATTCCAGCTTTTTGTACCGCATCTGGTACACGAAGCCAGCCCATCATCTTCATGATATAGGAAAGGCCATATCCTGGAACAAATCCAAGTAAGAACATAACAATTGCCCCTACCAATTGACCTCCAAAGCTAGTTGGTGGAATATCGCCGGATGCTGGGTAACCAGAAGCAAAAAGCCCCATTGCTAATACACCCCAAATACCTGCTACACCGTGAACTGAAATAGCACCAACTGGATCATCGATCTTGAAAATACTGTGTAAATAATTATTCGCAGGAATAATAATTACACCACCAACAAAACCTAATACAAAAGCTAATCCTGGATACCAGACATCTAGACCAGAAGCGCATGAGAATATACCTGCAAGTCCTCCAGACATCATCCAAAATGGATTACCTTTACTCATCCAGAATGCACCGATCATTCCTCCACCAAGACCCATTAGGGTATTGAAAGCAAATGATGAGAGAGTAGCTGGAGCACCATAAATATTGATCCATCCACCAAGTTCAGCACCTCCCCATATCAAACAACCACCGAGGAATCCAAAGAAACCAACAATAATCATTAATAAGCCTATGAATGAAAAACGAAGGTCATGACCTTCAATTTCATTAGCTGTGCCGTCAGCATTATATTTACCAACCCTTGGTCCTAGGTTTAGTACTACACCAAATGCAAACCAACCTGCTATCATGTGAACCACACCTGCAGCTCCGACGTCATGATAACCAAATTGGGTTACTAACCATCCATCAGCATGCCAGCCCCATGAAGCTCCGAGTATCCAAGCTCCTGATCCAAGAACTACTGCTAAGAAAACAAAAGAACTAATTCTTATTCTTTCTAAAACAGATCCAGAGAAAATGGATGCAGTTGTACATGCAAACAATGTAAATGCTGCCCAGAATATACCTGTGGCTTGATCACTTAACATTGGTCCCATTGATACATTCCATGGTGTTCCATAACCCTCAAGGTCTATTGGTGTAAAACCACCTGGGAATGCAAGATAAATATACCAACCAAATAACCAGAAAGTTGGTATCATGAATGCGAATGCTAAAAGATTTTTACAAGCGGAGGATACAGCATTTTTAAAACGCGATGATCCAACCTCATACATCAAGAAGCCGACGTGAATAGCAATCATTAACGCAGTACACCACCAATAAAATGCTTCGGTACTAACATTTGCTTGCATCATCACAAACGATTCAAGTTCTTCAAGTGTCATGTATGACCTCCTTTATGAATTAACAAAATAAAAAAGATAAAAAAGATTACTTAAGAATCATTTATATTATCTTTATGTATTTTACTTTTTAATAACTAAATTATAAAATTAATAAAATTAAAAAATAAATTTAAAAATTAAATATTATCAATGTGTTTTTAACATATGCAATAAACGCATGTTGAATTATGAAAGAGGAGAAAATAAATGGTAACCAATCTTCATCAGTTCGCTAAGAAAAATGGAGTGAAATATTTTTTTGTAAGTTTTGTAGATTTATTCGGTGTTCTGAGATCAAAACTTGTGCCTGCAACAGCTATAGATGAAATTCAATCAGAAGGAGCAGGATTTGCTGGTTTTGCAACATGGTTAGACATGTCACCAGCAGACTCAGATATGTTTGGTATGCCTGATGGTGATAGTGTTATCCAACTTCCTTGGAATAAGGAAATAGCTTGGGTTGCATCCGATTTATACATGGACGGCAAACCAGTAGAAGCATCACCACGAATTGCATTGAAAAGACAAATAGAAAAAGCAGCAAAAAAAAATCTTCATATGAAATCTGGAGTTGAATGTGAGTTTTTTTTGGTAAACGAGGATGGAACTTCTTTGTCAGATGTGAGGGATACACAAGCTAAACCTTGTTATGACTCTTCTGCCTTAATGAGAAGATATGATGTTATCACAGAGATATGTGACTCAATGATTTCATTAGGTTGGAAGCCTTATCAAAATGATCATGAAGATGCAAATGGGCAATTTGAAATGAACTGGGATTTTTCAGATTGTTTAATTACTGCCGATAGACATGCATTTTTTAAATTTATGGTAAAATCAATTGCTGAAAAACATTCGTTAAGAGCAACTTTCATGCCAAAACCTTTCACAAATTTAACAGGTAACGGATGTCATTGTCATATATCAATCTGGGATAAAGCAGGTAAAAAAAATATGTTTTTAGATGAAAAAGATGAATTAGGTTTATCAAAAACTGGTTACAATTTCTTGGGCGGCATAATCGAAAGTGCAGACAAAATGGCTGCTGTTTTTAATCCTACAGTAAACTCTTATAAAAGAATTAATGGAAGTGTCACTACATCAGGTGCAACATGGTCTCCAAGTTCCATTACATGGGCTGGTAACAATAGAACACACATGGTTAGAGTTCCTGGAGCAGGTAGATTTGAATTAAGACTTATGGATGGAGCTACAAATCCATATTTACTTCAAGCAGGCATTCTTCTTTTAGGTTTAGATGGTTTCAATAATAAAAGAGATCCAGGGAAACGATTAGACATTAACATGTACACAGAGGGTCACAAAGCTGGAAAGGTAAAAAAACTTCCTTTAAACCTTCTTGATGCTATTCGTGATTTTGATAAATCAAAAATTATAAGAGCAGGATTTGGTGATGATTTAGTTAATAGTTATGTAAAACTTAAAAATCAAGATTGGGGTACCTTTAACAAACATCTTTCTAGTTGGGAGAGAGAAACCACTCTAGACTGTTAAACGAATGACTCCAGAGGTATTACAAGAAAAATTTCTTGATTGGCAATGTCAATCAAGAATTCAAGCATTTAGGACACAAAGTGGTAGACCCAATTCTTCTATGGCTCCGATATTACTTGATAAGAAAGGTAATGAACTCCTAAGAATTATTGTTGTAATATCTGAAAATGATCCAGTAAACACTACAAAACTTTTTGAACATACTTTTAAACGAACATACGATCCTGCTGACAGATTTGATAAGATGAATAAATTTTTATCTTCTGAATATTTTATGAATAAAGATAAATTTTCAGACTCTTTGTTTGCTACTTTTCCAAAGAGCTCAAGTATTTCCAAAAAAGTAGTTAAAGAAGGGTCGTGTATCCTTGATTTTATTCATTTATCAACAAATTACAGGTTGTTTTGTTCTCCATTTATTTTAGATAAAAATGAGGAACATTGGGAAAATATTTTCTGGCATAATAAAAATTTTAATCCGGGATTGGGGAATGACATCGATGTTATAAAATTTATTCCAAACTGGAAAAAGTCAAAGCTAATTAGGATTAAAGATTAAATATTTTAGCTTTGGGGGGGGCTAAAGCCCCCTAATTTAATAAAACTTATTCGACTAACTTAAAGTTTTCACCTTTAGCATAGGTTCTTTTTAATTGAACCAATGGATGATTGGGTGACATTTGAAATTTAATAAGTAACTCTCTTGCCAACATATCTCTGTCTTGTTGGTTTTTTGGAAGTTTAATTTTTTTAGGAAGAGTTATCCAAGCATTTGCGTTTCTGTCAAATACAGCGGGTGTGTCTCCCTCAAAACCCATATGAATATCTTCTAACCAGTTTAAATCATCCCATCCCATAATCTCAATGTATTGCTTTAAGAAAGGAGTTAGGTGTTTGTAATCGGGAATTAAGTTTACATCATAACGATAACCGATATGTTGACCGATCATTTTTTCTCTTGATGTTTTAATTTCTTTATCTTTTAGCTTAGCCCCACCTACAACTTGGTAACCTTTTGGTTTAGAAGATTTTTTAGCAGTTTTTTTTGATTTTGCTGATGATGTTTTCTTTTTAACCATTTTTGTCTCCTAGATTGAGTGGTAGTTATCGACACCTACAGTCAAATCTGTTCCAGCTAAAGGTACTTTAGCCATTGCTGATGACTCCATTGTTAGTGCTGCTAAGTCTTCTGGTTCAAGAGAGTGGATATTTGTTTTACCACATGCTCTTGCTAACATTTGGCACTCAAGAGTCATTGTGCTTAATAAATTATAAACTCTCTCGGCAGCCTCTGTTGGATCTAATCTACTTCTAAGAACAGGATCTTGTGTGGCTACACCGACAGGACACCTACCAGTATGACAGTGATAACAATAACCTGCTTCAACACCCATTTCTTTTTCATAATCGGCTTCAGGAATATCTTTATTACAGTTCAAGGCAACTAAACCAGCTGTTCCAATAGCTATTGCGTCAGCTCCTAAGGCTAAAGCTTTGGCCATGTCAGCACCATCTCTGATACCACCAGCGAAAACTAATGAAATTTCCCCAGTTTTACCCACGTCGTCAAGAGCTCTTCTTGCTTCTCGAATAGCGCCGATACCAGGAATACCAGTATTTGCTGCTGCTATATGAGGACCAGCAGCTGTAGAACCTTCCATGGAGTCTAAAAATATTGAGTCAGGATCGCATTTTGCTGCCATTCTAACATCATCATAAACCCTTGAAGCACCTAACTTCAACTGAATTGGAACTTGATTGTCAGTTAACTCTCTTAATTCTTGTACTTTAAGAGCTAAGTCATCTGGGCCCATCCAGTCTGGGTGTCTAGCAGGAGATCTTTGATCAATACCAGCAGGTAAAGATCTCATTTCAGCTACTTGGTCTGTAACTTTTTGGCCCATTAAGTGGCCGCCCATTCCAACTTTTTGACCTTGTCCAATAAATACTTCAATTGCATCAGCTAGTTGAGCATGGTGCGGATTAAAACCATATCTTGATTGAATACATTGATAGTACCATTTATGAGAATATCTTCTTTCATCAGGTATCATTCCGCCTTCTCCAGAGCAAGTAGCACTTCCTGCCATTGATGATCCTCTTGCTAAAGCAGTTTTTGCTTCATAAGAAAGAGCACCAAAACTCATGCTTGTTATGTAAACAGGTATATCAAGTTTAATAGGATTTTTTGCTCTAGGGCCTATGATAGTCTCGGTTAAACATTTCTCTCTGTAACCCTCGATAACAAATCGTGTTAATGTTCCAGGTAAAAATACTAAATCATCCCAGTGAGGAATTTTTTTCATTAAGGCCATGCCACGCATACGATAACGACCTAGTTGTGATTTAATGTGAATATCATCCATTACCTCTGGGGTAAAGATTGAGTTTTGTCCTAATAATTGTGTATTACGTTTTGCCATTATCCTAATATTCCTTTCTTTTCTGCTGGCTCTAGATTGTCATAATTCCAAAGCATTCTACCTGCAACGTATTTTTTAAATTTAGATGCTGGAACCTTGCAATCAATCTCAGCATTTTTGATTTTTTGTTCTAGCCATCTAACCTCATGTTCATTCATTTCACCAGGAACGCAGTCAGTTCCTAGGGAATGAGGTTCTCCTCCAACAAAAATGATACCATCGTACATAGAGTCACCCATGTTTGCGTTTACATTGCCACAAACAATAATTCTACCTCTTTGCATCATAAATCCAGTGTAAGCACCGGCATTACCACCGATTAAAATAGTACCACCTTTCATGTCAATTCCAGTTCTTGCGCCAGCGTCACCTTTAACAATTAAGTCTCCGCCTCTTAAAGCGGCTCCAAAACAAGATCCAGCGTTATTTTCAACAACAACTTTTCCTGACATCATATTTTCTGCACAAGACCATCCAACTCTTCCGTTAACTCTAACAGTTGGGCCATCAATGCATCCAATACCGAAGTAGCCTAAGCTTCCTTCAAAAATTAAGTTAAGCTTATTTAATATCCCTACTCCAAGAGAGTGTTTAGCTCCTGGATTTTTTATTACTATAGATCCATAACCTTTTCGAATTGAGTCTCTAATTTTTTGATTTAATTCGTGTGCGTTAATCCCTTCACAGTCAATAGAAGTTCTCTTATTAAAATCAACCTCGTGGTTTCCATAGTAGGTATAATTCTCTTCTTCGGTTACCTCAAAAAATAGTTTTTGGGATCTACCTGATAAATTTTCATCATCAAAAGCAGATGTTTTTTTTGTTAAGCCTGCCATACTTTCACCTCCGCTTCATAAGGGTCATAAGTTTTAATTTCGTGAGGAAAGATATTCCTAATAGCAACTTCCTCTGATGCACATGCTACGATATCTTTGCTTTCATAGATTACCATTGGCTTTGCAGCCATGTGATCTTTGGCCATTCCAAGTTGATCTTTCGTAGCTACAACATATGTAAAAACTCCATCTAGTTCGTCTAAACTGTCATGCATCGCTTTTTCAAGTTCAATCCCATTAGCCATTTTGTCTGCTATATATACTGCAATAATCTCTGAGTCACAGTTTGAATTGAATCTATAACCTTTTCTTTCAAGTACCCTTCTGTTACCCCAATAGTTTGTCAATTGGCCGTTGTGAACAACTGATACATCTTCAAAAGGAAAAGCCCAGTAAGGGTGAGCAGATTTTATGTCAACATCCGACTCCGTAGCCATTCTTGTATGACCTATGCCATGAGTACCCATAAACTTATTTAGTCCGTACTGATCTGAAACAGTTGTAGCGTCCCCTAAATCTTTTATAAGTTCAAGACCTTTACCTATTGATAATATCTCTGTTTTTTCGACTGTCTCAATTTCTGTTGCTAAATCTGTAAGATCACCTTTAAAGTCAAATATATATCGAAAAGCGTATGGAGTGCTGGAGCTTTGTTTTGTTACTTTCGCACCATGTTTTTTTAAAATAGCATCGACAGCGTTTTTTCTATTTTTTAAATCAACAGGTGAGTCAACATTTGCATTTACTTTTTCAGCTTCATTTTCAGATATTTTAAATCTCATTACGAAACCTTTTTTGAGTGGTGTCCCATACATAGCGTAACCAGTTGAGTCTGGTCCTCTATGTTTTAGTCCTTGTAACATAAGGCCCATCTGTTCACCTACGTTGACCGTCTTTTGTTTATTTATTACTCCAGCTATTCCACACATACTTTACTCCTATCTATTTTATGGTAAGCAATCCAAGTATTTATCGAGATCCCATTGAGTTGGAGTGGCTAAAAATTCTTCCCACTCATCCCGTTTGTACTCCATAAACACTTTCATCATGTCACCAGGTAGCCCTTCTTGAATAACTTTGTCACTTTCTAAACGATCTAAAGCTTCACCCAGTGTCATTGGTAATTTTTCAACTTGCTTACCAGCTTTCATTTGTTCATACATATTCTGTTGTTCTGGTTTTCCAGGGTCCATCTTCTCAGAAATACCGTGATCAAATGCTTTCAATAAACCACTACCCATGAGGTATGGATTATGTGCTGAGTCTACCGAACGGTATTCAAATCTTCCTGGTGCAGATACTCTTAGGCCACAGGTTCTATTTTGGTAACCCCAATCAGCATAAACTGGTGCCCAAAAACCTGTATCCCACAGTCTTCTATAAGAATTCACGGTGGATGATCCTAATGCGGTTAATGCAGGAAGATGTTCCATCACACCCCCAATTGCCTGAAGCCCTATTTTGCCAGGAATTCTCTGATCTTTTCCATCAGGCATAAAGGCATTAGTTCCACCTCTTCTATGATGGAAGACATTTTCCATACCCGGAATACTTTTGTTTCCGCATGGAATGAGCTCATCTTTGCCGCCTTTCCATAAAGAGACGTTTGTATGACAACCAGATGCAGAAACCCCAACGAAAGGTTTACTAAGAAAACATGCTATTAAGTTAAATTCTCTTGCAACTTGCGCACAAATTTGTCTGTATGTTGACAATCTGTCAGCATTTCTTAAAACATCATCATAATTAAAGTTTAATTCTAATTGACCAGGTGCATCCTCATGATCACCTTGGATTATATCTAAACCCATAGCACGAGAGTATTCTATTACTTTCATGTATACGGGTCTAAGAGATTCAAATTGATCAATATGATAACAGTATGGCTTAGAAAAACCGGAACCTGTTGGGCTACCATCTTCATTCTTAGTTAACCACATCATTTCAGGCTCTGTACCTGCTCTTAATTCTAATTTATGTTTCTTTTTAAAATCTTCGTGAGCTCTTTTTAGATTACCTCTACAATCAGAAGTTAAGTAACCACCTGGATCGTTTTCTTCTTCTCTGTTTCTAAAACATGTACAAAATACTCGGGCTATTCTTTTATCCCATGGAATTTGTACAAAAGTTTCTGGGTCAG
Organism: uncultured Alphaproteobacteria bacterium; assembly: GCA_902516235.1. Classification (GTDB taxonomy): domain Bacteria; phylum Pseudomonadota; class Alphaproteobacteria; order HIMB59; family HIMB59; genus HIMB59. Next base: position 46,057 of record CABXXO010000001.1, read on the forward strand.
GTATTCCGACTAATTCGTGAGCTTCTGGACCATAGCCAATATAATCACCATGCCTATTTGTAAATAAGTTAGCAGTAGCACCATAAACTAATTGAAAACCTTTGTTTGCTATACTTTCCCAGTGATCAGCAGGTACACCCTTACCAACAATTCTTCCAGTTACAGAAATAAATTGATAATAGATATACTCTATACCTAACTTATCAATTTTTTTTCTAACTTGTTTTATATAGTCTTGTCTTTTTTTATCCTTAACGTACGTTTCTAGCGCTGTCATTTTATTCCTCCTCTACATCAACTCCAAGGGAACGGGCTCTTTGAAACCGGATGCAACTTCCCTTCTTCATATCGAGAAAATCTGAAAGGTTCTAGAATTTCAGACTTTCCTCCAAGCAATTCATCAGATACTAAATCACCAACTCCGGCCATTTTATATCCATGGTTTGCGTCTGCTATAATATACACATTTTCTCTATATTGGTCGAATACAGGAAAACGGTCAGGAGTCACACATCCTATACCGCCAGCATTTTGCTTTTTATACTTACTGTGACACCCATCAAATTGCTTCTGACAAAAAGCCAGAGCAGAAGTCCATTTATCCTCAAAAGACGATCTTGGTTGAAACTCAAGAGAGTCGTGCCCATAAGGGTCTAGTTTAATATCATTTACAGGTTTAGTTACATCGTATGGAGATGAACCACCTTGAATACCATTTCTGTAAACATCTGGTTTATAGTAAAAACCCCACATTACATTTTCATGAATAACATCACCTGTTTTATTTGAGACAAGCGTAGACTCAGTATCAACATGAATTACAGGATATTCACTTCCCTTTGCAGTTTTATAACTTCGTGGATCAACTTCAAGTTCACCTTCTTCAAGAGCCATGTATGACCACATAGGTATTTCATTAGTGAAAGTTCCATCAGGTTTTTTGATTTTTACAGAATTTGGTAATTCTAAAATTTCCCAAAACTTTCTAACCCAAGGACCAGCAGCAACAACTAGTTGTGTGCACTCAATTGTTCCCTCAGATGTTTCTACTGCTTTTACAGCACCACTACCATTTGAGGAGATTAAATTATTTGCTTCAACACCCTCAATAACTTTTGCACCAGATGAAATGGCTAATTTATGAAACCCTTCGATTGCTCCTCTGTTAGCTCCGTAACCAGTCTTTTTTTCATGCAAGACTGAGGATATTCCTTGTGCTTGCCAATCTGGAAGCATGTCCTTCATATACTTTTCGCAGTCACTAGCTCCCTCAATAAATTCTGAGTCAAAACCAATTTCCTTTTGTTGGTGATAAACTTCAGACATTCCCTCTTGCATTAATTGTGAATTGATCTGCATGTAACCCACTGGTTTATATGTTAATGCATCAGCATTTTCATTCCATATATCAACAGAGTGAGCCATTAAACTTCTCATGGCAGGTTGATAGTAGTTATTTCTTACGATTCCACATGCTACACCACTTGCACCATTCGCAACCTTTGTTTTTTCTATAACAATAACTGAATTTTCTTTTAATTGTCCTTTACTAGATAGCTTTTTACATAAATGCCAAGCTGTGCTTAAGCCGTGTATACCAGCACCGATTATTAAATATTCACATTTGGACGGCAGACTCATTTTTATTTAATCCTCCACTATAAAATCATTTTGAATGGGGATATTAAAAAAAACACATTTTGTTTCAAATAATGAAACAAAATTTCATCAGAAAAGGATTAGTTATTAACAATTAATTTAGAAATTTTAATAGATGCGTCTTGCAACAGATTGATATAATTAGCCATTGTTTTTGGATTTAAAATATTTTTACTTCCAGAGAAAGCGACTCCTGCAAAAGATCTTTTATCTTTATCTAAGATAGCTACACCAATACCATAAGAGTTTTCGAAAGCTTCACCATGATTTAAGGCATAACCATTAGTTCTAATTTTTGTTAGTTGTTTTCTTAGATCATTTAAATTAACAATAGTGTTATTTGTATGCGGGTAAAAATTATAACTTCTATAAATCGTGGAAATTTCATTTTCAGGTCTGTAAGCAAGCATCACTTTTCCCAGAGCACAACAGTGTGCGTCTAGTCTCATTCTAAAAGTTCTTATTGTTGCATCATCTGTATTATTTGAAATTTTATCAGAGTGAACAATTTGTGAACCCTCCAACATAGCTAAGTATGTTATCAAATTTGTTTGACTTGAAATATCTTTTAAAATCTCTCTTGATGTTTCGGAAATAGACTGAAGATAATCAGAGGTTTCACCGAATTGAAATGCCTTGTGTCCCATAGTATAGGTGTTTGAACTTAAATTTTTATGAATGTATCCAAGATCACTAAGAACAGATAATAATCTAAAAGTTGTCGTTCTTGAGAGAGCTGCCTTACGAGAAATATTAGAGGCTTTTAATGGAAAAATTGATTTTGAGAGTATTTCTAAAATTTTGAAAGATTTTTCTAAAGACTTATTTATGTACTTTAAACCCTGTCCCATTTAAAGTTTCTCCTTGTTTCAAATTATGAAACAGTAAATTAACACTGCTGTTGCATCATCACAACTTAATTCTGTGTCTATTTTGAAATTAATTTTTATATAGATTGATATATAAAATTTGCATGTAGTAAGTTTTTAATTAAATAAATTATTTAAAACTTTGATCCTGGGATCCATCCGGTACCTGCTAATGGTACTCTAGCCATTGCGGCAGCCTCAACAGTTAGAGCACACAAGTCTTCTGGTTCTAAATTATGTAAACTGTTTTTACCACAAGCTCTTGCAATTGTCTGGGCTTCTAATGTCATTACCTTTAAATAATTTGATAAACGTTTACCCGCTTTAACAGGGTCTAGTCTTTTCATTAATTTAGGATCTTGAGTATTAATTCCAGAGGGATCTTTTCCTTCGTGCCAGTCATCATAAGCACCTGCAGTTGTGCCTAATTTTTTGTAATCACTCTCCCATTTAGGATCATTATCTCCAAGAGCTATTAAAGCAGATGAGCCTATTGAAACAGCGTCAGCTCCTAGGGCCATAGCCTTAGCAACGTCTGCACCATTTCTTATGCCACCAGATACTATCAACTGGACTTTTCTATGCATGTCTAAATCTAAAAGAGCATCAACAGCAGGCCTAATACATGCTAAAGTGGGTTGACCTACATTTTCAATAAATACCTCTTGTGTTGCGGCAGTTCCACCCTGCATTCCATCTAGAACAACAACATCTGCTCCTGCTTTTACAGCAAGAGCTGTATCGTAGTATGGTCTAGCTCCTGCTAATTTAACAAAAATAGGAACTTTCCAGCCAGTAATTTCTCTAATTTCAAGAATTTTTATTTCTAAATCATCGGGCCCTGTCCAATCAGGATGGCGGCATGCGGATCTTTGATCAATTCCTTTTGGGAGAGTACGCATCTCAGCAACCCGATCACTAATTTTTTGACCAAGTAGCATTCCTCCGCCACCAGGTTTTGCACCTTGTCCAATAACTACCTCTATGGCATCTGCTTTTCTTAAATCTTCTGGATTCATTCCATATCTTGAGGGAAGTAATTGGTAGACTAAATGTTTAGATTGTCCTCTTTCTTCTGGAGTCATTCCGCCATCACCTGTAGTGGTTGAAGTGCCTGAAATACTAGCACCTCTACCAAGTGCCTCTTTTGCAGGACCAGATAAAGCTCCAAAGCTCATACCTGCGATCGTTATAGGAATATCAAGTTCCAATGGATTTTTTGCATGTCTAGTCCCTAAAGTAACGTTTGTTGAACATTTCTCTCTATAACCCTCGAGTGGGTATCTTGACATTGACGCTCCTAAAAATAATAAATCATCAAAATGAGGTAGTCTTTTTTTTGAACCACCTCCTCGTATGTCATAAATTCCAGTTTCTGCAGCTCTTCTTATTTCTGAGTTTGTGTAATCATCAAAAGTCCATGATTTTCTTGGAACGGTTTTAAATTTTTCAGACATTAATACTCCGATACATTATCTATATTAAAATTATAAAGCTTTCTTGCTGAGCCATACATTTTAAAATGTGTTAATTGATTTTCATCAATGTTTGCTTTTTTCAAAAGAGATTTTAGAAGGTCTTGATCTTTTTTATTCATATTTTTTTTTTCACAATCAGCTCCTAAGGATTTAGGTTCTCCTTTCATAAAAATTTTTGCTTCATAAATACTATCTCCTAACGCATCACCAGCATCTCCACAAATTACTAAGTTGCCTGACTGTGCCATAAAGGCAGACATATGACCTACAGAGCCTTTTACAATAATATCGATGCCCTTCATAGAAATTCCACAACGAGAGCTTGTATCTCCGTCAACAATTAACGTCCCCCCATGAGCAGTAGCACCAGCCGACTGAGAAGCATTACCTTTTACGTGAACAGATCCTGACATCATATTCTCAGCTACCCCTGTTCCTACATTACCATTTACAATAACATCAGCTTTCATATTCATCCCTGCACAGTAATAACCAACATGACCTTCAATGGTTACATCCATTTCATCTTTTAAACCCGCACAAATTGCATGATTACCATCTGGATTGATTATTTTAAAACTTCTATCATTTGATTTTTGGTCAAGATTTTGAAGTAACTCGTTAACTTTTCTCAAAGAGTCTTTTTTAAGATTTAATTTAATCATTTTCCCCAGCTGTATACTAAACCAGGTTCAGGTTCAAAAATTTTTGCTTTGTTAACATTAGGTAAATGAGCCATTGCTTGAAACTCTGAAGCTATAGCAACGTAATCCTTTGTTTCTGCCACAACAGCAGGCTTACAAGCAATTTCATCTCTTACTATTGCTAAACCATTTTTGGTACCAGAAATAAAAGTATAAAAACCATCTAAGTCTTTTAATCCATCAATTAATGTCTCTTTTAAAGATTTCTTATTTGATAAACCATTTGAAATGTAACCAGCAGCTACCTCTGTGTCGTTTTGAGATTTAATTTCTATTCCCTTTTTTTTTAGTGTTCTTCTTAAATTGTTATGATTTGACAGTGAGCCATTGTGAACTAGGCACTCATCCTCTCCTGTTGAATAAGGATGTGATCCATCTGTTGTAATTGCACTTTCTGTAGCCATTCTTGTATGTCCAATAGCATGAGTACCAGAAAAATTTTTAAGTGAAAAATTATTTACAACATCTCTTGGATTTCCAACCTGTTTAAATATTTCAATTGAACTTCCATAGCCAACTAAATTTAAATTATTATAACTCTTGATAATACTTATTACTTTTACAGGTTTTAATGATGTCTCTAAGACAAAATGATCAGATATTATTTTTATTTTTGCATCTTTGATTTCTTTACTAAGATTTTTTTTAATTTCTTTGATATTATTTTTGTTATAGCAAATAGAATATTTGTATTTCTTTTTTCTTTCAGTTGAATAGATTGCAAAACCTGCACTGTCAGGTCCTCGAGTAGACATATTATTCATCATTCCGGTTAAAAATTTACCAAGATCTTTATTGTACTTTTTATTCTTTAGGTAAAGACCGACTATTCCACACATCTTTGTTATATGGCTTCATAACCATACTCTAAACATGAGTCAGTTATACTATGATAAAAAGAGCCTCCAAAACTTCTGAGGGCAAAAAGATTAAAGCAGTCTGGTTTTTCACTAATAAAATCAATAATAATATTAATTCCATTATAAGTTGTGTTAGCACAATTATTCGGTTTAAACATATCGTTGTTGAAGTTTAACGGTGAACCTTTTTTTAATACGTCCTTTGACTTTGAGCCACTGATTTCAATGACTGCTCTTGATTGAGAGATGTCAGTAACAGCAAAATCATTTTCATTAAAAATATTATGAATATCCTCAATGAGTTTTTTATCTCTAGATATAATCAACCATGTATCAGGACCTACCCATAAAATCCTAGCAATATTATCTGAAGTAACTGTTAGACTTTTAGTTGGTAATTTTAAATTATTAAAAATTATTTGATTTATATCAACGTTACTTTTTTTAAATTTAGCAATTTGAAAAATAGATAATTCTTTTACTTCAGTTAATTTAAGTATGTCATCTTTATTTTCATAATCTCCATAAAAACCAAGTTTATGATCAAAGTGAAGTGGTGAAATATTCTCTATAACAGGCATATTAAGATCTAACTCTCTCGCCATCTGGATCAACGTAATGAGAAGAAACAACCTCAACTGGAATTGAAATATCTTTTAAAGGGGATACAGCAAAAAGATTTTTTCCTATTTTATTTTTTCCATCTTTTATTATTGCTATAGAAAATGGGTTATTATATTCCACACTCCAACAAGATGAAGATACATGACCTAGTTTTGGTACAGGAGATGCTACTTTATCATTCTCAACGATATGAGAACCTTCAGGAATTTTAGTTCTTTTATCAAGTGGAACTAATCCAACAATAGTTTGTCTGTCTTCTGATGAGAACGCTTCTTTAGATAGAGATCTTTTACCAATGAAATCTTTTTTCTTACTTACCATTCCATTTAAACCCACGTCAAAAGGAACTGCTCTTCCATCTAACTCAGCACCAGCAACGTGACCCATTTCAATTCTAAGTGTGGACAATGCTTCTGTACCATAAGGCTCTATATTAAAAGCTTTACCCTCATCCATAATCCTCTTCCACATATGAAGACCAAAATTAGACTCAACATTTACTTCATAAGCTAACTCTCCGGAGAAAGATATTCGATAAATTCTAGCAAAAATACCATCAATGTTGGTGTCAACTAATCCCATAAACGGCAATCCTTCATTAGATAAATCTATATTGGGAAATAATTTTGATAAAAGTTCTCTGGACTTTGGTCCCGCAACAGCAATACCTGACCACTGTTCAGTTGTTGATAAAACATTAACATCTAATTCAGGCCAGACGACTTGAAGATAATATTCTAAGTGAGAGAGAACATTCGCTGCTTGTGCTGTAGTAGTCGTCATATGAAAATGATTTTCTGATAGCCTTGAAGTAGTACCATCATCAAAAACCATACCATCTTCTCGAAGCATCACACCGTATCTAGCTTTACCTACAGGTAATTTTAACCAAGCATTTGTGTAAACTCTGTTTAAAAACTCTGGAGCATCTGGGCCTTTAATATCTATTTTTCCAAGTGTTGTAACATCACATATTCCAACATTTTTTCTAACATTTGCAGCTTCCCTATTTACAGCATCATTCATATTTTCTGACTCTTTGGGATAATATCTAGGTCTTTGCCATAATCCTGCTGCAACAAAAACAGCATTTTTTTCTTCATGCCAATTATGAATTGGAGATTTCCTAGTTGGTAAGTAATGGTTTCCAACTTCTCTACCTACAATTGCTCCAATAGTTACAGGAGTATAAGGTGGTCGAAATGTTGTATGACCAACCTCAGGGACAATTTTCTTTTCAATGTTTGAGACATACTGAAGACCATTTAGATTACTGGTTTTACCTTGGTCTCCAGCCATTCCTAAAGTTGTATATCTTTTTACGTGTTCAATAGATCTGAAGCCCTCTCTGATAGCTAATTCAACATCGGACACTGCAACATCATTTTGAAAGTCAATGAAACGCTTTGGTTTTTTTCCTTGTGGTAAAGGCATACACCATAATCTTTCATGTTTTTCGTATTTTGGTTCTTTTGAATTTGGTGTGTTAGTTTCAATATTATTATCTGTAAACTTATTTGATAGATCAAATCCAACTTGAAAACCTTCGGCTAAAGATTGGTTTAGTGTAAATGATCCATTAGCTGCTCCCACTGCGCTTTCTCTTTGTCTTTTTTTGTCAGGAACAAAAGCATCTATTTCTTCATTAAATTTTAATTTATTACCGGCTTGAGATGATAAATGAACTGTTGGAGTCCAACCACCAGACATACAAATGCAATCACAATCAATACTCTCCAAGCTAGTAAAGTTTTCTTTGTCTTTATCTAATTCACCGATGACCGCAGATTTAATTTTTAAATGACCTTTTGTGTCAGCAATACCAGAATTAAATCTAATGTTGACACCTTTTTGTTTAACTTCCTTAACCAACTCGCCGTTAGAATTATTTCTAGTGTCTAAAATTACAGGAGTGATGTCATTTTTTAAAAATTCTAGGGCAGTTGAATAAGCAGTGTCATTGTTCGTAAAAATAATTGGTTTCTTACCAACCAACGTCTCGTAAACTGTCATATATTCTTTGGCTGCAGATGCTAACAAAATCCCTGGTCTGTCATTATTACCAAAAGAAATTGGTCTTTCTATAGAGCCCGTTGATACGATTACCTCACCTGCTCTAATATAATGTAATCTTTGTCTTGGAGTATATTTAGATGGATTTTCTTGGTGATCGCTGACCCTTTCGATCATCACAGTCATATTATGATCATAGTATCCAAAAACCTGAGATCTTTTTTTCAAAATTACATTGGGCAAACTTTTTAATTGAGCAACAGTATCATTAGCCCACTCTTTACCAGACATGTTTCCAATTGTGACCTCATCGGTAAGAAGCGATCCTCCAAAGTTAGCTTTATCTTCAGCAAGAATGACTCTGGCACCATTTTTTGCAGCTGCTAATGCACTGGCTAAACCAGAGGGGCCAGAACCAACAACAAGAACATCACAGTGTTCGTAATTATGTTCATATCTATCGGGATCAGGTTGTAGTGGAGCCACTCCCATTCCTGCAGCTTTTCTGATAAAAGGTTCATATATTTTCATCCAAAAACTTTTTGGCCACATAAATGTTTTGTAATAAAAACCTGCTGGGAAAAAACGATTAAGCAAATTATTCACTTCCCCTATATCAAATTGCACTGAGGGCCAACAATTTTGACTTTTCGCTTTAAGCCCTTCAACAAGTTCAACTTCGGTTGCAATAATATTGGGTTCTGACTTATTACCTTCATGTAATTGAACCATTGCATTTGGTTCCTCTACTCCAACTCCTAAAAAACCTCTTGGTCGATGATATTTAAAACTTCTTCCAATCAAATGGATACCATTAGATATCAATGCAGATGCTAAAGTGTCACCCTCGTATCCATGATAAGTGTGGCCATTAAAAGAAAAATTAATTTTTTTATTTTTATTTATTAAGCCAGTTGAATTTTTTGTTCTATAAGCATTACTCATTGAAAGCCTCGTTCATTTTACATGTATCAAAAATTTCATGAGTAGCAGTATCTCTGGAAGCCTTAAACCATTGTCTACACCCAGAAACGTGATGCCATAGTTCTGTATGTTTACCTCTAGGGTTGTCTCTAAAATATACAAAGTTGTCCCAATCTTCTGTTGAGATTTCTTCACCTAGCATAGGACGTTTGACAGTAGCGTCTCCGCCATAAGAAAATTCATTTTGAGATCGTTTGCCACAATAAGGGCATTTTATTTCTAACATTAATTAACCGATCCAGGGCTTAGGGCCGACACCTTTTTCGTCAATAATTTTACCAGTATGAAAACGTTCTAAATTAAAGTCGGAATTTAATTCATGCACCTTGTCATGAGCAATTGTATGAGCAAAAACCCATCCTGATGAAGGAGTTGCTTTGAACCCTCCGTAGCACCAGCCACAATTTAAATAGACACCACCTATATGCGTTTTATCTATTATAGGAGAACCATCCATGGACATATCCATAATTCCACCCCAAGTTCTCAGCATTTTCAGTCTGCTAAAGTTTGGAAATACTGCTAATCCACCTGTGAGAACGTGTTGTATCATAGGCATATTACCTCTTTGGGCATAACTATTATATCCGTCTAGGTCGCCGCCCATAACCATTTCGCCCTTGTCAGACTGACTACAATAAAAGTGTCCTGCTCCAAAAGTTACAACTTGATGCAGTAATGGTTTTACAGGTTCAGAGACACAAGCTTGCAGCACATGAGCTTCGATTGGTAGTCTCATATTTAACATGTCTGCGAGAAGAGTTGTGCTACCGGCAACACATAGTCCGACTTTTTTTGTTTTAATACTTCCTCTTGATGTTTGAACACCTTCAATTTTTCCGTTATTGACATCAAAACCTGTGACTTCACAATTTTGAATAATATCAACACCCATTGAGTCCGCTTGTCTAGCGTAACCCCAAGCAACAGCATCGTGTCTTGCTGTTCCCCCTCGAGGTTGCATTAGTCCACCATGTATTGGAAAACGACAATTTTCAGAAAAATCTGCAAATGGGATCATTTGTTTAATTTCATCCCTTCCAAGTAGAATTGCATCTATACCATTAAGTCTCATTGAATTACCTCTTCTTGCATAAGCATTCATTTGTGCATCAGAGTGAGCTAGGTTAATAATTCCTCTTGGTGAATACATGACATTATAATTAAGTTCTTGACTAAGTGTTTCCCATAATTTCATTCCAAATTCATAAAAATGGGCATTTGAGTCAAACATGTAATTCGATCGAAGGATCGTTGTATTTCTTCCTACATTACCCCCACCTATCCAACCCTTCTCTAAAATAGCAACATTAGTAATGCCGTGCTCTTTTGCGAGATAGTATGCTGTTGCTAGACCGTGACCACCGCCACCTATGATAATTACATCATACTCTTTTTTAGGTTCAGGGTCTTTCCAAGCAACTTCCCAGTCTTGATGGTTAGTGAAAGCATTTTTAACTAAGCTGAAGACAGAATATTTTTGCATGATTCAAATTTACCTATTCGAAAATATATAAATAAATTAATTGCTTCAATAATGACGTTCCATAATATGAAACAATATTTTATTTATCCTTTATTCTGTTACCTTAATGACTAAAAAATGGATTGGAAATTTATTTATAATATTTAATATATTCTCAATTCAGGGGAGAATATTTATGACAAAAGTAGCTTTAATTGGTACCGGTCCATGTGGTTTATCATTTCTTAGATCTTTATATCAAGCCAAAAAAAAAGGAGAGAATATACCGGAAGTAGTAGCATTTGATAAACAGTCTGATTGGGGTGGGCTTTGGAATTACAGCTGGAGAACAGGATCTGATGAATACGGTGATCCTATTCCTAATAGTATGTACAGGTATCTATGGTCGAATGGTCCAAAGGAATGCTTAGAGTTTGCCGATTATTCTTTTGATGAGCATTTTAACAAGCCTATACCCTCCTTCCCCCCAAGAGAAGTTTTAAAAGATTATATTATTGGTAGGGCAGAAAAATCAGAATTAAAAAAAAATGTAAAGTTTAATACTACTGTCACTAGTGTTACCAGTGATGGAGATGCATTTAATGTTTCTTACAAGGATAAGGTTGAAGATAAGATTAGTAGTGAGAGATTTGATAACGTTGTTGTAGCTACAGGTCACTTTTCAGTTCCTTATATACCTGAGTATAAAGGTATGAGTTCTTTTCCTGGAAGAATTATGCACTCACATGACTTTAGGGATGCAGAAGAGTTTCGAAATAAAAATGTTGTAGTGTTAGGAAGTAGTTATTCTGCAGAGGATGTTGCCTTACAGTGCCATAAATATGGAGCTAAGTCTGTAACTATTGGTTATAGAAATAATCCTATGGGATTCCATTGGCCAGAGGGAATGAAAGAGGTTCATTATATGGATAGGATCGAGGGTAATAAGGCAATATTTAAAGATGGTACTATTCAAGAGATGGATGCTCTAATTTTGTGTACTGGCTACCTTCATCATTTTCCTTTTTTATCTGAAGAATTAAAATTAAAAACTCATAATAGATTATACCCTCCTAAACTTTACAAAGGTATTGCTTGGCAAGATAATCCTAATTTGTTTTATTTAGGTATGCAGGACCAGTTTCATACATTTAATATGTTTGATGCTCAAGCTTGGTATGTCAGAGACATCATCATGAATAAAATTTCCCTTCCTTCCAACGATGAAATGGAAAAGGACATTAATAACTGGGTTAGTAAAGAGGAAGCATTAGAAGATGCCCATCAGATGATAGATTTTCAAACAGATTACTGTGTTGATCTTTGTTCATCTATTGACTATCCCAGGATTGATTTTGAGTTAATTCGTAAAAATTTTTATGAATGGGAGGATCACAAAGAGGAAAATATTCTGACTTACAGAGATAAATCCTTTCCCTCACCAGTCACTGGAACAGTTGGACCGTCACACCACACCACATGGTTAGAGGCAATGGACGACTCTATGCAAACATACTTAAAAACTAAATAACTAAACAAATGTCCAATAAATCCCTCAATTTTATTGGATGGATTTTGTTTATAATTTCTGCTGTCGGTTTTATCATATCTAGCATAGGTAGTTTTTGGGCTATGTTTGGAAGTCTCTTTTTTTTTGTAGCATGTTTTGTCTTTCTAATACCGTTCTTTAGAAAAGAGAAAAATAAAGATTAAGGAATTTTTCTATCAATACCTTTAGGTATAAGTTTTTTTTTGTCATAAAAGGGAAGGTCTACGATTTCACAATCTGTAAAATTATCATTGGTAGACTGTACTTTAACTTTAAAATCTTTCCATTCACCTGGATAATCAAAACGAACATAACCTACATATTTTTGTAATGTAGGAGACCAAGTAGATGCAGATAGATATCCAATTTTTTGTTCATTAGATGCTAAATAAACTTTTGCTCTGTGTGTAATTTCTTTTTGAGAAGTTATACCAAATAGTCTCTTCCCAAATTTTCTTGATAGAAATTCTAAAGCTTTTTTTCCAATGAAATTTTCCTTGTTTAAATCTACTAGAGAGCCTAGTCCGATTTCATAAGGATTCATCGTAGAGTCAAAATCAGTATTGTTGTCTAAAATACCTGCCTCAATTCTTCTAATATCCATAGACTCAAGTCCATCAAATGTCAGACCCATTGGATATCCTATTTCACAAATAGTATCCCAAATTTTTTTAGAATTAGTTTTATTTCCTAAAGTGTAAATTTCAAAACCTAGTTCAGATGTCCACCCTGTTCTTGAGACATATACATCCTGATCAGCTATTTTAAAATATCCAGAGTGATAATATTTGAAGTCATCATTGATTTCACTATTTGTAAGTTTTGAAATAATATCTTTTGAGATTGGGCCTTGAATTTGAATAACACGGGAGTTTGGGTCTGAAATAGTAACTTCAAAGTTTTTTTGATGAGCTTTTAGCCACGTCTCAAGTGGTCCATCAGGTTGTACATACCAGAACTTATTTTGCTCCACTCTAAAAAGGACACCGTCTATAAAAATCCCGCCATTTTCATAACAGGCGATTGCATATTTGCCCCTTCCAACTTTCATATCTTTGATTTTTCTACAAAATATTTTATCTAAAAATTCTTCTGATTGTGGGCCTTCAATTTGTATAGGTTTTTCTGGAACATCATACATGACAGCTTTTCTTCTTAAATTCCAATAACTATCAGATATTTTATTACCAACAGATATAGCAAAATAACGATCAGCGTATACTCCATAAGTATTATTCTCTTTATGATAAAAATTAAAAAAAGGTCCTTTATCAAACCTTTTATCACTAATTGGTAAAGTATTAGATTTATCTAAAAAAACTGAGCTCATTTAAACTTTAATATTTAAGATTTTACTCTTGATTTTGTTGGATCATAAAATGGAAATGGAACAACCCTAGCTTTTATTCTTTTTTGATGGCCATCTAACTTTCCAATTTCAACTTCAGTGTCAAGTTCACTATATTTGATATTAATTTTACAAAGTGCAATATTCTTATTTAAAACTGGGGACTTCATACCACTTGTAATAACTCCTATTTGTTCTCTTCCATTATTTGAAGGATGAACACAGTCACCGTGCCCACATATCTCATTACCTTCAATTTCAAGTCCAATTAACTTTTTTTGAGGATTTGCCTTTCTTTCAATCAAGGCTTGTTTTCCAATAAAATTATCTTCTTTTGATTTAAGTGGGACAGTAAAACCAATACCCGCTTCAAAGGGATCTGTTTGATCATCAAATTCATAATTAGCAAATATTAATCCTGACTCAATCCTTACTAAATCTAATGCGTCTAACCCCATTGGAATAATTTCAAACTCTTCTCCTGCTTTCATAACTGCATCCCAAACCTCTGTAGCCTTACTTGGGTGACAAAAAATTTCATATCCTAGTTCACCTGTATATCCTGTTCGAGATACCATCAATGGAATTCCATCTAGAGTATTTAATCTAGCTATAGAAAATCTAAACCAATCTAAATCAGTCAACGATGTTTGATGAGGGGGTGTCCATATTATCTTTTTTAAAATTTCTCTACTTTTAGGACCTTGAACCGATACATTGTGTAAGTTATTGGTCGATGATTTAATCCATACCTTTAAGTTATGATCCTTTGCTTTTTCTCTTAACCATTCCCCGCAATACTCATCACCACAAATCCATCTAAAATTATCATTGGTCATTTTAAAAACTGTGCCGTCATCAAGCATGCCACCGTGTTCGTAACACATAGCAGTGTAAACAACTTGCCCAACGGATAATTTTCTAATGTTTCTCGTACAAGTCATTTGTAAAAGTTCTTCGGCATCTGGGCCGCTTACTTCAAATTTACGAAGAGCAGATAAATCCATTATTATTGCTCGCTCTCTGCAAGCCTCATACTCTTTAAGAGCTCCGTGATTGTTGTAATTGGAGGCTAACCAGAAACCCTTATATTCAACAATATTTTCCGTTAGAGTTGACACTCTTGGGTAAAAACCAGTTTCTTGGGTTAATTTAGGTTCAGAGTCCGCTTTCATTCTAAATGCCATTCCTTTGCTAAAAGGTTTATTTGGCCTATAAACTCTAACAAAAATATCCGTAGGATTCCATCCATTAGCTGCATCAACATCATCTGGACAGGCGGAAGAGACACAAACTAAATTTTTCAGTGCTTTAAACATGACATAATCTCCAGGTCTAGACCAAGGCTCATCAAATATTAAAGCATTGTTTGCGTCAATGGCCGTATTGTAAAATAAATTTATAGCGTTCCATCCAAGTCTTTTTCTGACAGTAAATTTATCTAATACATTATTGAAATTATCAGAACAATTTGGATGACCAAAATAGCCGATGTCGTCATAAAATTTTGAGGTACATGCAGTACCAAAGGTATCATGTCTACCTACAGTGTCTCTGTAGACCTCCACCATAGGTAATTGATTTTCATCGTAGTATTTTGAATGAAGACCTGGCATGGGAAATGCACTCCCCATGAGATATCTACTATTTGTTGTGTCTATTGACAACTCTTCTCCTTTTTGGAGCTTCTCTGAGTCAAATGCCATAAAATCAGAACATTGTCTTCCATAAACATCTATTATTTGAATATAATCTCCCTCTTTCACCTCATAGGCCATTGCTGTATATCTCTTTACAAAAATTTCCTCGACAGGGTCCATTAAGGGATCTGGCAGTAAAAATTCTCCTTCCTGACGTTTTTTATTTCTTTGGACTATTACTCTGAGTTCAGATGCTGGCATACTCTCATGTGTAATTTCACTTTGACCTGGTGCAGAAATTATACAGACACATGTATCATTTGTTTTAAATTCTTCAATAGAACCAGCGATGGAGTTTTGAGAAAAAACTAAAATAGATTTGTTAATAGAGTCTACCTCGTATCCGAGCTTTTTAAGTTTAGTTTTTGCTGTTAGAGCTGACTCATCCCCACTTGTTAATATATTTTTTGTTAATTGACCGTTGTGTTCGTTATTAAGACCTAATGCTGATAAATTACATTCACCTTTTGAATTAAAACAGACAACTTCTGCCTGTTGAAAACCCTCTAGGTTAATTATTTTGAATTTATCATTTGGTTCAAATTTTAATGTGAGAGAGCCTCCACCTAATACTAAATAATTTTCTAAGTCATTTCCTAAAGCGGGCAGTCCAGGTTCATAAGGTTGAGTTATTCTAGGGATGATCATTCTTTATGCCAATCCGAGAGCTTTTTTTCTATCTTCTGCCCAATTTCTGACAATTACGTCTACACATATGGCTATGAGTGATACAAATATTCCGAGTGTTAAGGCAACGCCGGCTCCATCTTTAGTTCTTGATAGTGCGCCAAAAATAATTTGGCCAAGGTCTTCAGTTCCAATAAGAGCCCCTAAAATTACCATTTGAAGAGAAAAAACTACTGTTTGATTAACTCCTAGCATAACTGTAGGAAAAGCTATTGGTATTTCAATATTTGTCCATCTCTGAAACGCTGAGACACCTGACATAGTTCCTGCTTCATGAAGGGAGAGTGGTACGCTTTTTAGTCCCCAGACTGTATACCTTGTAGCTGGTACAGTAGCATAAACAATAGCTGCAATTAAAACTGAGGTGTCTGTAATGTTAAATAAGAATATGACAGGTATTAGATAAACAAAAGATGGGAACGTCTCAAAAAAATCACAAAAAGACAAAAGTATTCTTCCACCTCTCTCTGTTCTTCCAAATATTGATCCTAAAAAAATTCCATTTAAAGAAGCCATAATTACTGCAAATGATCCCATATACATTGTGATCAATGCTCTATCCCAATACTCAGATAAAGCGATGAATAAAAGCATTCCCCCAACAATTAATGCAGTTCTAATATTTCCAACAATAAAAGCAGCTCCCATTGCTAAAGTGAATGTTGCTATTACTGGCATACCTAAGTAGGCTTGCTTCATTGGACCAAGTACTTGAGTTAATAGAAATTTATTAAAAGAATTAAGAGAATAAAAAAAAGTTTCCCACACCCAATCAACACCAGCATCAATGAAATGTGCAATAGTTAGTCCTTTTTCAATTGGTATTACGTAAAGATAATTAATTTTATCAAAGTATCCATCTGATATAAATGCAACTATTGAAAAAATTACAATGGAAAAAGCGAAAATAATTAAAAATTTATTGCGTTGAATAAAAGATAAATTTTCAAAATAATTTTTTTGTTTATCTGCCCAGGCTTTTGTAAATCTATCTAGAATAACTGCTATTATGACAATACACAAACCTGCCTCTGCAGCCTTTCCAATTTTTAAACTGTTAAGTGCAATTTTTAAATTTAATCCAAGTCCTTTAGCACCAACAAATGATGCAATAACTACCATTGCCAAACACTGCATTATTACCGTGTTAACACCATTAAGAATATCTCTCCTGGCTGCAGGAATTAAAACCTGAAAAAGTAGTTGTGGTTTTGTGCAGCCACTCATCAACCCAGCCTCTACAACCTCAGGTGAAATTCTTTTTAAACCAAGAATAGTGTTTCTTATCATTGGAGGAGTAGCTATTATGATTGTTGCAATAGATCCTGCGTGATCACCTAAGCCAAATAAGGCAATAATTGGAACTAAATAAGCAAATTGTGGCATTGTTTGCATTACATTAAGAACTGGTTGAAGTGCAGTCTCAACTTTTTTATCTAAATAACCCCAGATCCCAAAAGATAGTCCCAAGACAAAACAAATCGGTGTAGTTATTAGAACAAAGGATAATGTTTGAATAGAGGGGACATAGTTTCCAAAGACAGATATATAAAGTGCCCCAATACCTCCAAGTAAACCAAGTCTTATACCATTTAACTGGTAGCCAAGAAGAAATGCCCCAACAGTAGTAGCGGTCCATGGAAGTGCAGGCCAACTTAACCAGTCATTTTCCTTAAGCCATGCATCATTAACAAAGACATCTATTATTTTATCACCACCAAGCAAAAGTTCTCTTACAACTGTAATTAAGAAGAGCAAACCTTGAGAGACAGCCTTAGTAAATTCTCTGAAGGCTGCTTTTTCTTCATACATTTCAAAAACTGGATCCCAGACTTTCAAAGGGAACCATTCATACAATGCATTAAAGATTACATTATTAATTGCTAATGGAATTCCTTTAAGTAAGGACGGTAGTCTCCACAAATAATTATTTTCACTTTGAGGTATTAAAAAATAAAGAGTTAAAAATATAAATATAAGTAAGCCAAATTGAACTGGCTTAGAATTTTTGACAATTTCTATATAATTTCTATCCACCAAATAAAACTTTGATTACTTTTGAAGGATTAATAGAGCCAACAATTGATTTATCTTTTGGATCTGTGACTTTAATAATCTCTTTACTATTTAAAATTTTCTCAGCAACTGTCTCGATAATATCATCTTTGGAAACTTCTAATGTGTCTGAGGCATTTGGGTCTTGAGCGTCCATTATAGACTCAATTTTTAAAACTTTTTCTCTTGGTACATCCTCTGTAAACTTTTTTACATAGTCTGTTGCCGGGTTTAACACAATATTTCCAGGTGTATCAAGTTGCTCTATTATACCATCCTTCATAATGGCAATACGATCAGCCAATCTTAAAGCTTCATCAAAGTCGTGTGTAACAAACATAATTGTTTTATTTAACACACCTTGCAATCTAAGGAACTCATCTTGCATTTCTTTTCTAATTAATGGATCTAGAGCAGAAAATGGTTCATCTAAAAACCATATATCAGGCTCGACTGCTAATGATCTTGCTATGCCAACTCGTTGTTGCTGACCACCAGATAACTCTCTTGGAAAATAATTCTCTCTACCTTTAAGGCCAACTAGTTCAACCATTTCAAGAGCCTTATACATGCTATTTTCGGTACTTATTCCTTTAACTTGAAGGGGGAAGGCTATATTTTCTATGACTGTTTTGTGGGGTAACAAAGCAAAATTTTGAAAAACCATACCCATCTTTTCTCTTCTTAGTTCAACTAATTGTTTATTATTCATCAAACAAATATCATCGCCATCGATTAATATTTTACCTGCTGTTGCGTCAGTTAATCTTGAAATACATCTTAAAAGAGTAGATTTTCCTGAGCCAGATAATCCCATAACCACAAGCATCTCTCCTTTGTTTACATCAAAAGAGGCATTATTAACTCCAACTATACACCCAGCTTCTTGAAATTTCTTTGCATCAACAGACCCATTAGACTCTGATAAAAGTCTGTTAGCATTTGTGCCAAAAATTTTATAAACAGAATTACAGCTTATTGTGGGTGACATAAATTACCTATCAAAAATTTATGATTAAACCCTCCCTTCTGAAAAGGAGGGTTTATAAATGATATTATATTAGTTCATAAAGAGATCGATTTGATCTCTGTTATTAGCAATATAAGCAGTAGCTGCCTCAGCGTGAGTCATACCACCATTGTCAACATAGTTAGCCATTTCACCAATATTACCTGATGTAAATTCCATTTTTGTATAAAATTTATATGCTGATGTATGAGTGATTGGGAACTTGATATGTGCTGCTTTTTTTAACCAACCAATTGGGGAACCACAACCAGTTGTTTCAACAGAACCACCGTCTTCAATTCTACATCCTTGGTAGAATGGTGGGAACTCAATAAATACAAATCCTTCAGCATCAGTAAAGTTTGGTGTCCAATTAAAGATTACAGTTCCTCTGCCTTCTTTTTTTGCTGCAGCTAATTCGGCCCATAGTGCATCCGCACTACCTGCAAATTTAACCATCCACTGATCATCTAAACCAAGACCTTTAAGTCTGTTAGGCATAACATCTGTGTGCCATTCGTAAGGCCCCTCTAACCATCTTCCTTTTCCGTCAGAGTCAGGTGTTGCAAAGTTAGCTTGGCATTCTGGAGATTTTAAAGCTTCCCAACTTGGAAGACCTGGGCAAAGATTTTCGTCAATAACCCATTGAGGTACACCCATATCTTCAAGCGTAGGAGCAGCATGTGAACCAGCATCAATTAAGCCACCTTTGTCCATAGCTTCGTAAAATGGTTTAGCCATTGTTGACTGCCATGTTTCATGAGCAACGTGTAATTCTCCAACTCTAACAGCTTCATATCTTGTTGCAGACTCAGCTGGAACTAGCTCAACATCATAGCCAAGCTCTTCGAAAGATTGTTTCATAACGTTTGCCATAACGATTTGGCTTGACCAGTTTAAAACTGGAATTCTAATCGGATCTGCTGCTTTGGCTACAGTAGTAAAGCCAGCAAATAGGATTAGAGCATAAAATAATGAAATAAATTTTTTCATTTATTCCTCCTTTATCTATTATAATAGTCCAACTAATATAAGGTAATTGCCATAAAGGTTGAAGTATATTTTTTCAGATTATGAAACACAATTTGTCCCAAATTGACAGTAAAATTAGTAAGAAATCTATATTTATAAACAAAGATAATCTCTCTTATAATTACAAGCTAATTCAAAGACATGTAAGAAAATCTAAAGTTATAAGTGTAATCAAGGGTGATGGGTATGGTCATGGCTTATTAGAATGTTGTAATATTTTAAAATCGAGTAATTGTAATGATTTTTATGTTGCTAGATTAGACGATGCTTTGAGACTTAGGGAAAACAATAAAAATATCAATATTTATCTTTTGTCAGGTATTATAAAAAAAAATGATGTTAAAGAGATAGAAAATAAAAACATTATACCAATAATTAATAGTCCTGAACAATTAGATATTATTGAAAATTCGTCGAAAAAATTAAATTACGTATTACATATTGATACTGGAATGAATAGATTAGGATTTCAAATTGAAAATTTTGAAGAAACTATAAATAAAATTAACTTTAAAAAAATAAAATTTGTTATGTCGCACCTTTCATCTGCTGATGACCTAAATAAAAACGAATGTAATAATCAATTAAAAAAACTTTTAAATTTTTCAAAGACATTCAATAAGCCTTTAAGTATTGCTAATTCAGCTGGGATATTTTTAAACAGAAAATATCACTTAGATTTTGTAAGACCTGGTAAAAGTCTTTATGGGATTAATCCATTTAATAAAAAAAATTATAAACTTAGACAAGTTATGAGTATCTACACTCCGATAATTCAAGTAACTGATTTAAAAAAATCTCAAACAATTGGATATAGCCAAACATTTAAAACAAATAAAAAAATAAAAATTGCAACTATTGATTTTGGTTACTCCGATGGATATCTAAGAAGTGGAAGTAATAGAGGTAAAGTATTTATCGATGGAATTCCTTGTAAAATTTTAGGAAGGGTATCAATGGATCTCATCACTATTGATGTCTCCAAAGTGCCCACGAAGAAACTATACTTGGGCAAGCCGGTTGAAATAATCGGAATAAATCAATCATATGAGAATATTGCATATGACACTGAGACTAATGAACACGAAATACTTATTTCTTTAGGAAGAAATCTGAGTAGAGTGTATTTCTAAAAATGTACGAAGCACCCATAAAAGATTTAAATTTTGTAATCAAAAATATAATTGATTTAAAAAAACTATCAGAAGTCGATGATTACAAAGAATTTTCAGATGACTTGGTTGAAGCAGTTTTAGAAGAAGCTGGAAAAATTGCAACTGAAGTTTTAGATCCGTGTAATCTTTCTGGGGATCATGAAGGCTCAAAGAGACAAGATGATGGCAAAGTAGTAACTCCTAAAGGTTATAAAGAAGCCTATGAAAGTTTGAGAGATGGTGGTTGGTTTGGTTTGGAAGCAAAAGAAAAATTTGGTGGACAACAAATACCCGTCACTTTATCTGCTGCAGTTAATGAAATTTGGCATAGCTCAAATATGTCATTTGCACTTTGTCATTTATTAACCCAAGGGCTCATTTACGCCCTTCAAAAATCTGCTTCTGAAGATCAACAAAATTTCTATATTCCAAAATTAGCATCTGGGCATTGGACTGGAACAATGAATTTAACTGAACCACAGTCAGGCACAGATCTTTCAACTATTAAAACTAAAGCTATCAAAGAAAATGGACACTATAAAATTTTTGGTCAAAAAATTTATATTACCTATGGTGAACATGATTTATCTGAAAATATAGTTCACTTGGTTCTAGCAAGAACTCCTGATGCTCCAGAAGGAAATAAAGGTATCTCTGTTTTCTTAGTACCAAAATTTATTCCCAATGATGATGGAACAGTAGGTAATAAAAATGATGTTACTTGTTTATCGATTGAAAAAAAACTTGGCGTAAAAGGCTCACCAACTGCTGTATTACAGTTTGGAGAAAAAGATGGGGCAATAGGCTATTTAGTTGGTGAAGAAAACCAAGGTTTAAACATTATGTTTGAAATGATGAATCACGCAAGATTTTCTGTTGGTGTTCAGGGACTTGCAGTTTCTGAGAGGGCTTACCAACAATCTAAGATGTATGCTTTTGACCGTGTACAAGGTATTCCAATTGATGGAAAAAAAGGAGATCCTATTATTAACCATCCTGATATTCTTCGGTTATCCTCTACTATGAAATCAGAAATTGAAGCTATGAGGGCACTTGCTATTTATGGTGCTTTCTCTTTGGATATGTCGAAATCATCAAATAGTGAATATTGGGAAACTAAATCTTCTTTAATGATACCAATTATCAAAGGTTGGCTTACCGAGAGATCAATAGAAATAACTTCTAATGCTTTACAAATTCACGGCGGGATGGGTTTCATAGAAGAAACTGGTATCGCACAACATTACAGAGATGCAAGAATTCTACCAATTTATGAAGGCACAACTGCTATACAAGCAAACGATTTAGTTTTTCGAAAAACTATAAGAGATAATGGAAAAAGTATTTTGGAATTAATTAATGAGATTAAAGATGAAACAAAAGAGTCATTAAACTCTGAAAACTCAAAGATTAAAGAATTATCAAAAAAAATGAGTTCTTCTCTAAATTCTGCTGAAAAAGTTGTTGAACATATTGTTTCAGTTTCAAATAACAAAAAAAGACCAGCTGTATCTGGAGTTAACTATTTGATGATGCTCGGATATATTTTTGGGGGATGGATGATGATTAAAACGGCTAATAAGTCAATCGGATTAAGAGATAATAATGAAATTGACCAAGAATTTTTAAATGCAAAACTAACTACATCTAGTATTTATATTTCAAGTATTCTTCCAAAAATTGAGAGCTTGAAGACCATTATTATTAATGGGGATGAGGACGTCTTATCTATGAAACAGAATTGGTTATAAAATGGAAAAAATTAAAACAGGATTAAGCAATTTTTTTGCATGGTTATCTAAAGCGGAATTAGTTGAACTTGACTCTGTTGATACTAGTGAAGATCCCATAAGACCTGAAATAGACAATGAATTTAGGACGTCTTATGGAAGAAAAATATATGGTTTAAAATCTAATGAGAATGTTGAGGGATTTATATGTTTGGCTTTTTGTAATGAAGTGCCTCAAACTATGAAAGAGCTCGATTTAATGAGCAAAAATGCTTTCCATGAAAAGAATGGGCATATTGCTGTTGCTTACACTGTTTGGTCAAGAAAAAGAGGTGCGGGTAAGGAGACAATTTTCAATACAAAGAAATTTGTTAAAGATGAGATGAACAATGTTGATCGTTTTATTACTCTCTCACCATTGACGCCTATAGCTACTCATTTTCATATCAAACATGGTGCTAAGTTAATAAACATCAATGCCACTTCACAAAATTTTGAATACGACTTTGGTTAAGTTCCAGAGTATATAGGTCCACCACCACCTTCAGGCGTGACCCACTCTATGTTCTGTGACGGTTCTTTAATATCGCAGGTTTTACAATGAATACAATTTTGAGAATTAATTTTTAAAACTTTTTTTTGAAGTTCTTCATCAAACTCTACTTCATAAACACCCGCTGGACAGTACCTTTGAGCAGGTTCATCATACTCCTCTATTGTGTATGTAGTTGATAAATCTTTATCATTGAGAAGTAAATGGCATGGTTGGTCATCTGAATGATTAGTTCCAGACAAATAAACCGAACTAGGTTTATCAAAAGTTAATACTCCATCATATTTAGGGTATGTTATTTTTTTTGCATCCTTGGCAGGTATTAATGTTTCGTGATCTGCATGTTTGTGTTGAAGAGTAAAAGGAAGCTTCCCTCCAAATAATTTTTGATCAATACCAGTAAATATCATTGCAGGAATTAAACCCCATTGGAAACTTGGTTTCACATTGCGAGCTTGATGTAATTCTTTATGGACCCAAGAATTTTTAAATTTATCTTCATATGATGATAAATCCTCATTTTTAGAGATGTGATTTTCAATTACCTCTGCAGCTATAATTCCACTCTTCATAGCAGTGTGGGAACCTTTAATCTTAGGCATATTCAGTGTGCCTGCATCACAGCCTATTAAAAGTGCTCCAGGCATATGCATTTGAGGTAAACTTTGTAAACCACCTTCGATTAGAGCTCTTGCTCCATAAGAAATTCTTTTCCCACCTTGAAGTAATTTTTTTACATCAGGATGTGTTTTAAATTGTTGAAACTCATCATATGGAGATAGATAAGGATTTTTATAATCAAGACCTATAACGTAACCTAAATAAATTTGATTATTTTCAGCATGATAACAAAAACTCCCACCATAAATATCATTACTTAAGGGCCAACCAACACTGTGAGAGACTTTACCTAAACTATGGTTTTCTGGACTAATTTCCCAAATTTCTTTAAAACCGATTCCATATTGTTGTGGTGATTTATTATTTTTATCTAAATTAAATTTTTTTAAAGCTTCTTTTCCAAGATGACCTCTACATCCTTCAGATAATACTGTAACTTTGCCTTTAATATTGATTCCAGGCTCAAAATTATCTTTGGGATTATTTTCTTTATCCAAACCCATGTCACCAGTTTGAACTCCTATGACTTGATTGGACTCATCATAAATTAATTTACTCGCAGCAAATCCTGGAAAAATTTCTACACCTAAATTTTCTGCAAATTCTCCTAACCACTTACAAAGGTTCGATAAACTAATTATGTAGTTACCATGGTTTTGTAATGCTTTTGGGAGTAAAAAATTTGGAATTTTTATACTTTTATTATTTGTATAAAATAAAAAGTCCTCTGATCGAACATCAGTTTTAATTGGAGAGTCTAAATCTTTCCAATTTGGTATAAGTTCATCCAATGCTTTTGTTTCAAAAACATTTCCGCTAAGAATATGTGCCCCTACCTCAGAAGATTTTTCTAAAATACAAACAGATAGTTCAGTGTTTAACTGTTTTAATTTTATAGCTGTAGATAAACCAGCTGGCCCAGCACCAACTATAACAACATCATAGCTTAATTCTTCTCTTACAATTTCTGACATTTGTATTAAATAATATACTAAATATTACGTTTCTATCTGATTAAGTAGATCTAACTCTTTAATAATTTCTGGTATTGCTTGAAAAAGATCCGAGGACAGACCGTAATCAGCAACATTAAAAATAGGTGCTTCTAAATCCTTATTTATAGCAACAATTACTTTACTTTCTTTCATTCCTGCAAGATGTTGAATTGCTCCTGATATCCCAACAGCTATATAGAGTTCTGGGGCTACCATTTTGCCTGTTTGACCAACTTGATATTCATTACCTATGTAACCAGAGTCAACTGCAGCTCTTGAGGCTCCAACAGCTGCATTTAATTTATCAGCTAATTCATATAATAGTTTAAAATTATCAGAATTTTCTAAACCTCTACCACCAGATACAACGATTCTTGCATTGCCAAGATCTGGTCTATCACTTTTTGAAACTTCTCTATTAATAAAAATTGTTTTTAGGTCAGTATCAACAAAAGGAATTTCCTCAATAGATGCGTCTCCACCAGAGTCTTCAGATTTTTCAAAAGAAGTTGGTCTAATGGTTAATAAGTTAATTTTTTGATTAGTTTGTACTTGAGAAATAGCATTCCCTGCGTATATGGGTCTAACAAATGTATCATTTGAAACAATATCAATGACATCACTAATTTGAGTTATATCTAATAGAGCAGAGACTCTTGGTAAAAGGTTTTTCCCAAATGTACTAGCAGGTGCAAGAATATGCGAATAGTTTTTAGCTAGATTAGAAATTAAAGGCGCTGATAATTCTGGTAAGAAATTTTTCAATTTTTCATTATCACACTTAATAACTTTAGAGAGAAGGTGTATGTCTTTAGACTTATTAGCTAGTTCGCCAGTATTACTACCCAAGATAAAAAGGTGAATATCATCACTTAGTTTTTTGGCAGCAGTGATTGTATTTAAAGTTGAAGATTTTAAATTACTATTATCATGCTCAGCTATTACTAATACCGCCATTTAAATAACTTTTGCCTCATACTTTAATTTTTTAACTAATTCTTTTACATCACTGACCATTACTCCTGCTTTTCTTTTAGGGGGTTCTATGACTTTTAACGTTTTAATTCTTGGTGTTGTATCTATGCCCAATGAATCAATATCAATTATATCTAAAGGTTTTTTTTTAGCTTTCATTATGTTTGGTAAAGAAGCAAAACGTGGGGTATTAAGTCTTAAATCACAAGTGAGAACAGCAGGTAAACTTGTTTCTAAATTTTCAATCCCCTCATCAATTTCTCTTGAGATGGAAACTTTATTACCTTCAATTTTTAAATTTGAAATAAAGCAGCCTTGTGGCCATTTTAGTAAAGCAGATAGAATTTGGCCAGTTTGATTAGAGTCATCATCAATAGCTTGTTTACCCATTAGGACTAAATCTGGTTTTTCTTTTTCTATCAATTTCATAAGTGTTTTAGCAACAGCTAAGGGTTCTAAAGTATTTTGTGTTTTTACTAAAATTGATTTATCTATACCCATCGCCATAGATGTCCTTAAAACATCTTGGGATTTTTCATCACCAATTGATACTGCAATAGTTTCTGAAGCTAAACCTTGTTCTTTTAGTTTAACAGCTTCTTCGATTGCGTTTTCATCAGGAGGGTTTACTGACATTTTTACATTTTGAGTTTCTACTCCACTATTATCACTTTTGACCCTAATTTGGACCTTGTAGTCGACAACTCTTTTTACAGCAACTAAAACTTTCATTTGAATTTCAATAAAATAAACTAACTTTATTAAGATACAAGATACAAAAAAATATGGAAAATATTAAAAAAAAGAGAATTTATAAAAATTTTTTTGAACTAAATATCAAATTTGACAAAAAAAATGAATCTACTGAAATTAAAGAAAATTATGTTTTTAATGGGAATAGTGTATCTGCCATATGTTATAATGAAAAATTAAAATTATTTTATTTTATAAAACAATTTAGACCTACCTATTATTTTAGCAAACTGTCCTCATCTCCCCTTGAAATTGTAGCAGGGGGAATAAATAAAAATGAAACAAGTCGTGAAGCAATAAAAAGAGAGATTCAAGAAGAACTAGGAGTTAAACCTTTAGTTTTAAAAAAGTTAGACACATTGATAATAGCTCCAGATATTTTAGAAGAAATGACAGATATCTACTTGGCTAAAGTTCCAGAGATTAAAAATTTTAAAATCTCTAATCCTCAAGAAGGAGAATTTATAAAAATAGTTCCTTTAAAAAAAAATGATATCTATAAGTTGCTTAAATCCAATAAACCTCAAAATATTGTGACTAAGTATATACTCTTTAAAATTAAAGAGTTTAAGATTTAATTTTAATCATTTCTTTATCATAGATAGATTGAAGATGAATTTTACAAGGTACTTTTTTTGTAGCTATTTCTAATTCATACTCTCCCTCAAGTAAAAAATCTTTATCAATAATTTCATTACTTCTTACATAACCATAGCCAATAGGTTTTCCAATTGTATATCCAAATCCCCCACTAGAAAGCCAACCTACTTGTTTACCATTTCTAAATATCGTCTCTCTTCCCAGAATAATTTGCTCAGGATCATCGCATGTAAAACCTGCAAATATTTTTTTTATTCCAAGATTTTTTTGATTTAGTAATGCTTGTTTTCCTATGAAATCTATATCGCTATTAATTTTTGTTGCCCAAATCAAACCAGCCTCTAAAGGTGTGTGATCAGGACCAATATCAGAACCCCAGGCTCGGTAGCCTTTTTCAAGTCGACAACTCTCAATACATCTATACCCAGCGTTAATTAATCCGTATTGACTTCCATAATCCATTATTTTTTCATAAACCTCTGAGGCCTTATCGATTGGAAAGTGTAATTCCCAACCCAGTTCGCCCATATATGTTATTCTTATTGCATTTACCTCAATGGAAGCAATTTTAATTTTTTTATATGATGCAAATGGGAAATTCTTATTTGATAAGTCTGTGTCAGTGAGGCCTTGGAGAATTTTTCTAGAATTTGGACCCATTAAGGAAAAAACTGAATTATCAAAAGTAATATTTTTTACATTCACTTTATAATCTTTTGGGATATTTGAGGTTATCCAATTAAAGTCATGAGTCATAAACCCAGTTCCAGTAATAATGTAGAAAGTGTCTTTAGCAATAAGGGTTAATGTGACATCGCACTCTATTCCTCCGTTATGATTTAACATCTGTGTGTAAACTGTCGAACCAATTGGTTTATTAACATTATTGGCACATAAAAACTCCATCGCTTTTTGAGAGTCCTCCCCTGATACAATAAATTTTGCAAAAGATGTTTGATCTATCAACACAGCAGCCTCTCTGGTTGCCTTAACTTCATTACCAACAGCTTCAAACCAATTTTGCTTATTAAAACTGTATATATCTTTTGGCTCTGTGCCTGGAGGAGCAAACCAATTTGGTCTTTCCCATCCCATTTTTTCTCCAAAGCAAGCATTGGCTTTTTTTAAATTTTCATAAATAGGAGATGTTTTAAATTGTCTAACTGATGAATGTTCCTCATAAGGCCAAGCCATGGTGTAGTGCTTAGCGTATGCTTCATATGTTCTTTTTCTCACCCATTCTAAATCTTGATGGGGTTTCCCAAATCTTCTAATATCAACAGGCCATAAATCATACGGGGGACGACCGTTAGCAACCCACTCTGCAAGAGCCATTCCTGCTCCACCTCCTGCAGCAATACCATATGCATTAAAACCTGCGCCCACATAGAAGTTATTAAGCTCTGGGCTCTCTCCTAAAATAAAATTTCCATCAGGAGTAAAGCTTTCTGGACCGTTAATAAGTTCTTTAATGCCTGCTGTCTCTAATTTTGGAACTCTACCAAGAGCATTATTCATAATTTGTTCAAAGTGATCATAGTCAGAGTCTAACAAAGAAAAATGGAAATTATCAGGAACAGATTTTTCTGCCCACGACAAAGGATTAGGCTCGTATCCTCCCATTGCTAAGCCTCCAACTTCCTCTTTAAAATATATTAAACGATCTGGATCCCTTAAGGTAGGTAAGCTAGTCTCAACTCCATCTATTTTTTCAGTTACTAAATATTGGTGCTGAAATGAGACTAAAGGTACATTAACACCTACGGTTTGAGCTAATTGTCTGGTCCATTGACCACAACAACAAACGATTTTTTCGCATTGAATTGTTCCTTTATCTGTCTCAACTGCGATGATTTTTCCATCTTCAATTACAACTTTAGAAGCCTTGGTTTCTTCAATTATTTTAGCTCCCTTGTTACGAGCTCCTTTAGCTAAAGCTTGAGAGATATCCGTGGGATTAGCTTGTCCATCTGTTGGGAGAAATGCAGCTCCATATACATCATCAATATTCATGATAGGCCATAAATCTTGTGCTTCTTTAGGAGATAATAGCTCCATCTCAAGACCAAAAGAATGGGCAGTAGTTGTTTGTCTCAATACCTCTTGCCATCTCTCTTTATTACATGCCAGCCTCAATCCGCCATTCATTTTCCAACCTGTGCTAAGACCAGTTTCTTTTTCTAATTTGTCATAAAGATCTACAGAGTAACCTAATAATTGAGTAATATTTGCATTTGTTCTTAATTGTCCAACTAAACCTGCGGCGTGCCAAGTACTCCCTGCTGTAAGTTTACCACTTTCAATTAAACAAACTTCTAAACCTAAGTTAGCCAAATGATAAGCTGTTGAACAACCAACTATACCTCCACCAATAATTAAAATTTTTGAACTTTTAATCATTAAAGGCTTTCAAACGTGTTATTAAATTTTGTTAAGTTTTCTTCAGTGTATTTAGAATAATCAAATTCTAAATTGGAAGTAATCTCTGATACCATACTCCACATCGTTTCTCTAAGGAGACTTGCTGCCTTCATTGAATTATATCTTATGAGAAGTTCTTTTGATGGTTTTTGATCATAATATAATTCTAAACATTGGTTTTCTAATTCAGTATCAAAATCATTATTCGAAGCAAGGCCTCCAATATCAAATAATGGATCATTAAATCCACCATATTCCCAATCAACTACCCAAATTTTTGAACCATCATCTAGAAAATTTGCAGCCAAGAAATCATTATGGCCAAATACTATATCCCTAGGAGAAGATAATTTTTCTAGTGTTTCTGATTTTTTAATTAGTTCTTGAATTATTGAAACATGACTTGAGTTATTTTTTTTTAAAAAATTAGAATAATATTTAATTACATAAAAAACCCAAAAAATTATTGACTGACCATTTAATTGATTTGGCATTTCAAAATGAATTTTTTTAATGATGGGCATAATTTTATCAAGGTTGATCCTAACAGTTTCAGGGTCAAGAGTTTTACATTGGATATAATCAAAAACCATCACACCCGGCTCAAAGTGTATCAATTTTGGGGACACCCCAATAGCATGAGCCGCTTTACTTACATTTAATTCATTAGATCGATAGACTAAATGCTCAGGAATATCCTCTCCCATTCTTACTACATATTCTGATGAACCATCTTTGACTAAATAATTATAATTTGTAATTCCTCCTTCTAGAGGATTTAAAGAGATATTACCTTTCCAGATAGGTAGTGCCTTAATTTTATTTACATAATTCATAGTTTAAACTTAATTTTTCAATAGAAATTACTTATGAAAGTAATAATAATTATCATAAAAATTTAATTGGGGGAATTGAAATGGACCTTATAGAGAGATTAAACAAAGGGCCTATTTTATGTGCTGAGGGATATCTTTTTGCTATGGAAAGAAGGGGTTATCTTCAAGCAGGTTCTTATGTACCTGAAGTTGTCCTCGAGCATCCAGAGGTAGTCACTCAGCTTCACCGAGAGTTTATTCGTTCTGGTAGTGATGTTGTCCAAGCTTTTACATACTACGGTCATCGTGAAAAACTTCGACTAATAGGCAAAGAAGAGTTACTAGAACCTCTTCAAAAAAATGCTTTAAAAATTGCCAGATATGCTGCAAAGGAATTTCCCGATTTAGACTTAATGATTGCAGGAAACGTTGCTAACACAAATATTTATGACCCAAACAACAAACAATCTCATATTGACTGTCAAAAAATGTTTGCTGAACAAATTGCTTGGGCTAAAGAAGATAATGTTGATTTTATTATTGCGGAGACGATTAGTTGGACTGAGGAGGCTAAAATTGCTCTTAAAGAAATAAAGAATGCTGGTTTAATTGCAGTTGTGAATTTGGCGATACATAAAGGAGATAAAACCAGAGATGGTCATACAGCAGCTGAAGCTTGTAAAATCTTAGAAGATCATGGAGCTGATGTTGTTGGACTTAATTGTTACAGAGGACCAGATATGATGATGAAATTACTTCCTGATATTAGAAAACAAGTATCTTGTCATGTTGCAGCATTGCCTGTTCCTTACAGAACTAATGAAGAGTACCCTACGCATATGTATATAAAAGATCCAAATTGTGGCTGTATTGATGGGAACGTCTCTCATATAGCTTTAGATGGACTTACATGTAATAGATTTGAAATGGCCGAATTTACGAAAAACTGTATGGAGTTAAATGTAAACTTTATTGGTATTTGTTGTGGAGCAGATCCTCATCATGTAAGAGAAATGGCAGTAGCTATGGGAAGAAAACCAATTTCTTTTAAGTATTACCCTGACATGAGCAAACATTTTGCACATGGCAATGAAGCCACACTTAAAGACCATAATAAAGTTAATCAGTGGTTAAAATAATTTGAAAGTAACCAGAGTATATTAAATTTAATTAGATGAGTGTTTGGGGGAAATTACTTGCTGGTACATTTGGATTTGCTTTAGGTGGTCCAATTGGGGCATTACTTGGTGTTATTGCAGGACATAGTGTAGATAAAATAAGAAGACAAAATACCAATGAAAGCATAGGTATAAAGTCCCCTCAAGAAATTATTACAATTGGAATTATAATATTAGCGGCAAAATTAGCTAAGGCAGATGGCCAAGTTACTTCAGATGAGGTTAAAGCATTTAGAGAAAAATTTAAAATACCTCCTAACTTTCAAAGCGATGTTGGTAAAATTTTTAATGAAGCAAAAAAAACTTCAGATGATTATCATCAATACGCGAAACAACTTGGGATGTTATTTAGAGCACTACCACAAGTACTTGAACAAGTCATCAATCTTTTATTTTATATAGCAGAGGCAGATGGGGAGATAAGTGATCCTGAAATAAATTATATAGAGAATTGTGCTAATTACTTTGGCCTAACTAAAACCCAATATGAGAGCATTAAAACATTGTGGCTGGACAAACAAATAAATCCATACAAAGTACTAGGAATTAATAAAGAGGCAACGGACGGCGAGATTAGAAAGAAATGGATTAAGCTTAGTAAAGAGTTACACCCTGACCAATTAAGTGCCCAGGGTGTCCCTCAAGAATTAATCATTAAATCTGAAGACAGACTATCCGAGATAAATCAAGCCTACGATAAAATAAAAAGTATTCGCAATATCAATTAAACTTTTTTCAACTGATCTGCTTTGGATTTGCCTTTGTCTTCAACAATTTCAAATTCGACTTTGTCGCCTTCATCGAGGCGGTCTAATCCTGCTTGTTGAACAGCTGTGATATGAACAAAGATATCTTTATCTTCTCCATCAGGGGCAATAAACCCATATCCTTTTTTTGGGTTAAACCATTTCACTGTTCCTGTAGTCATTTATAGTCCTTTCTTAAGTAATAAATATTTAGTATATCCAAATGTCGTTTAAAATTTTAATGAGATTTTTTTAAATAGTATTCAAATAATAAGCCTAAATATTGGTAAACCTTTTAAAGCAATTTGAGTAAATTAAAAGTTAAAAATGATAGACTGGGCCACTTCCTTTACCAATTTTGTAAAAACTACCTTTATATATGGCTTTTTTTGTGTAGTTTCTTGAAATCTTTACAGACTTTAAAATATCATTACCTAAGGCAATATTAGAAGCGATAGCTGATGATAATGTGCAGCCTGTTCCATGGGTATTTTTGCTATTAATGATATTAGACATAAAAAAATGTATCTCCTTGTTTTTCTTTAGGAATAAACAATCATAGATTTTTTTCTCTTTAATAAGACCTTTAATCAAAATATTTTTTGCACCTATATTTTGAAGTATTTCTATAGCTTTAATCATATCGTTTTTTGTATAAATTTTAGTATTTGTAAGAAGTTCAGCTTCTTTTAAATTAGGTGTAATTATCAATGACTTGGTTATTAAATTTTTTACCAAACTAGAAATAGCACTTTTTTTTAATAATAAAAAACCTGAGGTTGATACCATCACAGGATCTAATATAACATTTGAAATTTTAGAATTTTCTATAAATTTTGATATCTCTTGAATAATTTTTTTATCACTGAGCATTCCAATCTTGATTGAGTCAGGTTTTATATCGTTACAAGTAGTATTGAGTTGTTCTTTGATAAATTTGGGAGTTGTATTAAAAATACTTTTTACCTCTTGAGTATTTTGTGCTGTTAGAGCAGTGATTACTGACATCGCATAGCATTTAAAATATGTTATAGTTTTTATATCTGCTTGGATTCCCGCACCACCTGACGAGTCAGAACCTGCAATAGTTAATACAGTTTTATATTTTTTCATAACTTTTTATGATCTTACTTATTTTAGAGCAATTATCTTTAATATTTCCTTTTAATAAAGAGGATATCATTGCGACACCATGTATTTTTAGTTTTAGTATATTATTGACATCATTAACTTTAATACCGCCTATTGCTATTAATGGAATCTTTGTTGCTTTGGCACAATTTTTGAGACCACCTAGACCAAAATAATTTTTCATTTCTTGTTTTGTATCCGATGAGAAAGCAGAAACACCTATATAACTGACACTCTTTAA
Organism: uncultured Alphaproteobacteria bacterium; assembly: GCA_902516235.1. Taxonomy (GTDB): domain Bacteria; phylum Pseudomonadota; class Alphaproteobacteria; order HIMB59; family HIMB59; genus HIMB59. Next base: position 80,006 of record CABXXO010000001.1, read on the forward strand.
CTTTTTTACCTTCGCAAATTCAACTTTATTACTTGCTGAAACTCCAATTATTGATTTTTTCCCTAATATTTTCCTGGCTTGATTATAAGGTAAGTCATCCATTCCAACATGTGCTCCATGAGCATTTATCGATTTTGCAATGTCCACACGATCATTGACAATAAGAGTTTTTTTAAATCTAACGCAATCCTTTTTTAAATCCTTTCCTAAATTGTATAAATCAATAGTTTTTAAATTCTTAAATCTTAGTTGAATACAATCAACCTTGCTTTCAAATATTATTTTTAAATAATTGTCTAATTTACTCAGGGGAGTAAGTTTATCATCAGTAACAAAACAAAATTTAAACACTGGTGATTTTTAAATTATCTAAAATCTCTTTTTCAGTAATATTATTTAATTTGTTTAAGAAATTTACTTGAAAATCACCTGGGCCCTCAGATTTTGATGCTGCGAGTTCTCCTGCAATTGAAAAAATAGCTGCAGAACTTATGGCTGATTTATATAAACTTTCTCCAACAGCGGCAAATGCTCCAACAATACATGATAATGAACAGCCAATAGCTGTAACTTTTGTCATTATACTTGATCCGTTAGATATTTTTGTAATTTTATCATCGTAAATAATAAAATCATCTCCACCACTTATAAATACTACACAATCATTCTCTTTAGATAAAATTTTACCAGACTCAATAGCAGCGTGGCTTTCAATTGAAGAATCTACACCCTTTGAAGTAATTTTATTTTGATCAACTAGTGATTGAATTTCAGACGCATTCCCTCTGATGATTAATTTTTTGGAACCATTAATTATTTCAAGGCAAGTTTGGGTTCTTAATTTACTCGCACCTGAGCCAACAGGGTCTAGTATGATTGGTTTTTCTTGTTCAACATAGAATTTAGAAGCCTCTAAAAAGCTAGGTCTCCAATCGTCATCAAGTGTTCCAATATTATTAACTAGACAAGACGAAATGGCAGCTATTTCTCCAAGTTCACTTCTAGCATGAGACATCAGCGGAGATGCTCCAATTGATAAGAGTGTGTTAGCATTAATGTTCATTGCCACGTAATTAGTTATACAATGCACGAGCGCTCCTTTTTCCCGTAGGTTTTTTAAATCATTATAAATATGTTCCATCATACTCCTTTCTTTTTCATCAATAGTGTCAATATTGTCGAAAATAAAATTGGCACTAAAAATGATGAAAATAATTTATAGTTATTGATAAAAGTTAAATTTATATTTAGAAAATCACTCATTATATTTTTACTGAATGAGGGGTCAGGAAATATTAATACTCCCAGTAGTAAACTAAAAAACGATATTATGTAAATTTGTTTGACAGAGATATTAAAACCAAACAAACCCAACAAAAAAGGTAAAACTAAACAACAACAAATTAAATCGGCAATGAGAAATACGTATAAGACATTGTAACCTTGTGAAGATAGTATAAAAACTGCCACTAAAAAAACTAAAATAAAATATATGTTTAAGGAGGATTTAAAAGAATAACTCTTGCTGAGCGAGACAATCTGAGAATTTATTGCATTTATTAAAGTATCAATACTGCTCAATACTAGTGAAGCAGCCAATATTACAAATATATATTTTATAAACGAGGTTTCCAGTAGCCCAAAAAGTTTTACAAAAGTTAAGTCAGGATCGTCCATGGAGTATAGTGAAATTGATACCAATCCAGAATATCCAATGAAATAAACAACTATGAATATAATTAAAGTAGATATAATTAAGCTTACACTAAGAGTGTTATCATCTTTAGCAGCATAAATTCTTTGCCAATTACCATGGTGAAAAAGATTAGTAAATGTAACCGCTATTAAAAAAGTTAAACCTGTTATCCATAAAAATTGATTATTAAAGTCGAATAAATGAGCATTTTCTATCATAAAAGAAGTATTGTCTGAAAACTCTTGGAATGGAATTTTAAAAACTAAAAAGAGACAAATTCCTATAATGAAAATAAATTGAATTAGATCTGTGAAAATTGTTGCTGATAGTCCGCCAATTAGAACGTATGATAAAGCTATTAATATAATTATCATTGAAGAGATCCAATATGAGGTACCATTTAAAAAATAAAAGAACTTTGAGATTGCTGTAATCTCAGCTATTAAAAACACTGTCATGTAAATTAACGAAACTATTATGACAAAGTGTGATAGACTTTTACCAAATCTATTTTCAATACAATCATGAAAGCCTGACGAATTTGGAAATACTTTTCTTACGTATCTTCCAATAAATATAAATAAAATTAAAGGCATTGCAGATCCAAGAGCATAACCAATGACATTACCCATTCCGCCCCAAGTAGCTGCCGCTGCTGGTGAAAAAATTATCCAAAAACCTAATGCTGATGACACAAAAGAAGAAGTTGAGAAAAATATGTTATATTTATTTTTAATAACAAATTTATCATCTGATAATTCATTTTTTTTTAAAAATATGAATGATACAGTAAAAATTAAACCTAATAATATTAAAAAAATAATTTCCATTTAATCTGTACTAATTGTTAAAAGTATTTAAGGGAAACTTCCTACGCCAGAATTACCTGGATCAGGTTCGAGGGTTAAGTATTACCTTTCTCAGCCTTTCAGCACCCCTTAAAGACTTAACAATACCAAAAGAGCTAAAATAAATCAATTATCTTTACTAAAAACAAATTTAATAATAAAAACATCACATGAAGATAATTGAAAATTTCTTTGACTCTAAAGGATTATCTAGTGACTCAAAAGAGTTTATAAAATTATATAACCCTAGTACAGGTGAGGAATATGCACATGTTCCAAAAACTACTAGAAATGAGTTTGAAAAAATAATTGGTAAAATGAAATCAGCTCAATCATTATGGGCCAATACACCTATTACAAAAAGAAGTGATATTTTATTTAAGTTTAAAGTTTTAATTGAAAAAAATTTTGATTTGATTGCGAAAATCATTTCTGAAGAACATGGTAAAGTATTTTCTGATGCAAAAGGATCTTTACAAAGAGGTCTTGAAGTAGTTGACTTTGCATGCGGTATACCACATTTGTTGAAAGGAAATCATTCAATTAACGTTGGTACAAACGTAGATTTGTTTGATATTAAACAACCTTTAGGAATATGTGCAGGAATAACACCTTTTAATTTTCCAGCTATGGTTCCAATGTGGATGTTTCCATTATCAATTGCATGTGGAAATGCCTTTATGCTTAAACCCTCTGAAAAAGTTCCTCAATGCTCTTTGAAACTTGCTGAATTAATGAGCGAGGCAGGTCTTCCTGATAATATTCTTACAGTAGTAAATGGTGATAAAAATGTCGTAGATCTAATTCTTCAATGCGAAGATATTTGTTCTGTAAGTTTTGTTGGGTCAACACCTGTCGCTAAGTATATTTATACTGAGTGTTCAAAAACAAATAAAAGAGTTCAAGCTCTTGGTGGTGCAAAAAACCATATGGTAATAATGGAAGATGCAAATTTAGAGGATGCAGTAAATGGATTAATTGGAGCTGCTTTTGGATCTGCGGGTGAACGTTGCATGGCAACTTCAGTGGCTATGCCTATTGGTAAAATCCAAAAACCATTTATAGATTTATTAAAAGAGAAAGCTAGCAAAATAAAAGTTGGTGAGTCTTTAGACCCACAAAGTGAAATGGGACCACTCATTACAAAAGAACACAAACAAAAAGTTCTGTCATATATTGAAAAAGGAGTTGAAGAAGGTGCAAAATTAGAACTGGATGGTAGAGGTATTAGTCTACAAGGTTATGAAAATGGTAATTTTGTTGGCCCTACAATATTTAATGACGTTAGTGAAGGCATGTCCATTTACAAAGAGGAAATTTTTGGACCTGTTTTATCTGTGTTGAATATGAACAACTTTGAAGGTGCTTTGAACTTAATTAATAAGCATGAATTTGGTAATGGAACTTCCATTTATACATCTAATGGGGCATTCGCAAGAAATTTTATGAAGAATGTCCAAATTGGGATGGTTGGTATCAATATTCCAATACCAGTGCCTATGTCATTTTATACTTTTGGTGGCTGGAAAGGCTCTATATTTGGTGGCCATGGAATGCATGGAGAAGAAGGAATTAACTTTTATACCAAAAGAAAGACTATAACATCAAGATGGCCAGATGATGTCGCAGGGGCTTCACTCAACATGCCAACTATGAAATAATTAATCATGGATAAATTTAAAGATAGACAAAAGGCTTTTGAGGCAGAACAAAGTCAAAAAGAGCAAACTGAATTTGAAAAGAGAAATTCTAGAAATAAAGTTTTTGCTCAATTCATTCTTGATGATATTGGACAATCTGATAATTCAGAATTACTCAGAGAGATAATATTATCTGATCTTGAGGAGCCTGGAGATGAAGATATCATTCGTAAGGCTTTAGAGGTGATATCTCAAAATAATGGTAGTTTAACTAGAGAAGATATAGAAAAAAAACTCTCTGAGATATAATTTACCAAGAACCATTATTTTCCATACTTGACCAAGGTTCTTTGATTTCAAGACTCTCACCCTTTTGAAGTAACTCAATGGAAATACCGTCTGGTGATTTAATAAACGCCATATAACCGTCCCTTGGAGGTCTATTTATTACTACATTATTTTTAATAAGACTTTCGCAAACTTGATAAATATTATCTACTCTAAAAGCAAGATGTCCAAAATTTCGACCACCTTGGTACTCTTCCTTGTCCCAATTATATGTTAATTCCAAAAGGGGTTTTTTTTCACTTTCTGCTGTATTTTTATCGCCAGGAGCACAAAGAAAAATTAAAGTAAAACGTCCCTTCTCACTTTCTTTTCTAGAAAATTCTACCAAGCCTAATTTATTACAATAAAAATCAATTGACTGATCAATGTCACTGACACGAACCATTGTATGTAGATAATCCATATGTTTTTAGTATCAAAAAAAAAATGCTCTGTCTAAACTTTAATTAGAATTGTTTGTTACTGCCTAAAACAATTTTTTTACGAAGAACTGTCTCACGATAAAAAATATATCCCACAGATAATAATATTAATGGGCCCCCTAACAATACTTCTCTTGAAAGAAATTCTCCAAAGATAATATATCCAATTAAAAAAGCCCATATTACAGATGTAAAATCTAGAGGTGCTAATACAGAAGCATCTGCTAGTTGAAAAGATTTGGAGAGACAAAGCTGTGCCACAAAACCTAAAATGCCGGATGCAATTAAAAGAACCAAATCAAAATTATTAGGCCAAATCCAATCATCATTAAAAAAGAATAAACTGAATAAAGTGGCAAAAAGTGTAAAAGTCCAAACACTCAATATATTATTATTGGTTAATAATATTTTTTTTAAAATTATGACAGCCATTGATAGAAAAATGCTAGCTAAAAGAGGTAAAACAGAATAATTACTAAATAAATTTACATCTGGTTTTAAAATAATTACTACACCTATAAAACCCACAATAATTGCAATTACTCTTCTATAACCAATTTTCTCTCCTAAGAAAAAAATTGATAATATTGATATAAAAAAAACTGAGGAGTAGCTAATAGTTTGCATTTCAATTAATGGTACATACCTTAAGGATATAAAGAATAATGACATGGCAGCGATGCCTACTAAGCCTCTAAAAAAGTGAAGTTTGTAGTTATTTATAGAAGTGATTTTTAAATTAAAATAAAAAATAACTAAAAACAGTGGAATAAGAGCAAAAAAACTTCTAAAAAAAACTACTTCAAACAGTGGTAAATTATCTCCAGTAGCTTTGATACACACACTCATTAAAACAAAAAACAGAACAGAAATTGATTTGTAGATAAATGCTGACATCTAGATAATCTAAATATATTAAATATGAATGAATTTACTAATAGTTAATGGATACGATAAAAACGGATGGGGTAAGCTAGCAAAATATAAATTACAACCAATCTGTGAATTTTATAGAGATCAATTAAAAAGCATAAATCCAAATATAAAAACTACATTTATTTATCCATCAATGGACTTAAATAAGATATACGAAGAAAACTTCATAAAGTCATTTAGAGGAGTAGTATGGACTGGTTCTAGCCTTAATATTTATGACAATACTCGAGAAATTAAAAACCAAATTTCTTTAATGAAAAAAATGTCAGAATTAAAAATAAATATGTTTGGAAGTTGTTGGGGAATGCAACTTTATACAGTTACAAATAGTGGAGCAGTTAAAAAAAATCCCAAAGGAAGGGAGATCGGAATAGCCTATAATATTAGCATTAACAAGTTTGGTAAGATACACCCAATGTATACTAATAAACCATCAGTGTTTGATGCTTTTGCCTCTCATGTAGACCATATTTCTCAAAAACCAAACAATTCAAAAATTCTCTCTGATAATCATTTTTCGATTCAGTCTCTTGTAACTAAAAATTTTTGGGGTACCCAATATCATCCTGAATTTAATTTTAAATATACTGGCAAAATTCTTAATGCCAGAAAAAGTATTTTACTCAAAGAAAAAATATTCACTAAAAATCAAATTACTAATCTAATCGAGGATTACAAAAAACCGAACGTTAATAGCTATAGTCAATCTTTATTGAATGATAATATCCGGAGTAGAGAGTTGAGAAATTGGTTAAATTATTTGAAACATAATTAAAAGATCTCTTTAAATTCAGTAAAGTTATTACACACTAAAAATAAATCTTTAAAATTTTTGTATGCAAACTTAGCATTCACAACTTTTTTATATTGATTGATTATGTCATTCCAATAATTTTCATAATTAAATATTAAACATTTTTTGTTCTTGATTACTCCCAATTGAAGAGCACTTACAACTAAGCTTATTTCCTCAATTGTACCTCCTCCTCCAGGTAAGGCTATAAAGCTGTCTGATATTTTTAGAAACTTTTTTTTTCTTTGTTCCATTGTTTTAGTCACATAAATTTTATTAATTTTAGAGTGGATTTTTTCACGTTTATCAAGGAAAGAAGGGATAATACCAGTTACATGAGAATTATATTTTAAAGCTGTGTTAGCTACAACGCCCATCAATCCATTATCCCCGCCTCCATAAACAATATCATAATTATTTTGGGCCAAGTATTTAGTTACTGTAACAGCTAATTCTTTAAATTTTTTATTTGATCCATACATTGAACCACAGAATACAGCAACTTTATGTTTAGTATTTTTAAAATTCATATAAATTTAATTTACAGTAATAATCAAAAATGACTAAAAAAAATAATATGGATGATCTTAAAAAAGTAAGGAAAGATATTGATAATATTGATAATAAAATTATTGAATTAATTGGAGATAGATTTAAAGAAATTCATAAAGTTACTAAATTAAAAGAGAGTAAAGATGAAATAATTGACCACGAACGAATTACTCATATTTTGAAATCTGTTCAATCAAAGGCAAAAAGAAATAAAATTGATCCTGAAATTATAGTGAGGATATGGCAAATCTTTATCCAAGAGGCTATCAAGCTTGAGTCCTCAAAAATAAAAAAATAATTATAACAATACAATTAGCAGCATTATAAATAATATTGATATGAGAATTGTTGCTGCAAAACTAGGTGTTGTAACTTTTATATACGATGAATTACTAAATTTATGAGATTTATTTAATATCAATCTGAAAAAAAACCTTAAATTTTCATAAATAAATTCTGTTAACAAACCTATTTTTTTAAATAGTGGCTTTCCTATACCGGGGAGCATTTTTCTATAAAACCAATCAGAGTTTAATACGGTAGATTTAATCTCTGAGGGATAAAGTTTAAATTTAACGAGGAATAGAAACGCAATAATAGCAAAAACTAAAAGTTGAAGCTGACTTATAACATGGTCAATCGTATATGGTTGGTACTCAACTGTGTATGGAAGTATCAGATATAAGTATTTAGGAAAAACTCCAATTCCAATGCATAAAAAAGCTGCAATGCCCATCGCTATAAGCATATTAATGGGTGCTTCTTTCACTTTTGATTTTCTCTCATGCGCAAAAAATGCAAAATAAGGTATCTTTATTCCCGAGTGCTCTAACACACCTGCAGATGCAAAAAATAATACAAAATAAATTAAAACCATACCCATACCCCCTAAAGAGGACATGATTAAAGACTTCGCAACAAAACCACTAAACAATGGAAAGGCGGAAATAGACATGGCACCTATGATGCAAAAGATTGTAGTAAAGGGCATGTATTTATATAGACCACCTAATTCTGAAGCTTTTGTGGTTCCTGCTCTATATAAAACAGCACCCATGCTCATAAAAAGTAAGGCCTTGTATATAATATGAACAAATGCATGAGCCACTGTTCCATTAAGTGATAGCTCCGTTCCAATACCAATACCAACAACCATAAAACCTAATTGATTATTAAGACTAAAAGATAAAACCCTTCTTAAATCATTTTCAATTACAGCAAAAAAGACAGGGAACGCAGTCATAATAGCTCCAATCCAAATCAATGAGTCTGTGCCTGGGAACGTTCTGGCTAATGCATAAATAGCTAATTTTGTTGTAAATGCCGATAACGCCACTGTACCCGTAACAGAAGACTCAGGATATGAGTCTTGTAACCAGCCATTTAAAAAGGGAAAGGCAGCTTTAATTCCAAAAGCAATAAATATAAAAATTCCAAAATCTGTAGTCAGATCTAAAACAGTTAAGTTGTGATTTCCAGTTTGATACAACAACAAACATGCTCCAATTAAAAGCAATACACCTGAGGAGACTTGAATGATCAAATATCTCATGGCTGCGTCTCTTGCTGATTTAGTATTTCCTGCAAAAACTATAAAAACTGAAGTTAGAGCCGTGGCTTCCCACCATATAAATAAACTAAAGAAGTCACCAGCATGAAGTGCACCTATCGCTGAACCAGCATAAGCGAGTGTCGCCATATGCTCCATTAAGTTTTTACTATGCCAGCTAAAGATAATGACTAGAACAGCTGCAATATGGAAAATAATAGAAAAAGGAAAAGTTAGGCTATCTGATTGATATAATATTAAATTTAATCCAAGTACGTCCCACTCTAAAAAAGTTCCATAACCATTGAATAATGATAAAGCTGACAAACCAACCGAAAGTAACATTGCAGGTTGTCTAAAATATTGTGGTATTGTTGGTAATAAGAATGAAGTGAGTATCATTATTAAACCTGGGATAATGTTACTGATCATAATAGTCCTCCTTTCTCATTAAGAATTTTCTTAACCACTTTCCTAACAAAACGATAAAAACAAAACTTATAAATCCAAAAAAAGCTGGAAAACCATAAATCTCAGCAAATGAAAAATATTCATGTCTATGGAATGTAAAATCTAAAAGAATTAAGAGTGCCCCAATAATAAGTATGTACTTTGTAAAACTTTTACCCATACTTGTTAAATCATTCTTTTTCATTTAAATCGCTATTACTCCACTTACATTATTTAAGAAATAGTTTGCATAAAAAAAGAATATTAAACAGCTCAATCCGGTAATTACTGGTGGCCAAACAGTTAAAGGAGCTTTAATTAATTTTGCTTCTCTTCTAGAAGTTTGAGTAAATCCTATTACAATTGGTTGTAATAAATAGTAAATATTCAAAAGTGAGGATATGCCTAAAATTATAGCAACAACAATAAATTCTCTCTCAATAGAACCCATTATTAAATAAAATTTGCTCCATGAACCTATAAATGGAGGGACCCCGATAATTGATAGAGCTCCTAAAGTGTAAGCAAAAAATATCAATGGTAATTTAAAACCCATACCTTTTAGTTCACTTACTTTTTTAATGTGGGCTGTTACATAAATAGCGCCAGCACAAAAAAACAAAGTTATCTTACCCAGAGCATGAGTAATTATATGAAAGGAAGCTCCTTTTAACGCTAGTGATGAAGCCAAAGCAGCTCCAAGAATTATATAAGAAAGTTGACTAATAGTAGAATAAGCTAATCTAGCTTTTAAATCATCTTTTGTAATTGCAATAATACTGGATGCCATAATTGTAAAGCATGCTAACCAAACTAACCAATCTGAGCTTTTTGTTTGAAGCAAGAATTCAGGACCTACTATATAAACAATAACTACAAGAAAGCTAAATACACCAGCTTTTACAACAGCTACTGCATGAAGTAGAGCAGAAACTGGAGTTGGTGCCACCATTGCTGCCGGTAACCATCGATGAATTGGCATAATTGCTGCTTTACCAATTCCAAACACAAGCATGGCTATTAGAAGAGAAAGGTACTCCGCTGGAAACTGATTTATTAATATTCCTCCATCTTGAAAATCCAGAGTCCCTGTTTCAAGCCAAATCCAAAATATAGCCGGTAAGAAAAATATTAAAGAAGTGCCGACTAAAATCGATAAATAAAGTCGTCCTGCAGATTGTGACTCAGCATTTTGTTTATGTCCAACTAAAGGGAAAGTTGAAAATGTTAATATTTCATAGAAAATAAATAAGACTAGAAGATTTCCAGACCAAGCTATTGCCAGTGCAGCATGGATTGCAATTGAATAAAAAATTACAAATCTTGTTTGATTTTTTTCACCAGCTCCTCTCATATAACCTATAGTATAAATAGAAGCCAGTATCCAAAGAGATGAGGCTACTAAACTAAAAATAGATCCAAGAGCGTTAACTTTAAAAGTAAAATCAACTCCATCAAAAAGTGTAAAAAAAGTTATTTGAAATATTACGTTATTTTGTATTCCATGAAAAATTTTTAAACTAACTAAAAAGGTGACTAGACCACCTATTATACCAAAAGAGTCTCTTAAATTATTATTATATCTACAAACATAAGAAAATAATGCTGCAAATAATGGGGTAATAATACCCAGTATGATTAAAAAAGAATTACTCAATTTTGATAACCTGATATTAGATAGTCTGCAGACAAGTTAGAAAATTCTATTATTGGTGATGAATATATTCCAAAAACAATGATAGAGACTGTAATTATCCATATTGGTAAATAAATATAAGCATCCTCTTTTTCTGATTTAAATTTAATTTCAGAAAACCACATCTGTTCTACTATTTTCCAAAAGTATGCTACAGCTAATGCTGAACTTACCGCTACCAAAGCGATTGAAAAATACATCTGGTTTGTGTAAAGAGCTTGAAATAAATACAATTTTGAAATAAAGCCATTAGTTAAAGGCAATCCAATTAAAGATAGTCCACAAATTAATAAAGCAAATGAAGTTATTGGGTATTTGTAGCCAAAACCTTTTAAACTAGCAAGGGTTACCCTATCCTTTAGAAGAATAGCAAAGTAACCAACAGCCATAAACAAACCTCCTTTAATAAAAGCATGGTTAAATATATGAATAAAACCTGAAGTAATACCACTATGGTCTTTAAGACTAAAAGCCAGAGTTATGTAACCTATCTGAGCAATTGATGAAAATGCCAAAAGTTTTTTTATATCATCTTGATATATAGCTATCAAAGTTCCGATAAATATAGCGAGTAAAGATAAAGGATATAAAACAAAATCTAAAAATAAGCTTAAGTAACTTGGATATATTATGAATACCTCATACAAAAGTCTTACAAAAAAATAAAGAATTGTTTTTGTGGCTAATGCAGCCAAAAGAGTTGAAACAGCTGAGGGAGCGTAACTATATGCAGGGGGTAACCAAATATGGACAGGAAAAATTGCAGCTTTTACCATAAGTCCAACAAGCATAAATGACATTCCGGCAAAGATAGCTAACTGGCCATCAGAATATTGAGCCAGCTGAATGACGAGATCATTCATATTTAAAGTTCCTGTCATTGCATAGGCAAAACCAACTCCAATTACATAAAATGTGGCACCGATAGCTCCGATAATTAGATAATTAAATGCCGCTAATAATGCTTTTCTATTTTGACCTGCACCCAATGCGATTAAGGAAATAGAAGCTAAGGCAGATATTTCTAAAAAGACAAATAAATTAAAAATATCGTTGGTTAAGATAATCCCGTTTAAACTTCCAATTGCCAACAACCACAAAGAGTAAGCTTTTCCAGAGTCCCTAGAGTCAATTTCACTTAAAAATATTTTCCTAGAATAAAATGTAGATATTAAAACAAAAATTGAAAACAACAATTGAAGCCCAATGTTGACTCCATCTATTTTGAAAGAGATCCCCCATGGTGGTTCCCAGTTTCCAAACTCATAAATTATCAAACCTGAAATAGAAATTTCTTTTAGAAGGTGTAAAGATAAAACCAAATGTAAAACTAAAGTGACAAGTGAGATGATCCAGGGCCATATTTTTGATGGTATGAAAGCAATTATTGCTGAAATTAGTAGAGGTAAAACCACTACCAATGCAGCAGCATCGTCTAAAAATATATTAAACATTTATTTATCTGACTTTAGCTCCAAAGACTGTATTTCTTTTTCTTCGATTGTTTCGTAGTTCCTATAGATCTGTAGAACTAACGCTAATCCTAGTGCTGAAGTTGCAACACCAACCACAATAGCAGTCAGTATTAAGACATGTGGTAATGGATTTGAATAAGCATTTTCCATTTTTGTTAAAATAGGAGCTGTTCCGTCTAAAACTTTTGCGAGTGATACAAAAAATACAAAAACTGCAGTTTGAAAAATTGCTAAGCCAACTACCTTTTTTAAATAGTTTTGACTCGTGATAATTATAAATAAACCACCAACCATCAGTAATATAAAGGCAAAATGGTTCCAAAAATAAATAAAGTTACTCATTAACCTCTCCAAAAGAAGCGAAGGAGTGATATAAGGCAATCATTACTGTTGCAACAGTGATACCTACTCCTAGTTCAACTAATATAATGCCTATATGTTGACCAGTTGAAGGGTCTGATGACAAAACATTATAATCTAAGTACATACCATCAAGAAGAATTGAAACTATTCCAACGCCTGCATATAACAAAACACCAACACACATTAAATATCGATTAATCATTATCGGAACTAAGGTTTCACCTTTTGAAAGCCCAAATATCATTGAATATAAAATAAAAGCAGCCGCCACTATTACTCCTGCCTGAAATCCTCCTCCTGGTCCATAGTCGCCATGGAATTGCACGTAAAGTCCAAATATAATAATTGGGGCAAAAAGAATTTTACTCACGACACTCAATACTGGACTAGATGAAATTTTATCTCTCATTTTTTTTATTATTTTTCTTAAAGTTTGTTTTACGATTAAGAGTGTTACTAGTTAACAAGGCTATAACACCTAGGCCTGCAGTAAATATAACAATTGTTTCTCCAAGAGTATCAAAACCCCTGTAGCTAGCTAAAATATTAGTTACGACATTTGGTATGTGAAAAAAGTCTTTACTTTCCTTAAGGTACTCTGGAACTACATGAAGATGGATTGGAGCATTTGGATCTCCTAGTAATGGGAGATTAGCAATTATGATAATCAATATTAGTGATATCGATACTGCTAGGATAATGCTAGGAAATAAATTTATTAATTTATTTTTTTTTCCCTCAGGTAATTTTGCAGCAGCCATTACCATTAAAATAGTTGATATTCCAGACCCCACAGCCGCTTCTGTAAATGCTACATCAACTGCATCTAAATTTACGTAAATTGCGGAACAAAGCAAAGTAAATGCTCCAGTAAGAGCTACCACACTAATTAATGATGTAGTTTTAAAAATAAAAAAAGTTGTTATTAGTAACAGGGAAATTAAGAAAAAATTAATTAATAAAAAGTTCATTTTTTATTTTTTCCTTTTGGCTTATGTCCTGACTCATGAGCAAATAAAGCTATGGCATGGCCTGTTACAGGGCTGGTGAATATTAAAAAGATAGGTATCAATAATAGTTTAAGGCTTAATAAACTAAAACCTGAATAAATTATTAAAGCTAAGACTATAAAACCTGATCCTAGTGTATCAATTAGGCCGGCAGCGTGAATTCGACTAAATACATCAGGTAACTTTATCAAGCCTAAACTCCCAGATAAAATGAAAAAGCAACCTATTGCTAATAAGATAAGAGTGATAAATTCAATAAAATTATAAGACATTACTTTTTTTCCTTTTTATTTTGTAATACCTAAGTATTGCTATGGTGCCTAAAAAATTCAAAAGTATGTACATCAAAGAAATATCTACAAAATCAGGCCTTTCAAATGCAAAACCATGAACACTAATGCCTATCGCTATAATTGTCCCAATGCTTGATATAGATAATATTCTGTCAAAAGGAGTTGGACCTTTGATTGCTCGGACTAAGCATAATGCTACAGAGACCCCCAAAACAGTTAATGTTGCAAAAAAGATCATTTATCTAAATCCGTAATTACTTTGTTCATATCATCTGTCTGCAAGTCTTCAGAGAGTTTCTTACTTAATGCATGAACAAGAAATATTTTTTTATCTACCTCTATTGTTACTGTGCCAGGTGTAAGTGTTATAGCATTTGCATAGTTTGCAATTCCTGTTCTATTCTTTTGAGATGCTTTAACTGTTATGAGTTGAGGAGAATATTTACCATTCCAAATTAAAGCTGTTGTTGTTATCCCAGATTTAAAAATTTCTTTAAAAAGCCAAATCCAATAAAATGGTAATCTAAGTATGATTTTTAAAGGAAGAGAGTCTTCCTCAAGTGCTTTAGCTCTGTAGGACATCCAAAAAACAAATAAAACGCTAATAACTCCAAAGAAAAGTAAAAGAGTTTTTAAGTAACCTGATAAAATAAACCAAAATACAAAAAGTATTATGAAATAAGTTATAAACGATAAGGTCTTAAGTGAATCTTTATTAGGTTTAGCCACTAAAAGCTATTATGAGAATAAATCACCCTCTGTAAATACTGCAGTGTTCATGTCTTTTACAAATAATTTACCTTGATCAGATTTAAACCTTGATACTTCAATAAATCCACCTTTTACAGCTATTCTAACATTCTCAGCATTAATTGATATTATTTGACCAGGGAAATGCTCCGCGCTTTGTTCATCAATAAATCTACTATCGTAGAATGTATACTCGTCTCCCATAAATTCAGCCCATGCACCGGGTTGAGGGTTGCAGCCTCTAATTAGGTTATAAATTTCATTTCCTGGCTTTTTCCAATCAATTCTTGCATCACTTTTTTTACACCAAGATTCATATGTAGCTTTAGAGTCGTCTTGGGGTGTTTTTGGTGCATTTCCAGACTCAATTAGATTTGCTGCTTCTACGCAAGCATCTAGACCCAATGGAAATATTTTTTTGAAGTAAACATCACCCAAAGTATCATCGGGTGCTATGTCGACTTCTTTTTGAAGTAATATCTCACCTTCATCTAATCCATCGTTCGGATAAAAGATTGAGAGACCTGTTTTAGTTGATCCACCAATGATTGGCCAGTTAATAGAACTTGGGCCTCTATGTAATGGAAGTAATGAAGGGTGAAAACATATTGAACCATGAGTAGGAATATCTCTTGCCCCTTCAGGAACGAAAATAATAACATATGCCATTACACATAAATCAGCTCCATGAGACCTTATTTGATCTAATACCTCTTGATCTTTAAAATTCGATGGTTGAAACACTGGGAGACTTACACTTTGGGCATACTCTTTAACAGGATCAACTGGTTTACCCTCTTTATCGGGAGCACAATATACTGCTACAACTTCGTGCTCTGTTTCTGTATGAAATTTTTCTAAAGCACTTTTTCCAAATGCTTGTTGTCCCATTAAAATTATCTTCATTATGTCTCCTTAAAATTGAATGTATCTTATACTGCTCCAGCTTCTCTTACAGCTTTAATTTCATCTTCACTCATTTGACAAAATTCCTTCAAGATCTCATCTGTATGCTCACCAAGAAGAGGCGATCTTTCAACTTTTGCCGGAGAGTCTGATAATTTTATAGGATTGCCAACTGTTAAATATTTTCCTCTTTCAGGATGATCAACCTCAACTATTGTATTGGTATCTCGTAGTCCTTGATCTTCAGCCAACTCTTTTAGAGAGAGGATTGGGCCAACTGGTATATCGAGAGGGTTGCATATATCCATAACCTCAAATTTTGTCTTAGTCATTGTCCAAGCTTCGATGGTATTAAAGATTTCATTAAGTTTTGGAAGTCTAAGCGCAGGAGTTGAGTAACTCTCGTCTTCTTTCCATTCAGGTTTTCCAATAACATCACATACTTTTTCCCAAACTGCAGCTTGAGTAATAAAATAAGTATAGGCATTAGGATCTGTCTCCCAACCTTTACATTTTAGAATTCTTCCAGGTTGACCTCCACCAGAGTCATTACCTGCACGAGGCGTAGCATCATCAAAAGGAATATTTTCTCCAAATTGAGAGTATTCTTTCAAAGGGCCTCTAGAGAGCCTTTGTTGATCACGAAGTTTTACTCTGCAAAGATTTAAAACACCGTCTTGCATAGCAGCAGACACTCTTTGACCTTTTCCAGACTTTTCTCTGTGAAACAATGCGGTTACAATACCTAATGCTAGATGTAATCCTGTTCCGCTATCTCCTATTTGAGCACCAGTAACAAGAGGAACTTCACCAAGCATACCTGTTGTTGAAGCTGATCCACCTGCGCATTGAGCAACATTCTCATAAACTTTACAATCTTCGTACTTACCCGGACCAAAGCCCTTAACAGATGCATAGATCATCCTTGGATTTATCTCTTGAATTTTTTCCCAAGAAAAACCCATTCTATCTAAAGCACCTGGAGCAAAGTTTTCGACCATCACATCACATTCTTTTATTAGTTTCGTAAATATTTTTGAACCTTCTGGTTTCTTTGGATTTAATGTAATACTTCTTTTATTAGAATTAAGCATTGTAAAATACAAACTGTCTGCATCAGGAACATCTCTTAATTGACCCCTAGTAGCGTCTCCTACCCCTGGTCTTTCTACTTTGACTACATCTGCACCAAACCAAGCTAATAATTGTGTACAAGTCGGACCAGATTGTACGTGAGTCATGTCTAATATTTTGACACCTTTTAAAGCTTCCATGATTTCCTCCTAAGATTTATTTGTACATAGTCTGGTTTTTAGTACCAGGTGCAAATTCTTCTTTATCAACCCAAATATTAACTATAGCAGGGATACCTGACTTTACAGCTTCTCTTGCTCGTTTGAGGGCTGGTTGAATTTCTTTTGCTTCTCTGACAGACTCTCCATGACCACCAAAGATTTTTGCAAATTCATCAAAGTTAACATCGCCTAGGATATTTCCAACATTACCTTTATCTTCTCCGTACTTCATAATTTGTCCAAATCTGATCTGATTTTGAGCAGAGTTGTTTCCTATAACAGTTAAAACAGGAGCTTTGTGACGAACAAATGCCTCAAAATCCATACCAGTCATAGAAAATGCTCCATCTCCG
>CABXXO010000002.1 GCA_902516235.1 uncultured Alphaproteobacteria bacterium
AGTGAAGAAACTCACTAATACTGCAATAGCAACATAAATACCAGCAAGAGTAATAAATGACATTAAACCTGACCAATATTCCTCAATGGTAATCGAATTTGGCTCAGCTAGAGCTTTTTGAATCATGTCGTAAAAAGTACCAAACCATTCATTGATTTTGACATCAATTTCTACCTGGACCCAAAGACTGCCTAATATTGCAGCTGAACCAACCCAAGCCCATAAAAACCATTTTTTTGAATTAAAAAATCTGAACATTTAATTTGCAACAATATGTGAAAATTTACAGTTTTTGAAGAGTTAAAAGTGCTTCAATACGCTTAATTTAATTTAATACCTCATTACTTATATAATAAATGAATGCCAAGTATTAAAAATGTTAAAAAAATTAAACTTAACGATGAATATGTGTATTTTGGTCCAGAGTCAATAGTTAGTGAAATTGCTGATAGTATGGACCTGAAGAATATTGGAGCAGTCCCAATATTAGACGATCAAAAGATGTTATTAGGTGTTGTGTCAGAGAGAGATATAGTAAGAAAATGCGTAAAAGATGGTAGAGATCCTGATTTAGTATCAGCTTCAGATATTATGACAACTCAAATTATAACTGTTGATTTAAAAACATCTTCGGAAATAGCAATCAAAATTATGGGTGAAAACAATATTAGACATCTTCCGGTTGTTGATGAACAAAATAAATTAATAAATTTTATTTCACATAGAGATCTTATCAGTTCCGTTAGAGATAGCACTAAGCTTAATATAATTTTGATCACATTTATCTGTATGATTATCCCAGTAGTATTTTTAACTAAATCACTTGGTTTGATATGAAAACTAAAGGGATTATTCTTGCCGCAGGTAAGGGTACAAGATTAATGCCTGCAACTATTCCAGCCTCAAAGCCATTATTACCATTATACGATAAGCCAATGATTTATTATCCTTTAGAAACATTAATAAGATTAGGCATTAAAGACATCTTATTTATTGTTCAGGAGGATGACCTTTTAACATTTAAAAAAACTTTTGGTTCTGGTTCTCATGTTGGTCTAAATTTTTTTTACGAAATACAAAATGCACAAAGAGGTATAGCTGACGCATATTTTATTGCTGATAACTATTTAGATGGTAGCCCCTCAGTTTTAGCATTGAGTGATAATATCTTTCTTGGCAAAAAATATTTTGATCATGCTAACTCAGCTCTTCTTAAGATGCAAGATGTAGGTGGAAGTGTATTTGGATTACCAGTTCCAGATCCAGAAAAATTTGGTGTAATAGAATTAGATGAAAATAATAATATTATTGGCATAGAAGAAAAGCCATCTAAGCCTAAAAGTAATTTGATCATTCCAGGGTTTTATTTCTTTGACTCCAATGCTTCAGAGTATGCTAAGACTCTTAAACCATCTAACAGAGGCGAGCTAGAGATTACTGATTTAATTGAGATTTATTTATCCAAAAAAAAACTAGCTTTGGAAATTTTAGATAACTCAATTGTCTGGCACGATACAGGAAATGCGAATGCTTTATTAGAAGCGGCTCAGAAAGTAAAACTATATGAAGAAAATAATGATTTAAAAATTGGTTCTTATGAAATTGCTTCTTATGAAAAGGGGTTTATCAATAAAAATGATTTAAATAATATAGCAGAAAATTTAATTAAGTCTGATTATGGAAAATATATTAAGGAATATTTAATAAAAAGCTAGTTTCAATCCCATTTTGCTGATTCCTTGTTTAAAAAGGTTATAACTTTTTGTTTAAACTGAATTTTCTCATTTTCATCTGTTATCATCTTATCTAAGTCAGTATCTAAACTAGAAAGTATTTTGTTTTTAGAATTCCATTTAGATTTTTCATCGTCATTAAAACGTTCTTTTATTTCAAATTCATAGTTTCTCTTATCATTTTCAGGAAGAGTATAAGGAGCTATTTCATATAAAATTCTTATTGCTATTTCTTTGTATCGGTCGTCTTTAAAGTGCTTTGCTATTTCATACTTCTTTTCATTTGGGGCAGTATGAAATTCAATCATTAGTTTTTTATCTTGATTCGATGGAAAACTCTCAAAAATTCTATCTTCCACATTAAAAGGCTCAGGCCACTCTTTTTGATTAGATAGATGAAGTTTGATCAACCTTGAGCAAAACTGTTCATTTTTTTTTATAATATTTGCTCTATTTCTTAACTCATCCACACCTAATTCTGCATATTTAGTATCTTTGAAGGAATAACTTTCATTCAAAAGTGTTTTTGATTTTGAGCCATCAAAAACCTCACAAATTTTCCTAGCCCCATCATTCATCTTTTTTATTAGTTCTTTGTCATCCAAATCCATAAGGTTAGTCGGATCAGTATGCAAATTATAAACCAGATAGTGATGATTTCTTCCTGGAATACCACCTATAAGAGTTTGAGATTTAATCGTCGGTCTTCTTCCCCAAAAAGTAGTATTGGTAAATACTAAATTTTCTAACATGAATTTTTTAGGAGTATCTCTATGACGAAATTCATAGGCTGCATTCCAAATTTTTGGACATCTCACATTTAGTATCTTATTAAGCTCTAAGGTGACAAGGCTATCAAAAACAGCATCATGTGGCCCTGCTTCATAGCTTATTGAAATCTTGTTGAGCTTAAAAACTTCTTCTAATTTGAGTATGGGGTAACCTTGATCGTCAGTATTAAATTTTATATGTTCTGGGCTGTATACTGAGACTAATTTTAATATATCAAAAACGTCCATACGCACATTATTGTTTGTAACTGTCATATAAATCTCAGGTAACAAATTTTGATAAAGTGCCTGCCTTAAAAAGGGTTCATCAAAATTTATATTATTAAAACCTACAAAAATTGCAGATGACGATGACCATTCTTGAAAAGTTTCATACAATTGAGCACTTGCTTCGTAATAATTAGGATAATTATTTTGTATTAAACTTCCTGGATCAACACCAGTTGTGATTAACGCACCTGGCTCAAACCATTTTCCCTCTCTTAATTTGCTATGTATTTCTAATTTATCTTTAACTTCAAAGTTATGATCTGTTAATACAGCGCCTACTTGAGTGATTTGATTAAACTTATCATTTCGCCCTGTTGTCTCCAGATCCCAAAAAATAAAACGATCACTCATATTTTAAAAATTATATGCAATCAATTTGCATAATAAAGTTCTACTTAAAAAATTTAATATTTTGAGAATTTAAATAAAACTAGCTCCGGAGGAATAAGTAAGGATAGGAATAAGGTTGGAACTAGTTTTAAGAATAAATATAAATACTAATATTCTGTGCAAAATTAAATTGCAGAAATGAAAAAGTAGCTGTGCAAAATATGCATAGCTATAAACACTGATTTTATTAAAACTTAAATAAATTTTTAATTTTATTATAATAAACTAGTGAGCAATCAGCACCACAAAAAAATACCTTTTTTGGGATATTATAAAATTTTGGATCAGCCCAATATAGTGGTTCTGTAATTTTCTTTTTGCATACTTCACAATTATTATTCATAAAATTATCTTAAAAATTTAATTCTACAATTCTACTTTCTTCAATTGGTTCAGGGTTAAAATAAGAAACAGATCCATAAAGCCTATTCTTTAATCCCAATATTTCATCATAGTACTTCATCATAATTTTATTAGGACTAGCATGAGGTGCTATTTCTTTTAGATTTTCAATGATTAATTCAATGTTCCCAGGTGCAAATTTTCCTGCAACCCCTAAACTTGTTGCGGTAGAGCGACTTATACCCATATGGCAATGAATTAATATAGGTTTGGTCTTATCCCAGTCATCAGTAAAATCTAATAATTCTTGAGCATGATGTTTTTCAGGTAATATAAATCCATCTCTAGGCTCAGATATATCATCAATTAACATTTTAAGGTGTCTATTTTTATCCATACCTAGGGGTGTCTCAGGTTCAAAGTTTTTATTAATGATGGTTAGCATTTTATCCGGATTGTATTTGTCAACACAATCTTGAATATCTGCTAATCCACATATAATTATTTTTTTTTGCATAAGAAGTTTTATTAATATATAGCTTTAATAAGTATTAAGAAACAATATTTATTTTCATGATATCTCAATTAGAAAGTCTAAAAAAATTTTCATCAGTTGTTGCTGACACCGGAGATATCGACAGTATTCAAAAATTTAGTCCTGATGATTGTACTACAAATCCATCTTTAATATTTAAAGCAGTTCAATCCAATAAATATAAAAAACTTTTTGATGAAGTATTAGCTAATTCAAAAAGTAGAAAATTTAATCAATTAAATGATCAAGTTGATTATATTGCAGATCAACTTGCAATAGCTTTTGGAATAGAATTGACAAAAATAGTGCCAGGTTACGTTTCAACCGAGGTGGACTCTGATTTATCATTTAATACAGAGGCTACTGTTGAAAAAGCCAAACAAATTATCAATAGTTACGAACAATCTGGAGTTCCTAGAAATAGAATTTTAATAAAAATAGCTGGAACTTGGGAAGGTATTCAAGCTGTTAAAAAATTAGAAGCGGAGGGAATATCATGTAATTGCACATTAATATTTTCTTTAACCCAAGCTGTAGCGTGTGCAGAGGCGGGTGCTTTTTTAATATCACCATTTGTTGGAAGAATTCTTGACTGGTTCAAAGCAAACAGCTCAAAAGAATATGATGCAACTAACGATCCTGGTGTCGAAAGTGTTGAGAAAATTTATAATTATTTTAAGAAGTACAATTATAGTACGATTGTAATGGCTGCTTCTTTTAGAAACAAAGAGGAAATAATCAATTTAGTAGGATGTGATAAATTAACAATAAGCCCATCTCTGCTTGAAGAATTAAATAAATCAGAAGGGGATTTGGATCAAAAACTATCACAAAATCAATCTAGCCAAATAGATATTGATAGAATAAATGTAAACGAGAGTTCTTTTCGTTGGCATCTAAATGAGAATCAAATGGCTTCCTTTAAGCTTGCTGAAGGAATTAGATTATTCAACAAAGACCTTCTAAAACTCAAGGAAACTATTAGAGAACAATTATAATTATTGCCAAACTTCAAACAAAATTATAAATAATATCTATGCAAAATAGAAATAATATCACAATTCTCAGTCAATATTTACCTAGCAATATTTCGAAATTAGGTTTTTTCTTATTAGGCATTATCCTTTTGTCTGTATCTAGTAAAATAAGTATTCCATTTTACCCAGTTCCTATGACTCTTCAAACCTTTGTGGTTTATTTTATTGCTGCCTCTATGGGCATTGTTGGGTTCTACTCAACTTTATCCTATGTTATTCTCGGGTTAATAGGACTGCCTATTTTTGCTGCTGGTGGAGGATTTGGCTATATTATTTCCCCAACCTTTGGCTTTTTGTATGGCATGGTTTTAGCTTCTTTTGTAATCGCTTATTTTTCAAAAAATTTATTTAACAAAAATTTACTAAAGGTCACTTTTTCAATATTGATTGGGGCGGCTATAATTTTTGTTTGTGGTTTATCTCATCTTGCTGGTTTTATTGGATTTGAAAAATCAATTAAAGCTGGTTTATATCCTTTTATCTTCAGCGAACTTTTAAAAATAGCATTAGCTATCTCAATTTCTTATTTGTTAATAAAAAAAAATTAACTTGGAATAAACTTTAAGGCAAAACCATTATTGCAGTATCTTAGTCCAGTTGGTTCTGGACCATCTTTGAAGACATGACCATGATGACCGCCACATCTTGCGCAATGATATTCTTTTCTTGGTATTACAATTTTAAAATCTGTTTTAAAACCCAACGAATTTGGAATGTAATCAAAAAATGATGGCCAACCAGTTCCACTATCAAATTTCATATCAGAATTAAATAAAGGAAGATTACATCCAGCACACTGATATACACCGTTCCTTTTTTCGTTATTTAAGACACTTGTACCAGGGCGCTCTGTTCCTGACTGCCTAAGTATATAATATTCCTCTTCTGTGAGTTTTGCTTTCCATTCTGTTTCTGTTAACACTAATTTTTCCATAGATAATAAAGGTTTCAACCCAAATAAACACCCTCCTAAAGTAAAAGTTAAAAAAAATCTTCTATTCAAAATATCAGTTCTATTTTAAGAATAAAAAATTAAAAATGAATATAATTATTTCTTTTTTGCTCTTCGTTTGGCACGACGTTTTCGAGAACCGATTTTACGTCTGCCACGATGTTTTTTAGGATAACCCATGACGGCGTATAATAGATAATTAACTTAAAAAATAAACATATTTTTTTTCTAACATTAATATAATTTATGCGGATGAAATCGTTTTTCCTCATATTAGTCAGTGGATTAATACTATGTGTAGGGAATGGTTTTAGAATGTCTTTAGGTATTTACGTTCCTGATTTATTAGGTTCAACTTTTTTTAGTGCTTCATTAATCGGACTAACATATGGAATTTTTAATTTACTGTGGGGCTCCATGTCACCTATAGCAGGGGCATTTGCTGAACAAAAAGGGTATGTAAAAACTCTCTGCGTAGGATTTATCGGTGTCTCTTTATCATTTTATGTAGCATCATCCGCTGTTGATCCGATTCATTTCTTATTTAGCATTGGCGTTATAGGCGGACTCTCTGCCGGAGTAATTTCTGTACCAGTTATTATTGGAGGTGTGTCAAAGTTTTATGCAGATGATAAAACACAAAGTACTGTAACAGGGATATTAATGTCTATTGCTGCCTCTGGTATGTTCATATTTACACCGATAAATCAATTTTTAGTATACACATATCAATGGAGTTTATCATTTCAAATAACATCTATTTTTTTCTTATTTATGATACCTTTATCCTTAATTTTTTTACTACCTAAACCTGAAAAGAAAAATAAAAAAGAATTTACCAAAAGAAAAATCTCAGATGTTCTTCAAGAGGCTTTCAAAGATAAAAGTTATAAATATTTAATCTTAGGATTTTTTGTTTGCGGCTTACACGTAGCTTTAATCTCAAATTATCTTCCAGTTTTTACAAAATTAAAAGGACTTGAAACTACTATTGCCGCAACGGGATTAACATTAATTGGAATATTTAACATGATGGGAACTTTAATATCAGGAAAGATTTCTGGAATTATTAAAAAAAAATATGTCCTTTCTTTTATTTATTTTTCAAGGAGTATAGTAATATTCTTCCTATTAATTTTACCAACTAATAATTTTGTTGTTATTGGCTTTAGCTGTCTAATTGGCTTACTCTGGCTCTCAACAGTTCCTCCAACTTCAGGTATTGTTGCAAATAGATTTGGAACACGATACCTATCAACTCTTTTTGGTATTGTAATGGTTTCTCATCAAGCAGGTGCTTTTTTTGGATCTTTTGTGGGTGGCTTAGTAATAGATGCTTATGGTTCTCTTGACTTAGCATGGGTAATGGCAATAGTTATCTCATTATTTTCTGCTTTTATTCACCTACCTATTGTAGAAAAAGAAAAATCAGAAGAAGTTTTTGCCTAAAATTAACCCATTCTTTATTTTAATAATAGGTGCCATTGCGATTGCTTTCTCCCCGATCTTTGTAAGATTTTCAGATGTAGATCCAATAATGACTGCTTTTTATAGAATTTTTATAAGCTTGCCTTTTTTTTTATTTTTTTCATCTTTAAATATAATTGAGAAAGTTAAATTTCCTGAATTTAATAATAGCTACGTAATTTTTCTAGTTTCAGGTATTTTTTTTGCTCTAGACTTGATTTGTTGGCACTGGTCAATAAAACTTACCACTGTCTCGAAAGCTACCTTTTTATCAAACCTCGCTCCAATAGTAGTTATTATCTTTTCCTTAATTTTTTTAAAAGAGAGATTTTCTAAATTTTTTTATTTAGCAGCATTACTGTCTATGGTGGGAATGTTAATGTTGCTTGGTGAGAGCTTTAAATTTAACAAATCACAATTTATAGGAGATCTTTTAGGAGTTTTAACAGCAGTCTGGTACGGAAGCTACATAGTTACAATTAGTCAATTAAGAAAAAAATATAACTCAACTTCTATTATGTTTCTTTCAGGAATAGTGACAGCAATAATTCTTTTAATTGTTTCAGTACTTTTTGAGCAAAGTTTGATACCACAATCCTTATTTACAATTACGATAATATTTTTTTTAGGATTTATTTGTCAATTTATGGGACAATCATTTATTACGTATTCTTTGGCATATTTATCTGCATCTCTCTCATCTCTATGTCTTTTAATCCAACCCATCGCCGCAACAGTTCTAGCCTACTTCTTCTTTCAAGAAAAACTGACAACAATTCAGTTTTTTGGAAGTGCATTAATACTAATAGGAATTTATATCGCTCGAACAAAATATGAGAAATAACATTATAAATGTTGTAGGAGGTTTGATTATTAAAAATCAAAAACTATTAATTTGTCAGAGGACAAAGAATAAAGATCATGGTTTAAAATGGGAATTTCCTGGAGGTAAAATTGAGGATAAAGAAACAAAGGAGATAGCACTAACTAGAGAAATACAAGAGGAGCTATCAATAACAATACAAAATTATAGTTTTTTGACAGACTACTTTTACACATACAAAGACTTAGATAAGCACATTCATTTAAATTTCTATTTGATTTCAAAGTATAAAGGTGAAATTAAAAATAATTTGCATAATAATCTGAATTGGATTGAAAAAGAGGACTTACCTAGCTATGATTTTCTTGATGGTGATAAAAAAATTATAGATCAAATTATCAATAATGAGCTTAAAATTTACTGATTTAAAACAAGATGGATACGAAAGAGTATTACTAGCTGAAGAGCATGTAACTGGTTTTTATTCTATAATAGCTATTCATAATACAAAAAGAGGTCCTGCTCTAGGGGGATGTCGTTTTTTTGGTTACCAAGGTGAAGATGATCAAAAAACAGATGTTTTGAAACTATCAAAGGCTATGACCTATAAAAATTCTTTAGCTGACTTAGATTTTGGAGGTGGAAAAGCTACTATTAACTCTAGGGTTTCTAAAAATAAAATGTATGAACTTTATGGAAAAATGCTGGATCATCTTGATGGTTCTTACATTACTGCTGGAGATATAGGCATAGTGGATCAAGATTTAGTGGAACTAAAAAAACACTCTAATTATGTCTGCAGCACTAAAGGTACTGACTCAGGTCAAAGCACAGCATACGGTGTTTTTAATGCAATATTGGGCTATAGTGAATTTAAGTACAACTCAAGTTCAATTGAAAATAAAAAAATTGTTCTTAAAGGTTTCGGAAAAGTTGGATCTAGACTAGCTCATTTTTGTAAAGAGGTAGGGGCTATAGTAGAGGTTGTTGATTTTGAGTCTAATAGAAGTCTAATTGAGAACGCAGGATTTAAATTCCTTTCAAAATATCAGAATACATCCTTCGATAGCATAGATATATTCTCTCCTTGCGCAACAGGAGGAGATTTAAATACAGAATTTATTGAGTTTGCAAATTCTGTTAAAGTCGACTGTGTTATTGGTGCTGCAAATAACCAATTAGAAAACAATACTATTGAGAAAAATTTATTTGATATGGGTATTACTTTTTGTCCTGATTATTGTGTAAATGCTGGAGGGGTAATTATTTTAGCCTTACGTTCAAGCATTAAAGAGGATATGGAATATTTAGATACTGAAGCAAAAAATAAACTTATTGGTATCAAAAACCAGCTAATTAAAATTTTAACTCTTTCAAAAGAAAAAAACCAACTCACAACTGTTTCTTCGAATGAATTAGCTGAGGCAGGATTTCAATAGTTGAATTACTTCCAAATATTTTCTCGTTCAGATCAAGTTGAGCGTATGACATTTCTTGGATACTGGATACTTTCTTTAATTATTTGGTCTTTTATGATGAATATAAGTCTTATTATAGTAATTTTATTCAGTTTTCTTGGATATCATTTAGTTTGCAAACCCTTAGCCTACGTTCTTTATAAATCAAAAAGAATTGTTATCAAATATTTATTTGATGGATTTAATATTTTTGAAGCTTATTACGCTGGTTTTGAGCCAGGAAGAGTTGCAAGAATATTTTTAAAGTTAATATTCTTTTTTATTACTTTAGTTATAGCAAAAATATTTATGGAAGGTTATTTAGCCTTTATCAAATAAACTCTTTATAAAAAACAACAATTCTAGAGACGAAAGTTATTAAACATAAAATTCCAAATATAATTGATATAAAAATATAAAAATTAGGCAATAACAGACACAAAATCATAAAAATAGTTGTTTCAGTTCCTTCAATTAACCCAGATGAGTAATAAAAACTTTTAGGTAATTCTTGATTTAACTCTGAACTATGAGGAATTTTATCTAACTGCGTCTGTAGTGCTGCTTGCGCAAGAAATGTCGTGCCTGTGCCAATATATAAAAAAAGTAAAACCATGGATATAACTGTGAAATTACTATTACTCAATCCAAAAGCTAAAACAAATCCCGAGTAGATAGTAAAATCAAAGACAATGTCTAAGTACCCTCCCAAAGGCGTAGGAATAGTAAGTCTAGCCATTGTTCCATCTAAACCGTCACAAAATCTATTTAGTATTAAGACTACAAAAGCAGAAAGATAAAATTGAAAAAAAATTAGAATGCACATAGACAGACCAAATATGAAACCTAATATGGTCACATGATTTGGTTTTATTAATTTTATAAAAATTTTTGCAACAACAACTAGTGGTTTTTGAGTGAATTTTTGAATTTGGCGATCAAACATCTGTGTTATTGTGAGTTTAGTATAATGTTACTATAATTTCATGGTTCAAGATATTCCCCTAACTATTGCTTTTTTAGCTGGTATTTTAAGTTTTCTTTCCCCATGTGTCTTACCTATTGTTCCAGGATTTATATCATACATTGTTGGTAAATCTTTTGCTGATTTACAAAATTCATCAAATGTGAACAGTCTAAAGTTGCTCCCCTATGTCTTGTTATTTACTCTAGGTTTTTCCTCTGTTTTTATAATTATGGGAGCTTCGATCGATTTTTTAAGTGATATTTTTTTTGATTTTAAAAGGCAGTTAAGCTTCATATCAGGAATATTAATTATTACATTAGGACTCTACTTTATTGGGATAATTAAAATTCCTTTTCTAGATTTTGAACGTAAATTGAAATTACGAGGTTTTCAAAATAACCATTTTTTTCCTTTTTTTATAGGAGTTGCCTTCGCTTTTGGATGGAGCCCATGTATAGGACCAATTTTAGGATCAGTATTGGCTGTTGCAATTAAAGACAGTGTAAATGGAGTTATATTATTATCCTTCTACTCAATGGGTTTGGCAGTACCTTTTATAATTGTTGGTCTTATGATGAGTAAATTATTGATCATGACTAGTTTTTTAAACAAATACATTCGCTACTTTCAATTTATTACTGGTATAATTTTACTTATTACAGGTGTACTAATTTTTAATGGATCAATTCAATCTTTGGGATTTCAACTTAATTCAGTTTTACCATCATTAGAAATGCTTCTAATTTAGTGAGCTTATCAAAAAAAATATCAATTTTATTTTTATCAACTTTAATTATAATTTTATGGTCTATATATTTTTTAAATATAGATTTTTTTCAACTTCAAAACTTTTTTTCTAATTTAGAAATAATTCAAAATTTCATTTTACAGAATTTTGTTATTTCAATATTTATATTCATTCTTACGTACAGTTTTTTAATTATGTGTAATTTCCCATTTGCTTCTTTGTTATCTATGATCAATGGATTTCTATTTGGTACATGGATAGGTGGCACTATGTCTATTGTTGGTGGTACAATTGGTGCTTTTGGTATTTTACTGATTGCTAAATTTTTTTTTTTAGATTTTATTAAAAAAAATTTTTTGAATAAATATTCATATATAGAGGAATACTTCAATAAAAATGATTTAGAGTTAATGATTTTAATACGTATTATTCCTGGAATTCCTTTTTTTCTTCAAAATTTAATTTTAGCAGGTCTTGGAGCTCATAATAAAAAATTTCTTTATACCACTTTAATTGGACTGGCTCCATGGTCTTTTATTTTTGGAAGCGTAGGACAGGGGTTAGAAGAAATATTTGTAAATAAAACTAAATTAAGCTTTTCTCTTGTAGCACAGCCAGAGTACTTAATACCTATAGGCTTTATAGCTTTTTTAATAATTATGATAATCCTTTTTAAAAAAAAGTTTAAAAAGTAAATTTGTTAATCAATTACATTGATTAATTTATCTCCAGATTTTTTGAATTTTCCTAAAAGTATAGGCCTAAATCCAAGTTTTAATTGAAATTTTTTCTCAAATTCAATTTGATCTTTTTTATGAATAGATAATAAAAGAGGGCCATTAGTCTGAGGGTCATATAGGATATTTTTTAACTTATTACTATCAGATATTAAAATTTCATTTACGGAAGACGAATAATTATTATCAAAACCTGTACTTTTAAAGTTTTCTAATATCCCAATATTTTTATTAATCAATATATCTTTATTGAGTTTAATTTCAGCAGATAATTTTGAAGATTTACAAATATCTGATAAGTGAGATCCTAAACCAAATCCACTAATATCAGTTGTAATATTACTATTAAAACTTTTTGATATTTCAGATGCTTTACCATTTCCTTTCTTTAGCCATTCAAGTAAATTTTGAAAATCGATGCTTGATAGAAAGTCTGAATTATTAAAATATGCAGCTAAGAGGTACCCAGTGCCTAAAGGTTTTGAAAGATAGATAAGATCATTTTCTCGTCCTTGGTTTTTGGATACTTGTTTTTTAAAAATTCCATTCATAGTAATTGTAATACCTGGTTCCTTTGACTGGTAACTATGTCCTGAAACAATAACTGAGTCGTCTTTAATAGCTTCAGATTTTATGCCCTTCATAAAATATTCCATATAAAAGTTTTCTATTATCCCCTCTGAAAAAGGCAAGGCTTGTGAAACACTGATTGTTTGAACTGAGCCACCACTTGATAAAATATCATTTTGGGAATGTAGATAGCTAATAATACCAAAATCATAAGGATTGAGAGATATAAATAACTTTATGTGATCAATACTTTGTAACATATATGAGGAATTAGTAGTTATTCTTGATGCATCTGATAGCTCAGGATTTGAATTTTCCTCATTTAAAAAATTAACTAAGGTTTTTTTTGAAACTTTAGATCCACATCCTTGACAATACATTTTAATATCTTTTAAATTTTCTAATTCTAGATTTTTCTTAGTCATGCTTACGTTATTTGTAAATTTAAATTTGTTAATAAATCCCCTATCAATCCTTTCTTTTAATTTCCAGCACCATCGACCATGAAAA
Organism: uncultured Alphaproteobacteria bacterium; assembly: GCA_902516235.1. Taxonomy (GTDB): domain Bacteria; phylum Pseudomonadota; class Alphaproteobacteria; order HIMB59; family HIMB59; genus HIMB59. Next base: position 13,330 of record CABXXO010000002.1, read on the forward strand.
GATAAGAAAAAATAGTTTAATAATGCATAATTTTTATATGTACCAACTAAATAAAGCCAATTTTTTTGTGGCTTAAATTTAATAAGCGACCTACCAGTTAATTTTAAAAAAATATTTTCCTTTAATACCTCTCCTTGACGAACTGCCATCACTCCTGATTTTGGTCTGAAATTTTTTTCTATACTGCAGGCATCTCCTGTAACAAAAATACTTTTATCATTAGTAGATAAGAGATTATCATTAACAGCTATAAATCCATTTTTATCTTTGTTAAGGTCACTTTTAGATAACCAATTTTCAATATCAGCACCAGAAGAAAGTAAACTTAAATCACACTCAAATATAAATCCATTTTTTAAAGTTAAATGTGTTTCTGTTATTGAAACAACTTCTCCTTGAATTTCTTTGATGACTAAATGATTTGATATTTTCTTTAGATATTTTTTTGTTTTTCTATTTAAGTTTTTCTCTTTTAAAATATTTTTTCCTAAAATAGTTATTTCTAAATTATTTTCATATCTTCTTAATAGGCTAAATGCTAATTCATAAGAAGCTATCCCTCCACCTATAATAGCAATTTTACTTTTTTTATTTTTTATAATTTGATCAATCTTATTTAAATTTTTAACAAGTAAGCTAATAGGTTTTACAAAAAAACATCGAGATGAATTTTCTATTTTTATTCCTTTAGAATTTGAGGTCGAACCAGTATTGATTGACAATAAATCATAATATATTGATGGTAAATTTTGTAATTCTAATTTTTGATTGTTGGTTTCAAGCTTTACGACTTTATTTCTGATAAATGTTGCTCCTGCATTAAAACATAGTCTTTGAAGATCTATGCTTATTTCCTCTTTGCTAAAATCTTTATGAATATATCCAGGCGTCATACCTGAATAAGTAGCCTCATAATGCTCACTAATTAGAATTGTATGAAGTCCTTTTATGTTATTCATACATAGTTTCTTTAAAACTTGAACATTAGCATGCCCACCACCTATCAAAACTAACTGTTTAGTGAAATTATTTTCAAACAATTATGATAGCCAATTTTTAAAAAAACGATAGACAATGAATAATTTAGCTAAGTTGTTTAAATTTGAGCTATTTTGCATATAGGGATAATTATGTAATTAGGAGGAAATTTCAATATTTTTCATTATTTTAATGTTTTTCGCTTGAAACCAGAAATATATTTACCATTTACTAATAAGAATTAGCACTCTATAAAAGTGAGTGCTAAAAACTAAATTTTAGATATAGAGGTAAAAAAATGAATTTAAAACCCTTACACGATAGAGTCTTGGTCGAAAGAGTCGAACAAGAAGATCGTACAAAAGGCGGTATCATCATTCCTGATACTGCTCAAGAAAAACCTATGGAGGGTAAAGTTATATCTGTAGGTGGTGGTGCTAGAAACGAAAACGGACAAGTTGTTCCTTTAGATGTAAAAAAAGGAGATAGAATTTTGTTTGGTAAGTGGTCTGGTACTGAAGTAAAAATTGATGCCAAAGAGCTTCTTATTATGAAGGAGTCAGACATCATGGGAATTATTGAGAAGTAATTGAAAGGAATTTTATAAATGTCAGCAAAATTAATTCAATTTGGTACAGACGCTAGAGCAAAAATGCTTAAAGGCATTAATATACTAGCTGATGCAGTTAAAGTAACATTAGGGCCTAAGGGTAGAAATGTTGTAATAGACAAATCTTTTGGTTCACCAAGAACAACAAAAGATGGTGTTACAGTAGCTAAAGAAATCGAACTAGCCGATAAATTTGAAAATATGGGTGCTCAAATGATTAAAGAAGTAGCTAATAAAACAAATGACTCCGCAGGTGATGGAACCACAACATCAACTGTATTGTGTCAAGCTCTAGCTACTGAAGGGATGAAAGCGGTGGCTGCTGGATTAAACCCAATGGATTTAAAAAGAGGTATGGAGGCTGCTACTGATGCAATTATTACTGAGCTTCAAAAAAACTCTAAAATTGTAAAATCTGATAAAGAAGTTCATCAAGTTGGAACTATCGCTTCAAATGGTGATGGTGAAGTCGGAGGAATGATATCTGAGGCAATGCAAAAAGTAGGCAAAGAGGGAGTCATTACAGTTGAAGAAGCAAAAAGCTTAGATACAGAATTAGACGTTGTAGAGGGAATGATGTTTGACAGAGGCTATTTAAGCCCATATTTTGTTACTAATGCCGACAAAATGAAAGCTGAAATGGAAGATTGTTTAATTCTTTTACACGAAAAAAAGCTTGCTAGTCTTCAACCAATGTTACCATTATTAGAGTCGGTTGTTCAGTCAACAAAACCATTACTTATTATATCTGAGGATGTTGAGGGCGAAGCTTTAGCAACTTTAGTCGTCAATAAATTAAGAGGCGGATTAAAAATTGCTGCTGTTAAAGCCCCAGGTTTTGGTGATAGAAGAAAAGCAATGTTAGAAGACATAGCTATATTGACAGGTGGTCAAGTTATTAGTGAAGATTTAGGTATCAAACTAGAGTCAGTGACCATGGATATGTTAGGCAAAGCAAAAAGAGTTGTTGTAGACAAAGAAAACTCAACAATCGTTGGTGGAGCTGGAAAGAAAAAAGATATTGAGGCGAGATGTGATCAAATTAGAAAACAAATTGATGAAACAACTTCTGATTATGATAAAGAAAAGCTTCAAGAGAGACTAGCAAAGCTTGCAGGTGGCGTAGCTGTTATTAAAGTTGGTGGAGCATCAGAGGTTGAAGTTAAAGAAAAGAAAGACCGAGTTGAAGATGCCATGCATGCAACTAGAGCTGCTGTAGAGGAAGGAATATTACCTGGTGGTGGTACAGCTCTTCTATACGCTACAAGCGTTTTAAAAAATTTGAAAGTCGTTAATGATGATCAAAGATATGGAGTAGATATAGTCAGAAAAGCTCTTTCAGCCCCTTTAAAACAAATAGCCCAAAACTCTGGATTTGACGGCGCTGTTATTGCTGGAAAAATTCTTGAGAGCAAAGACAATTCTCATGGTTTTGACGCACAATCCGGAAAATTTTGTGACTTAGTTAAAGCGGGTATTGTCGACCCTACAAAAGTTGTAAGAACTGCTTTGATTGATGCTGTTTCAGTTGCTGCTTTATTAACTACTACTGAAGCTATGATTACAGATAAACCAGAAGATAAATCATCTGCACCTGCCATGCCTGATATGGGTGGAATGGGTGGAATGGGCGGTGGTATGCCCGGCATGATGTAACTATAAATCTTTAAATACTAAAAAAAAGCCGCTTTATGCGGCTTTTTTTTTAAGCTAATATAATCATATTTAATGAATTTTATTGAAAATTTTTACACACAAATTCTTAAAGTCTTTAGTGATGGCGTATTCGGTATAAGTTTAGGTAACTTAGCAATTATTTTTGTATGCATAATAGTATCTTTACTAATAAGAAGTGTTGTCGCTAGAGTATTGGTAAATAAAGTAAAAAAAATAGTATCTAAAACCGGCAATAAAATTGACGACAAGTTATTTGAAGCATTAGTTCCACCTTTTAGACTTTTGCCAATTGTAGTTGTTTTTCTTGCTATAACATTATACTTCGATATTGAATCTACCCTTGGTCTTTACTTACAAAAAATAAACAACACCCTATCAACAATTTTTGTTTTTTGGTTAATCCATCAAGCTTTAATTCCCTTTTCAAATTTATTTAATAAATTGGAGAAAATTTTATCCAAGGGATTGGTCTTGTGGATTGTTAAATCACTAAAATATTTAATCATTTTTTTAGGAATCGTTGCAGTTCTTGAGGTATGGGGTATAAAAATCGGACCTGTTATTGCAGGTTTAGGCTTATTTGGTGTAGCTGTAGCATTGGGAGCCCAAGATTTATTCAAAAATTTAATTTCAGGAATTATGATACTATTAGAAAAAAGATTTCAAATAGGTGATGTTATTAATGTTCCTGGCCATACTGAAGGAACTGTTGAACATATAGGTTTTAGGTCAACATTAATAAGAAAATTTGACTCAACACCTATAACTATTCCAAATTATATTTTTGCTGAGGCACCGATATTAAATTACACTAATAGAAATTATAGAAGAATTAATTGGACAATAGGTCTCGAGTATAACTCAACATTGGATCAAATTAAGAAACTTACAGAAATGATAACTGCTTATTTTAAAGATAATGATGACTTTATGGTTGACGATAACTACAAATCATTTGTCAGGATAGAGAAATTCAATGATAGTTCTATAGACATATTAGTAATTTGTTTTACTTCCACAAAAGACTGGGATAAATATTTAGAAATTAAAGAGCAATTGGCAATAAAAATTAAAGAAAATGTTGAGAAAATAGGATTAAATTTTGCATTTCCAAGTCAGTCAATTTACATTGAAAAAACTGAAAATTCATAGTTTAAACTTCAATCTTTAATTTATGAAAAAAGTTATTCATATCTACAAAACATATAAACCCTTTACTCAAGGAGGAATTGAGGAGTATATTGATTCAATAATTAGTTATCAGAATTCTAAATTTGATTACAATTTATTAAGTATTGGCAATGTTAATCACACAAATGATAAAGTAAAAATATTTAAAAAAAGTTTTTCATTTAATTCTGATATCATATCTTTTCAGCTTTTTTTTTATTTATTTAAAAAAGTAAACAGAAAAAAAGTTATTTTGCATCTTCATACTCCATGGCCTTCCATGGAATTATTTTTATGTATTTTTGGTTTTGAAAATATTGTAGTTACTTATCACTCGGATATTGTAAGACAAAAATTTATAAATTTTTTTTATAAAAGAATAAATATAAAATTATTAACTAAGGATAATATAAAAAAAATAATTGTTACAAGTAAAGTTTATTACGAGACAAGTAAAATATTAATGAGTCTCCCTGTATCAAAAATAAAAATTATACCAATAGGAATAGGAAGTTTAATGTCTCCTGTCAAAAATTCGCTTAATAATAAGAAAAAAAATATTCTCTTTATAGGTTCAAATAGAACTTATAAGGGTATAGATTTATTAAAAAGATTAATAAAAGAAAAAAATTTTAATATTTTAATAATCGGGTCTAATCTGAAAGAGTTAAAAAAATTTAAAAATGTAAAATTATATGAAAATGTAAGTGAAGTAGATAAGGAAAAAATTTTATCTGACTCATATTTATTACTTATGACATCTACATCAAGGAATGAAGCATTTGGAATAGTGCTGGTTGAAGCACTTAGATCTGGAATACCTATAATTTCCCCAAAAATTAATAGTGGAGTTAGTTGGATAAATAAGCAAGATGAGACAGGTTACCAATACAATACTAAAAATTTTGATGATATGTTTGATAAAATTAATAAACTCATGAAAATTGATGAACAAAGTTACATTAAAATGAGTAATAAAGCTCAAATTCGTTATGAAAGGTATTTTAAATTAAGTAAAATGATTGTTGAAATTGAAAAAGTTTATTCTTCAATCCCTAATAATTAATTTTTTAATATTGAAATTAGAATCAAAAAACTTATTAAATGAAAAATCTACTTAATATATCTGATATTGGTGCTGACGACCTTACAGAAATATTCAATTATGCTGATAAATTGAACAATGAGCTTGATGAAAGTTTAATTGGAAAAAATATAGGTTTAATTTTTGAAAAAAATTCAACCAGAACAAGACTATCTTTTCAAGTTGGCATAAATCAATTAAAAGGAAATTTTATTGATATTAAACTTAATGATTTAAATATGCAAAGATTTGAGAGTTATGAAGATACTTTTGAAATCATGTCTTGTTATTTAGATTTTTTAGTTTTTAGATCAACCGACCATAAAAAACTAGAACTAGCTAGCAAGTTTTTTAAAAAGCCAATTATTAATGCTCTTTCCGATTTATCTCATCCTTGCCAAGCAATTTCTGACCTTTACACTCTAAAAGAACATTTTGGTCGCTTAGGTAATTTTAATATAATTTGGATGGGAGATATGAACAACGTACTTTTTAGCCTAGCTGAGGTGATGAGTTTTATTGAAAGTTCAAAAATTGATGTATTTACTGATGAAAAAATCTATGTCAACTCTCACAAAAAATTTAAAAGTTTTTCAAATATTAATTATCACTTTGAAATAAGAGACAATATTCTAAATTCTGCAGACTCTGTAATGACAGATGTTTTTAACTCAATGAATGACACAGATAATAAAGAGGAAATTCTAAAAAAATTTCAAGTCAATGATCAGCTCATGTCAAACACAAATAAAAATACTGTATTTATGCATTGTTTACCTGCAAAAATAGGTTCCGAAGTTACTAAAGAAGTTATTAAAGGTCCTAAATCAATAGTGCTAAAACAAGCAGAAAATAGGTTAGTTGCACAGAGAGGTATTCTTAAATGGCTAGAAACTTAACAATTTTATTTTTTATTTTTTTTATTGGTTGTGAAATCAATAGTGAGCAACTCATAAAAAGTGAGAGAGTAAACTTTGAAAATGTAAAATTTAATGCTGTTTCAAAAAACTTAAATTTCAAAAATCCACAATCAGGAATTGATGTTAATTATACAAAAAATCTTATTACTGATTGGTTTAATAACAATATTAAAACAGACGGTCTAGAAGGTACCTTAAACGTTGTCGTAAATTCAATAGATATTAAAAAAACAAGAGAAGATGAATACTATAAATTTGAAATTAATTTAAGTATCGAATTTACTGAAATTAATCAAATACTGAATAAAAGTAAAACTTATAAAGTAAATTCTTTAGATTATGGAGACATCCAAGGAAGTTTTTCAATAAATGATATAGAGAATTTAAATAAAAATATCATTTTAAAGAGCTTACAAAATATAAACAAAAAAATTATACAAATGTGATTAATTTTTCCAAAAAGATGGAATTATCAATATTAAAATAGTTAAAAGCTCTAATCTACCAAGAAACATGGTTGCAATTAATACTAATTTTGAATAACTGTCTAATATTCCATAATTGCCATCCGGACCTATAATAGATCCTAGACCTGGACCAACATTTGAAATGGTAGTTGCTGATGCTGAAATACATGTTAAAAAATCAAGACCACTGAAAGATAATAACAATGCTGAAATAAAAAAAGTCAAAATATAAAGAAAGAAAAAACTCATTACAGACTCATAAGTAGCTTCACTTATAATTTTTCCATTAAACCTACTTGTACTTACTGAATGGGGTTGAAGCATTTTTTTTAAATGTAAATTTATGTACTTAAATAATATTTGAAATCTAAAAACTTTTAATCCACCAGTTGTTGAACCAGCACAACCACCAATAAACATTAATATAAGAAATAATACTGAAGCATAATTTCCCCAATTTTCAAAATTTTCACTTATATAACCAGTTCCAGAAATTATAGATATGGTATTAAAAGAAACAGAAATAATTTTACTAAAAAAATTTCCATCAATAAAGGTATTTGCAAAGAAAAAAATCATTGTAATAGCAATAACTAACAATAGAAAAAAACCCTAATTTGATGGTCTTTAAAAATAGCAAATAAATTCTTTCGAGATGTTTGCACAAGCACTAAAAAAGGTAAGCTACCTAAAATCATAAAAATTATTGCAATTACAAGAATTTTATTATTATTAAAATTAGCAAACGAGTCATCATACGTAGAAAAACCCCCAGTCGAAATAGTAGTAAAACTGTGGGCAATAGAATCAAAAAAATTCATTCCAAAAATGTAATAAAAAAATATCAATAATATTGTCAATATTGAATATATTGTAAATATTTTTTTAATTACAGATGAAATTTTAGGTAAAGATTTATCGTAAGGATCATCTCCTTCTAAATGAAATAGTTGCATTCCACCTATTCTTAAGAAAGGTAGTATAAATAAAGCTATAACGACTATTCCTATGCCACCTAGCCATTGTAAAAAAGACCTCCATATCAGAATTCCTCTTGGGAGCGTTTCTATATTACTTAATACTGTTGCTCCTGTAGTTGTAACACCACTCATGGACTCAAATAATGCATCAACCAATCCAAGATTAACTTTTGTGTACAAAAAAGGAACAGCACAAAGAAATGTCATAAGAAGCCATGATAAAACAGTTATTATAAATGCCTCTTTCAAAGAGATTTTAAGATCTACATTTTTATTTGTTATTACTAGAGAGCCCCCCACGATAAGGTAAAGTAATATAGGCACAGCATATGATTGCCATGACTCAGTTTTATAGATTAATTCGGTTATAAGAGGTATAAATAAAAAGAAACCAACAGCACATATTACAGTGCCGCATACCAGTGCGATAGGTTTGAGATTAAACATTTATTGTTATGTTTTAATGAACTTTTTTTTTATTGTAAGGGCTATCTAATGAGAATGCAGGAATATCTATTTTTAAATTTTCACCACTATCCTGAGAAACTAAATAAAAACCTTGCATTATTCCACTGTTGGTTCTCAAGGGTGTGCCACTAGTATATTCAAAGGTTTGTCCTGGTTCTATTATTGGAAACTCTCCAACAACTCCTTCACCTTGAATATTTATAACCTTGCCATTAGCATCAATAATTAACCAATTTCTATGACTAACTTTAATTGATGAGTTTCCTGAATTAGTAATATTCACTTGGTATGCCCACACATAGTGGCTTTCTTGAGGAGATGATTGATCATCTAAAAAATATGGTTTAACAGTCACTGTAACTCCATTTGTTGTTTTAGAATACATTATAATAATATAACCCATTTATGGGGTATATAGAATTAAATTGATAAGTTAAAATAGTCCTTGAATTAATCCTTTTTCATCTAGCATAATCGAATTAGCGCTTGGAACTTTCGGTAAACCCGGCATCGTCATAATTTGACCTGTTACCACAACTATAAATCCAGCCCCGGCAGATAATCTTACTTCTCTGACTGGAACAGTAAAACCAATAGGCGCACCTCTCAAAGATGGGTTTGTGGAAAAACTGTATTGTGTCTTGGCGATACAAATAGGTAAATCTCCATAACCATTTTCTTCAAAACTTTTAAGTTGATCACTCACAGATTTATCAATAACAATATCATCAGCTCTGTATATTTTTTGAGCAACAGAACGAATTTTTTCCTTTAATGATACATTATCTTCATACATAAACTTAAAATTAGAAGGGTCACTTGCTTCACTAATTTTTACTACTTCTTCAGCTAGCTCTAAAGTACCCTCACCACCATTTGCCCAATGTGAACAAAGGATTGCTTTTACTCCCAATTTCTCACAACCATTTGAAATAACATTACTTTCTGCATCAGTATCAAGAGTAAAACTATTAATTGCTATTATTGGTTGGAGACCAAAAGATTTTATATTTTCAATATGTCGCTGCAAATTCTCAAAACCCTTTTCAACCGCAGATACATTTTCATTGTTAAGATCAGCTTTTTCAACACCACCATGAGATTTTAATGCTCTTACCGTAGCCACAATAACAACAACACTTGGAGTTAATCCAGCTTTACGACATTTTATATCTAAGAATTTTTCAGCACCTAAGTCTGCACCAAATCCAGCTTCAGTAACAACATAATCGGCAAGTTTTAAGCCTGCTTTTGTAGCTATAACTGTATTACATCCATGAGCAATATTAGCAAAAGGACCACCGTGTATAATGGCAGGATTATTTTCTAATGTTTGAACTAAATTAGGCATTAAAGCATTTTTTAATAAAACTGTCATTGGTCCATCAGCTTTTACATCTCTTGCATAAATTGGAGATTTATCTCTTTTATAAGCTATGATTATGTCACCAATTCTTTTTTGAAGATCATTGATATCATTTGCTAAACAAAAAATTGCCATTATTTCACTTGCTACTGTAATATCAAACTTGTCTTCTCTTGGAAATCCATTTGATACTCCTCCAAGATTAACATTAACTTTTCTTAATGATCTATCACCTAAATCAACTACTCTTCCCCATGTAATTCTTCTTTGGTCAATTTTTAATTCATTTCCCCAATAAATATGATTGTCAATTAATGATGATAAAAGATTGTGCGCAGCAGTTATTGCATGAAAGTCTCCAGTAAAGTGAAGATTTATTTCTTCCATAGGTACCACTTGAGCATAACCTCCTCCTGCAGCTCCACCCTTCATACCAAAACATGGGCCGAGACTAGGTTCTCTTAAACAAACAATGGATTTTTTTCCAATTTTGTTTAATCCATCATTTAAACCAACGGAAGTGGTTGTTTTACCCTCACCAGCAGGTGTCGGATTAATCGCAGTAACTAATATTAACTTTCCATCAGAGTTAGATTTGCTTTTCTCAATAAAATCAAAATTTATTTTTGCTGCATCATGACCATAAGGAATAAGATTTTCCTCAGGAATATTAACTTTAGCCGCAACATCTCTTATGTGAATTTTTTTAGCAGCTCTTGCTATCTCTATATCTGACATCAAAGTTTCGATCCTTTCCCAAATAACTTGGTATACAATATACCAATAACTTCATATATATTTAAGTTATTTAAGATAAAAAAACTCATAATTCTCTATTAATTTATAGCCTATGTGTCGCATTAATATCTATTTTGCAAAAAAGTCATTGTTACATAATAAAAATTTTATACCTTTAAATTTTGAAAATATTAGTTATAGGGCTTGGTTATGTTGGTACCGCAAATGCAGTTCTTCTCTCACAAAAAAATGAAGTAATCTGCTTTGACACCGATTACTTAAAAATCAATAAACTCATCAATGGTATTTCACCAATAAAAGATAAAGAAATCTCAGATTATTTGTCATCAAAAAAATTAAATTTAATTTCTTCAAAAAATTATCCAATGGATATTGATAACTTTGATTTTGCAATTATTGCGACTCCAACTAATTACAATGTTGAGACAAATACATTCGATACTACTTCAATTGAGAAATCATTAGAATGTATTCATAAATCTAATTCAAATCCTACTGTAATTATTCGCTCAACCATACCTATTGGATATATAAAAAAAATACAAATGAAATATCATGATTTTGAAATAATTTTTGTACCAGAATTTTTAAGAGAAGGTAGCGCTCTTAAAGATAGTCTTTTTCCTTCAAGAATTGTAATAGGTTCACATTCCATAAAAGGAAAAGCGTTTGCAAAACTTCTATCAGACTCCTCCTTGAATCAAAATGTTCAAATTATTCATACAAATTCAACTGAGGCTGAATCATCAAAATTATTTTCTAATGCTTATCTCGCAATGAGAGTTGCATTTTTTAATGAATTAGACTCTTTCGCTATGTCAAGAGATTTAAATTCTCAAGAAATAATAAATGTTTTAAGTTTAGATCCAAGAATTGGAGATTTTTATAATAATCCTTCTTTTGGATATGGAGGTTATTGTTTGCCTAAAGATACAAAACAATTACTTACTAACTTTGACAAAACTCCTCAAAAAATTTTTAAAGCCATAGTTGACTCTAATGTAATTAGAAAAGATTTTATTGCTTCAGAAATTACAAAATTAAAACCTAAAATCATAGGTATTTATAAATTAGCAATGAAAGAAGGATCTGACAATATAAGAGAGTCAAGCATGCAAGGCATAATGAAAAGAGTTAAAGCAAAAGGTATTAGAGTAATTGTTTACGAACCTTTGATAAAAGAAAAACAATTTTTTAACTCAGAGATTTATCGAGATTTAGAATTATTTAAAAAAGATGCCGATTTAATTCTTTGTAATCGAAGTCATCCAGACTTAAAGGACGTACAAGATAAGATTTTTACAAGAGACCTGTTCAATCAAGATTAAGACAAAGATAATTAGTTTTCATTTATTTATGCAAAAAATACACGAATTATATAGCATTTTTGTATTTTAGTTTCAGATCAGATAGGTCTATACTGCCCAAGCTTATAATTATAAGGAGGAAACGATGACAAAAATTAAATCGTTGTTTATTTCTCTTCTATTAATTCTTGGTGTTTCTACAGCGATAGCTGGAAGTCACGGAAGCACTCATGATTTAGTTAAAGAAAGAGGAAAATTAATGTGCGGTTCCAACACTGGATTAGCGGGCTTTGGTGCTCCTAACGATGCTGGTGTTTGGGAAGGCATTGACGTTGATGTATGTAGAGCTGTAGCAGCTGCTGTATTTGGTGATGCTTCTAAAGTTGAATACGTACCTACAACTTCAAAAGTACGATTCACAGTTCTTCAATCTGGTGAGATTGATATGCTATCCAGAAACACTACTTGGACTTTATCAAGAGACGTTGACCTTGGTTTAGAATTTGTTGGTGTTAATTATTATGATGGTCAGGGCTTTATGGTAAGTAAAGACCTTGGAGTTTCAAGTGCAATGGAATTAGATGGAGCTTCAGTTTGTATCCAAGTTGGTACAACAACTGAAATGAACCTTGCTGATTTCTTTAAAGCTAATGGAATGTCTTATGAGTCAGTTCCTGTTGAAACTAACTCAGAAGCAGATGCTGCTTACACAGCAGGTCGTTGTGACGTATACACAACTGACGCTTCAGGTCTATATGCAAGTAGAGCTGGTTATCCAGATCCATCAGCACACGTTGTTTTACCAGAGATTGTATCTAAAGAGCCTTTAGGTCCTGCAGTTCGTCATGGTGATAGTGAGTGGGCAGATATCGTAAGATGGTCACTCAATGCTATGATCATTGGTGAAGAGCTAGGTATTACATCAGGTAATGTTGATGAAATGAAAAGCTCAAACAACCCAGAAGTTTTAAGGCTTTTAGGTGTTGATGCTGGTTATGGTGCAATGTTAGGTCTTTCTGATGACTGGGCTTACAATATTTTAAGTCAAGTTGGTAACTACTCAGAGAGCTTTGAAAAACATATTGGTCCAAATACACCAATTAATATTCAAAGAGGCTTAAATGCATTATACAAAGACGGTGGAATACTTTACGCACCTCCGTTTAGATAAAAAAATCAAGGGTATGGGTTTAAAACCCATACCCTCATATTTAGTTTTACAAGAGAGAGATACCTAAAATTTATGGAGTCATATTTTGTCAGAAAACTTATTTTTGATGAAAAATCAAGATCTCTTCTAATCCAAACACTTGTTATAGGGCTTTTTGCCCTCTTTATATATTTAATTGCTCAACAAACAGCTTATAATTTAGAAAAAAGAGGAATTAGCTCTGGCTTTGATTTTTTAAATATTTCTGCAGGCTATGACATAAGCATTCGTCTCATACCCTTTACTAGTGAAGATACCCATCTTAGAGCTTACTTTGTAGGATTACTTAACACTTTAATGATAGCAGTATGCGGATGCTTTCTTGCAACAATTATGGGTTTTCTTGTTGGTGTAATCAGACTATCTAGCAATTGGCTTTTTCGAAATATAGCCTATGTTTATGTAGAGTTTACAAGAAATGTACCAGTTCTTCTTCAGATTATTCTTTATTACAGTATCCTTCTTCATTTACCAAAAATTAAACAGGCAATTGAAATATTCGATGGTTTCTTTTTAACTAATCGGGGGTTTTTTACTCCCTCACCAATATTTAAAGAGGGTTTTTCAATAGTTTTATGTAGTTTCATAGTTGCAATAATTGTATCTATTTTTATAAAAAGAATTTTAAAAAAGAAACAAGAACAAACAGGTAAACAATACCCAATATTTTATATTAATAGCGCTCTTATCATTTTAACACCTATTTTATTCTATTACATTATGGGAAGACCTCTAGAATTTGATACCCCTGTTTTAAAAGGTTTCAATTTTAAGGGTGGCATGGTCATACGACCAGAATTTTTAGGAATGCTTTTTGGTTTATCAATTTATACTGCAGCATTTATATCTGAAACTGTCAGGTCAGGAATAATAGCTGTTTCAAAAGGACAAAGAGAAGCCTCACAAGCCTTGGGTTTAAAAAATAATTTGGTTATGAGGCTAATAGTCATTCCTCAAGCGTTAAGAGTTATTATCCCTCCTTTGACATCTCAATATTTAAATTTGACTAAAAATTCTTCTCTTGGTATCGCAATAGGTTATGCAGATTTAGTCCATGGATTTGGAGGTATTTCTTTAAATCAAACAGGTAGAGCAATAGAAATAATGTTAATGGTGATGCTTACTTATTTAACTATTAGTTTAACAATTTCTTTATTCATGAATATTTATAATAAATCAGTTCAGTTCAAAGGTAACGCATGACTGCATTTTCTAATCAAAGCCTAATGCGTAATAAGTACTACAGTTGGATTATTAAAAATTTATTTTCTTCTTGGGTAAACTCTTTAATGACGGTTGTTGCAATCATCTTTATTTACGAAGTAGGAACTTTTTTTTTAAATTGGGCTATATTTGGTGCTGATTTTAGGACAAATTTTCGGGGCGAATTAATTACTGATCGAACCTTGTGTTCAAAAAATATCTCACCAGGAGAGTTCGGTGCTTGTTGGGCAATTATTTATGCTAGATGGGATCAATTTATGTATGGGTTTTATCCAATCGAACAAGTATGGAGGGTAAATTTTGTCTACGTGCTTTTGCCTTTAGCTATTATAGGAATACTTTTTGATAAATTACCTTTTAGAAAATACTTTATTTATTTCACCTTTATTTACCCATTTTTAGCATACTTCATGCTTTACGGAGGTCCCGGCCTAAGTGTTGTAGGAACAAATAAATGGGGTGGTTTACTGGTAACTTTATTTTTAGGAGTTACCGGAATTGGCCTAGCATTTCCTTTAAGTATTGTTTTAGCTCTTGGTAGACGTTCAAAAATGCCAATTGTTAAATCTCTTTGTGTAGTTTTTATTGAATTTATAAGAGGTGTCCCTCTTATTACACTTTTATTTACTGCAAATGTAATGCTACCGCTATTTTTGCCAGATGGTGTTAACCCTGATAATTTACTAAGAGCTTTAGTTGCTGTAACTCTCTTTCAATCTGCTTACATGGCAGAAGCAATTAGAGGTGGGCTTCAAGCAATTCCTCGGGGCCAAATAGAGGCAGCACAATCTTTAGGTTTAAATTATTGGCAAACAACTCGTAAAATTATATTACCTCAAGCACTAAAAATTGCCATTCCTCCAATAGTCAACACCTGTATTGGTCTTTTTAAAGACACTTCATTAGTTTTAATTATTGGTCTATTTGATTTACTAGGAATTGGAAGGGCAGCTCTAGCTGATATGACTTGGACAAAACTCTATTATGAGGTCTATGTCTTCATATCTCTTGTATTTTTTATATTTTGCTTTGGGATGTCTCGCTATAGTTTATATTTAGAAAAGAAATTAAAAACAGATAATAGTTAACCATGGAACGAGTAATTCAATTAGAAAAAGTTAATAAATGGTATGATGATTTTCACGTCCTTAAAGATATTGATTTAAATGTTCAAAAAGGTCAAAAGATTGTTGTATGTGGTCCGAGTGGTTCAGGCAAATCTACTATGATTAGGTGCATTAATAGACTGGAGGCTCATCAAAAAGGACAAATTGTTGTCCACGGTACAGAACTTACAAATGACTTGAAAAATATAGATATGATTAGAAAAAATGTTGGAATGGTCTTTCAACAATTTAATTTATTTCCACATCTATCCGTCATAGACAACATTTCTCTTGCTCCAATTTGGGTAAAAAAGATGCCAAAAAAAGAAGCAGAAGATATAGCTATGTCTTACTTAGAAAAGGTAAAAATTCCAGAACAGGCTCAAAAATTCCCTGGTCAGCTCTCAGGTGGACAGCAACAAAGAGTTGCTATTGCTAGGTCTTTAGCAATGAATCCTGATATCATGCTATTTGATGAACCAACCTCTGCACTTGATCCTGAAATGATTAAGGAAGTCTTAGATGTGATGATTCAACTAGCCGAAGAAGGAATGACAATGCTAGTTGTAACTCATGAGATGGGTTTTGCAAAAACCGTAGCTGATCAAATGATTTTTATGGATGAAGGAAAGATTGTTGAACAAGCAACACCTGATGAATTCTTTAATAATCCCAAAAGTGATCGTACCAAATTATTCTTGAGTCAAATACTAAATCATTAAAAAAAATGAATGAAATTACAATGGCCCTAATTTCGGGCTGGATTGTATTTTATTTTGCTGTTTTTTTACCTGGTCCTAATACATTTTTTGTAGCTTCAGTTGGAATAAGTGGTAAGAAAAAACAAATATGGGGTGCTGCTGTTGGAACTGCAATAGGCTCTTTTACTTGGTGCTTATTAGCTACTACTGGAATATCCTTTCTTATCTCTAATTTGATGGGTTGGGGGTTTGTGTTATTAAAAATACTCGCAAGTCTTTATATGATTTACTTAGCATATCAAATTGGTAGTCAATACTTTAGCTCTGAAAATCAACTTATTAAATTATCTAATGAGAAAGATTTTTTTCACAGCTTGAAAAAGGCAGTAATCGTAGCCTATACTAATCCTAAAGCTTTTGCATTTTGGTCTGCTCTAGCAACTTTGCAATTTAGTGAAAATTTAACTTTTAGCATCGCTTTAATTTTTGCTACTGGTAGTTTTTTTATCTCTGCTATGAATTATTCAATTATTGGCCATTTTTTTGGAATTAAAAAGTTTTCAAATTACTTCAATAGACCTAAAAATATTATCAATTTAATATTTGCTGGACTATTTATATTTGTTGCTATTGAAATTTGGGTATTGAGTTAGGCAAAAAGCCCTGAATAGGGCTTTTAAAATTTTCTTATAAATCTTCTTTCTAACTCTTTTTGCCTTCTCTCAAGATCAATCATATCAATTGCTGGAGATAAATAGGCCTCCTCTTTGTTAGATTTTGTTTTTTGATCATTTTTTTCGTTGATAATTATATTTCTGATAGATTTAAATAAATTACTCACTATGCAGCATCTTTCATATTATTAGGAAAAGATTGATTTCTTTGATATTGGGAGTAAGCCCATTGCCAATCATTGCCATATTCAACTTTGCAAAAATTTATAATACTATCCTCTTTTTTACTAAAAAAAGACAACCAGAAATTTAAAGATCGATCTGTAAATCCAAAAATTTTATTCATTTATTATATTTCCTTTCAGGCATATATATAGGTCTAAAAAAATATTTTACTTTTGCTAAATACAGACAGCTGATGTCTTTTTATGAGACTACCGAAAAAATTTCATTAAATATTTTAAATTTGTATGTAGTCAATATTATAAAAATAATGATAGTTTTGCTATATGGACTATAAGATTTTTGATGGTCATAACGATGTTTTATTTAGGCTATTTTTAAAGAAAAACCCAAACTCTCACCTTGATTTTATAGATGGAGATAATGAGGGCCATTTAGATCTACCTAGAATGAACCGAGCTAATTTCAGAGGGGGTATGTTTGCAATTTACGTCCCATCTCCAGAACATGTTATTTCTGACTCAGATAAATTAGTTAATTATAAAGATATGGAACAAGAAGAATACTCATTACCATTACCAGGATCTGTAGATGTGAATGATGCTTTACCTATTGTTTTAAATCAAATATCAATTCTTTCTAAAATTGAGAGAAACTCTGGCAACAAAGTTAAAATATGCTTATCTAGAGAGGATTTAGAGACTTCTTTCAATGAGGACAAACATCAATTATCTGTTGTGATGCACATTGAAGGTGCAGAGTGCGTAGATAAAAACTTTTACAATCTTGAAACTCTGTACCGAGCTGGCCTTAGATCTATTGGACCAGTTTGGTCAAGACCAACTATATTTGCAGAGGGCGTTCCCTTCGCATTTCCAAAATCACCAGATATTGGCGAGGGTTTAACAGATATCGGGATAGAGTTAATAAAAAATTGTAATTCTCTCAAAATGTTAATTGATACATCTCACTTAAATGAAAAAGGATTTTGGGATATTGCTAAACACTCAACATCTCCTTTAGTAGCAACACATAGCAATGCTCATGAGATATGCCCACATACTAGAAATCTCACAAATAAGCAATTAGATGCGATCAAAGAAACGGAAGGTATGGTTGGGGTTAATTTTGCACCTGCCTTTTTGAGGAGAGATGGGAAAATGGTCTCTGATACAGAGCTACAAATAATTGCAGACCATTTTAAATACCTCATGGATTATCTTGGAGAAGACAAAGTAGGTTTTGGATCTGACTTTGATGGAGCTATGATGCCTAAAAATCTTAATAGTGTATTAGAAATGCAGAAATTAATTGAATTATTATCAAAGCAAGATTTTAATGAAAAACTCATGATTAAAATTACCCATTCAAACTGGATAAATCTTTTAAAAAGAGTACTAAATTAAGATCAAATTTATTGATCTGAAACTTTAGTATAAAAAAAATTCTGATATAATTTTCATATGGGATTACATTTTGACTATAAATCAAAAGCTGGTGAAAGAGCTATGGAGAAAGAACGAAAACGTCAAGAAAAGCTTGCCGCGAAAAAAGCTAAAAGAGAAGCTAAGAAAGAGGCAGAAGAATTAGCTGAATTAGAGCGTCTTACAAATCCAAATGCTCCACCTGAGGGAAATCAGGAACAATAATCTGATTAACTTCAATTATATGAATTTTTTCGATCTGTAGTATCGACTTAGATTTCTTTTAATTTATATTTTCTTTGTTCCTCAGACATAGAATTAATTTGCTTCTCATACCAAATTTTAAAATCAGTTGAAGTGTCCTTGTAAAGAATAACTTTTTTTCTGATAAGGAAAATACCAATATCACTTTTGGGAACACCAATGAAAGTTTGTCTTTCAGTATGCATAACTTTAACGTTTTTTTGTAGAGGTTCATGTTCACATAAAAAATATCCGTAGTGCTCCCCCCAAACATACCTAATGATAGGATTTGTCGCCTCAACCATCATTTGTACATATTTATCTTCATTTTTAAGAAAACTTTCCATACCTGGTACTGGTTGGTGAATTTGAGCAAAACTTAGACCAATTTTTTCTTTAGGCATCCAAACAGATGGAAAAGACACGTGTAGAGCTATAAGCTTATTAGATCTGTGAAAAATTGCTATGTCTTCTTGGATAGCATAACCAAGCTCAACAAAATTATTGAAATTAAAAGTCTTTGAGGGATATTCACTTTTTAAAATATTATTTAACTTATTGCATATAGCTTTATCTGTTTCTGCTGAGTAACAATCATCAAAAAAAATATTCTCTTTACATTTTTTTTTCAAATTTAAGTATCTGTTTTGATGCTCATCAAATTCTATAATTGGCAAATCATTTATCTTTTTTATTCCAGGAGCTACAGAATAAATAGGTCCGTATGGTTCCCAATCAATCATTTTGTAAAAAAAATCAATATGCCAATTAAAGTGATAGCAATAATTATAAGCCTTTTAAATAGGTCCTCTGGTATTTTTTTGTGAACATAATAACCTATCCAAACACTCAACATTACTAAAAAAGCTATTGGATAATATGTTTTGATAATATTTAAATAGCTTCCTCCGAGAAAAACAAAAAATAATGATCTTAATAAGTTGATAATAAAAAAATATCCAGCCATAGTAGATCTCAGCTCTTGTTTTGATGAAAAACTATCTTTATAACCCATCAATACAAAAGGTCCTCCAATGGTGTAAACTCCTTGAATAAAACCTCCTAAGATTACAAAAAAATTTTTTAAAATTTGAGGAAATTTTATATCTGGAAAAAATAGGTTAAAGCTTCCATATATAATCAAAATTAAAGCAAATATTTTAATTAAAACATCTGATGCAACATAACTAATAAAATATGTTCCAATAAGAGCCCCTGGAATTGTGTAGATCAAAATCTTGATTAAGTGTTTTGTAGAAACATAATTGTATGATTGAATTAAAACTGCCAAACCAGATGATAGGCCAACAATCATAGCTAATTTTAATAGGGAGTTAAAATCAAAGAAAAATCCACTTAGTCCTAAAAAAATTATAGTTCCACCAAAACCAAAAATACTCTCAATTGCATAAGCAAAGCATGCTATTATTGCAATTATTGAAAAATTTGGCATCTAAATGTATTTAACAATCTAGAATGTTTTATGTTAAAAGTAATCTATGTATTTAAAAATAATATTTTCTTTAATTATATTATTATTTAAAACAAATTTATTGTATGCGCTATCCCAAGATATCTCTTTAACAATAATGGTTCGATCTACACTGGGTACAGAATACATACTTGCTAAAAGCATATGTAAAGTTTTGGATAGAGAGCTTGAGGTATCACATAGTTATGGAGGGTCCAATACTTTAGAATGTAATACACGTCTAGACGATAGTGTTGATGAAATAATAAAAAAAATTGAACAAAATCAATTTCAATATGCAATTATAAAAAAATCAGATTTATTTGAACGACCATCTAACTTATCTCTTCGTTCAATTTTAAATTTTCCTGCAGATAATGATTATGTCTTCATTTCAAATCAGAATGTGGATGCTAATGTTATAAAAGATATTAACTTTGGGATCATGAATCATTTGTTAGAGTTCCGCTATCTACACAATTCATTCTTTGAATTTTCAGAGAGTAATTTGATTGTTAAACAAGAGATCCCATTACATTTAGGAACTCTTAAATTTAGCAATGAGTGGGGTAATGGAAAAAGAAGAAGGTTTACAGAGGTAGACTAATCTTAACGAATCCATCAGTTACTACATAAATAAATATTAAGGCAAAAAAAACTCCACCAACAAATACCTTCATTCATCAAACTTACTAAATAGATTTTAGGTGTAAAGTATATAAACTGTGCAAAATTGTCATGAATGAGTTTGTTTTTGGTTTTTCAACAGGTTTAAGTCTAATACTAGCAATAGGAGCACAGAATTTATTTGTAATTGAGCAGGGTATAAAAAAAAATAATATATTTTTAGTCACATCGATCTGCATACTAGGTGATTTTTTATTAATTTTTTTTGGGATTTTTCTATTTTATTTTATTAAAAATTTTATCAATGATTTCATCAATCTATTATTATCTTTATGTCTAGTACTCTTTCTCTTAAATTTTATATGGTTGAAATTAAAAACATTTAAATATGATATTGAATTTTCACAAACTAACTCACAAACATCAAAGTCAAAAATAGCTTTACAAACTCTTGCTTTTACTTTCCTAAATCCTCATGTTTATTCAGATACTGTTTTTATTTTAGGGAATTTATCAAAAAATTTCCTATCTATTTCTGATAAGGTTTTGTTTGGACTGGGTGCTAGTCTAGCATCTTTTATTTTCTTTTATTTCTTAGGCTATGGTGCTCAATCACTAAGAGTATATTTTTTGGACAAAAAAGTATGGAGAATTATTCATACTATTATTATTTGTTATTTAATAATTCTTACTATATCGATCATCTATACAGAAATAATCTAATTTTCGAAATTTCAAATAAATATTTTCTTTTGATATATAATGATTGTTAGTTGCATAGTTGTTATGCAATCATAACACGACATTCTTCTTAAATATTATGTATGATCTAATTAGGAGCAGTTCATAAAAGTTTCAAACAACTCCGTGTTGATATAGATTCTTGGTTATTCCCTCCTAGTTATAACGGACTGCTCCCTTTAACAAGGCTTGCTTGATTTTTGAATATATAACGCATATGAAAATATACGAAAACTGAGCCTAGTAAATTTGTAAAAAATATGGCCCACCAAATGCCTATTAAGCCTTTTTCGAAAGTCTCTGAAAACAAATATATTAAAAATGGTGGTAAAAACACCAATCTAATAAAAGTATAGAAGACATTTACAGAGGGTTTTCTTAAACCAGAAAGCACAGAGTCACATCTATCAATAACTTGATATATAAAAGCCAAGAACGCTACCATAAATAAGTAACTACCAGCAATAATTATTACCTCGCTATCTCTTGAAAAAAAACCAGCTATTCTCTCACCTGCAAATATAAGTACAACTGCTCCAAATATCATCATTGTCAAAGATAACCTGAGTGAAATTAAAAAAGCCTCATAAATTCTCCCAAAATTCTTCGAACCAAAATTTTGTCCAACCATACTTAATAAAGCACTACTAAATCCTATGGCTGGTAACAAAATAATTTGCTCAATTCTTAAAGCTATACCGTAAGCTGCACTAGCTGATGCACCATAACCTGTCACAAATTTCTGCATTATGAAGAAACCAACAGCTATCATAAACATATTCAAACTAGAAGGAATTGATTGTCTTAAAATTCTTAAGACAAATTTCAATTCTAGCCTAATATAATTGTAGCTGAAATAACTAAATAATGGGCTACGAATAGCATAGTAGCTTAGAAAGAAAAAATGAAATAATTGAGATATGACTGTCGCAAGAGCTATGCCAAGTGTTCCCAAAGCAGGAAAAGGACCATAGCCTAAAGATAAGAATGGACTAAATATTAAATTAATAAAAAAGCTTATAATTAAAGCATTTCTATTTTTTTTGGTATCTCCTTGTGCATATAAAAGAGAATTGACAACAAAAGAAACTATAAAGATTGGGGCGCCAATTGATAGTATTTTAATATACTTAAGACCGTTAATTAAAAATATACCCTCCGCTCCAAAATATAAAAACACAGGTTTGGATAATAAAAAGGTTATAAGCCCTATAGTAACAGAAACCAATAAAGTGATAACTAGTGCTTGAATATGTATCTTAATTGCTTCATTAAATTTTTTTTTGCCAATAGCTATAGAAACAAGAGCGGTTGTACCTTGTCCAAAACCTACAGCGAAGGCTAATAAAATAAAATATAAGGGGTAAGAAATAGATAAACCTGCAATAGCCTCTGTACTTATAAGACCTGCATAAAAAGTATCAACAACATTATAAAGAGTATAAAACAACAGACCAGTTCCTGCTGGAACAGCCATACTAATTAATTGTTTTTTTATATCGCCATTAGTGAGATCCATTTAAAATTTATTAATTCCTAATTTTTTCAAGCAAGTTATTTCAATAGCTTTATTGAGATCTTGCGTGAATAAATGACTTAACACAAAGGAAAATAAAAAAAATTCCAGTCAAAAGCATCATTATTTTTGATATATCTGCCCAAAAATTAATAAAAATTGTGTCAATACCTCGTAAAATATCTAAACCTCCTAAAACTACAACTAATCCAATAAAAACTACAATATGCATAAAAAGCTTCTTTCTTCTTGGAACATATAAAGCCAAAAGAGAAAAAAATAATATACAGACTCCAATTAAGGAGGGTATGTAAGATGTAATTGAGCTACTCTGACTAAACAGACTAATAAAAACCCCCCAAATTATTAAAAAAATTCCATAGAAAGAAGATATTTTTTCCATGTTGTAACTTAAGAATTTGAATTCTTGAACCATGCTTTTTCTTACACTAATTAATTGCTCTATTCAAATAACTTATGTAATAAGGCTCAATGAAAAAAATTTTTATCTATTCTTCCTCCAATGGACAATCCTTAAAAATTTGTGAAACTCTTAATGAAGAAAAAGAGTCTTTAATATTAAATATAGACAGATTAAATAGTGTTAATTTAGATAATTTCGATCAGATAATTATCGGTGCGTCAGTAAAATATGGAGATCATAATAAGAAAATTTATAATTTTGTTAAAAATAATAAAATTTTACTTAAAAGAAAAAAAACAGTTTTTTTTTCTGTAAATGCTACCGCAAGGAAATCTGAGAAAAATACACCTAATACAAATCCATATATTATAAAGTTTCTAAAAAAAACTAATTGGAAACCAGATCATATTGGAGTATTTGCTGGAAAGATAGATTTTCCAAATTATAACTTTTTAGAAAAATACATAATTAAGTTTATTATGTGGATAACAAATGGCCCAACGGATACAACAAAAACTTATGAATTTACAGATTGGGATGCAGTTAAAAAATTTTCTAGAGAAATCAATTAATCCCAAATAGCGTTTGGTGGCATTGACATCAGTATAGCATCAATATTTCCATTAGTTTTTAGTCCAAAAAGAGTTCCACGATCATAAAGTAAATTAAATTCCACATAGCGAGACCTTTTTTTCATTAAAAGATGGAGGTCATTTTCATTATATTTTAAATCTTTCTTTCTTGTTACATTTTCAATTACAAAATTTATAAAACACTGACCAATATCTCTCACAAAAGAAAAGTCTTTTTCAAAATTGTCATGCATATAATCGAAAAATATTCCTCCAATACCTCTAGATTCTTTCCTATGTTGTAAGTAAAAATATTTGTCACATTCCTTTTTAAATTTGCTGTAAAAATCAGAATTGTGTTGGTCACAAGTTCTTTTTAAAACTTTATGAAAGTTTTCTGTTTCTAAATTTTCAGGAATTGCTGGAGTAAGATCACAACCTCCGCCAAACCATTGACTTTCATTTGTAGTAATATAGCGCGTATTAAAATGTGCAGCAGCTATTTTAGGGTTTTTCATATGGGCAACTACAGAAATTCCAGATGCCCAGAATTTTCCATCTTTATCTGTTCCAGGCATACTTTTTCTAATATCTTCACTAAAAACACCGTGAACAGTTGATATATTTACTCCTACTTTTTCAAAAATATCTCCCTTTAATACAGACATTAGCCCACCACCTCCACCTGGCCTTTGCCAACTTTTTTCTTTAAATCTTGAATTATCAACTTTTTGAATAGCTCCAATCATTTGACTTCGGAGTTCTTGAAACCACCTTTCTGCTTTGATTTGCTGGTTTTTTATTAGATCACTCATACCCACCCATGTAGTTCGTTTTCTAACAACGAAGTGAGTAGGAGTATATGATCTTCTCGATCATTAAGACAAGGAATATATCCAAATTCCTTTCCACCATTTTCCATAAATATTTCTCTATTTTCTTCATTAAGTTCTTCAATAGTCTCGAGACAGTCTGAAGAAAAAGCTGGACTAATAACATGAATATGGTCTGTGCCATTTTTTGCCAAGCTCTCAATTGTTTTATCTGTATATGGTTGAAGCCACTCTGCTGGTCCAAACCTAGATTGGAATGTTGTCATGTAGCTTTCTTCTGGTAAACCCATGGCCTCGGCTACTAATCTAGTAGTTTTTCTACAAAAACAGTGATACGGATCTCCTTTGTCTAAATATTTTTTTGGGACACCATGATAGCTAAATAAGATTTTTTTAGGTTTGTCGTTTTTATCCCAGAACTCTTCAATACTATTTTTAAGTGCTTTTATGTAAAGCTCATGTTCGTAATAGCCTCCAATAAAACGTAGAGAAGGTACCCAACGCCAATTTTGTAATTCTTCTGCAACTGCATCAAATGTTGATCCTGTTGTAGCTGCACAATATTGAGGATATAAAGGTAGGACAATAATACGATCACAATTTTGATTACGTAAGTTATTCAAACCTTTAGAAATACTTGGGTTGCCATAGCGCATTCCAATATCAAATACGATATTTTTATATTTTTTACTAATTACATTTTTAATTTTTGTTAACTGTGATTCAGTGTGATACAAAAGCGGAGATCCTTTTTCAGTCCAAACAGATTTATAATTTTTAGCAGACTTTGCAGGTCGAGTATTTAAAACTATACCGTTAAGTATTGGCCACCAAATGGCTTTTGGCGTTTCTATTACACGTTTATCTGATAGAAATTGTTTTAAGTAAATTTTTAAAGAAGATTTAGTTGGCTCATCTGGTGTTCCTAAATTTGTTAATAGGATACCTGTTTTCAAACCAGATCCATGAACATAGAGTTTATTACCTTTAAAAGTAGCCATTGAAAAACATTACGATTTTAGAGATAATTTAGTTCTTATCTTTTCTATGAATAGGTGAACGTTAGCCTCAGGTGTAGTTTTTTTTACACCATGATCCAGGCTAGCTATCCAACCTGATCTGTGGGATATATCATTTTGCATACATTTTTCTATATACTCATCGATGATGTGTGAAAAAGCTTTTGTGTCTTCCATAGCTAGTAAATTATTTGAAAAATTTCCTTGTAAAGATAAGTGCGTTTTTGGTAATTCACTAAATATCTCCAAATTGGATCCAAGTACTGTTAGTTTTAAATTTTCTAATCTTTGCAATTTACTAAATTTGTTTTGAGAAATTTTTTTTGTAAAATAACCAATCTTATTGGGATAACTATCTGCAATTTTTTTTATAAAAGGAATTACAAACTTATCAAATTCTTCATCATTAAGATTATTAGCCTCAGTATCAAAAATCATCAATAGATCTATGTCACTTTGAAACTGAATTTGGATATTTTTATGTATTAACTTTTCTAAGATTGGTAGGGTTTGTTGAAATAATGTTCCTGATACAGGATTATTTCTGATTGCAAAATGGTATAAAGTTAAAGGTCCTCCAGTAAAACCAATTAAGGACTTATCATTTGGTAATTCATTTCTAATAAGATTGAGTGATTTACTTTGAAATTCCATAAAACTATCAAATTCATCAATATTAAACTCTGATATCATTTTAGAATTTAAATTTCTTTCAAATACGGGGCCGGGTTTAAATTTCAAGCCCATCCCTAAATAATCTAAAGGAAAAAGTATATCGCTGAATAGTATTGCAGCATCAAAGTCAAACTCAGCTATAGGTCCTAGAGTCACTTTACAAGCAAGCTCAGGCTCTTTGCATAATTGTTCAAAAGAATATGTTTTTTTTAAAGTTCTATAATGCTGATGGTATCGACCAGCTTGTCTCATCAGCCAAATAGGGGGTACTTTTTGCTCCACTTTATTTAAAGCATTGTGAAATTTTTTGTTATAAGTATTTTGCAATATCTCTTGCTCCATAAGTAATAATAAAATCTGATTGTGCTCTTTTAAAGACCACCAAAGACTCTCTTAGTAAATCAATATAGTTGCCAAAATTAGCTTTACTAAGCATTTGCAAACTGGCAAATTCACCACTTACTTGGAACGCCCCGGTAGGTAGTAGTGTTTCTTTTTTTATATCTACAATTAAATCAATTGATGTCATTCCAGGTTTAACCATTAAATAATTCGCTCCTTGCGCAGCATTATTTATAGAACTATTGATTGCTTTTTTTTTGTCTGCAACCGGCAACTGATATGATGATCGATCAAAACCTTTAGGTGATGATTTTGCTACATCTCTAAACGGACCATAAAAATGGCTTTTAAATTTTGCTGAGTAGCTCATAATCTGTGAATTAGAAAATCCATTTTGTGCAAAGATCTTTCTCAAGTATTTTGTTGTATTTTTCATCATATCACTCGGAGCTATTATATCAGCACCTGCCTCAAGATATGTATTTGCCGCTAATCCTAAGGAGTAATGAGTTTTAATAAGATCAATAGATTTTTGATGAGTAATTCCACAATGTCCATCATGCGTAATAGAACACAGGCACGTATCGATGAGCAATACTATATCTTTGCCAAAATATTTTTTAATTTTTCTTATGACCTCGTAGTGAAAGCTAAAATCTTCAGGATTTTTTTGTTTTTGAAGAGGAACAATAAACAAAAGAATGTTACTTATACCCCTTTTAAGATCTTTCTCAATTGCCTTAATGACATTAGAAGATGACCAACTTCTATTATCGCCTAATCCTTTTATTTTTTTTGAGTCATTAACTTTTTGGTCTACAAAAAAAGGCTGTATCAACATTTTCTTTTTAATCGAATTTGATCGATCTATAGGGAAATAATTTTTAATCATTTAAGTTCAAATTTTTTAAAATCTTCATATGTAAGATATATGTTTAATTGATTTTTAGGAATAAATTTAGAAATTTGAATATAAGTTTGTCCAGGACCGCATGCATTACGTTTATTCATTATTTCTGGCCTGAGTTGTATAGCCATCTTGAAAGCAGAAAAGCTCATCCAATAAAAGCTCTCAGCTATAAATAAATTATCAATAGTAGTATCGTTAATAAGAGGGGTTAGACTGTAATGAGATATTATAGGAAATTTACTTTTTAAATTATTTTCCTTGTATGTGAGTTTGTAAGTATAGTTCTTATTGCCTTTGTAAACGTTTTCAATTTCACGGTAATTTTCTCCA
Organism: uncultured Alphaproteobacteria bacterium; assembly: GCA_902516235.1. Lineage (GTDB taxonomy): Bacteria > Pseudomonadota > Alphaproteobacteria > HIMB59 > HIMB59 > HIMB59. The sequence goes on from CABXXO010000002.1 coordinate 41,341, forward strand.
AAACCATCCAGAGATGAATTTACAAGAATACCTTTTTTATTTATTTTTTTCCAAGAAGTGACACCAGAAGTAATTAGATTTGATACAGTTTTTAAAGTCCCAAATTCTTTAAAGTCTGCTCTAGTTGCTAGAACGTTTTTATTCTTTAGAGTTTTGCTAAATTTATGCAAATCTCTCCTGAACATCTGATATTTAGAGATGTTTGAAGGAAATATATTTTTCACTTTTTTTACACGCTTACTATTGAGGTATCTTTTTTCATAAAAATATTTTTTTGTTTGAGTGTCTTTACCTCGAGCAAATAAAATTTTTTCATTTAAAACATTTTCAATTGTTACCCCTATGTCTAGATTACAACCCCCTCCCCACTTATATAAATATTTTCTCTCCTTGTAACAATCTTCAGAAGTGGGCATATGATTTATTTTTTCTAAAATTTTTTTAATTTTTTCATCATCATTCCTGAATTCTAAAGCAATACATCCCTGAGCTGCGGCGCTTGGAAATTCAGAAATTGGCAAAATAACATTTTCAAACTTTTCAAAATTTAATCTAAAATTTTTATAATCTTTCTTGTCAATTTTTTGGCCATATTTCAAAATTCTGTCTATAGCAGCCTTTGCTATAAATAATCCATCCTCCTTAGAAGAATTTAAAACTTTTTCTAATCTTGAAGGAACATTGCCTCTAATTTGAATTGATTTTAATTCCTGATATGGGAGGAATTCCTTTAATTTTTTTAAATAATATTTTCTTCTTGGTGAAGAAGTTCCTATTACTAATTTTTTTTTATTTAATGAAGATCTTTTTATTAGAATAATATCTCTTGGATCATCTCTTTTAAGACAAACAAAAGAAGTTTTATTGAGATTTTTAACAGGCAGGTCCTTGAATGAATGAACTACAACATCTGCCTCTTTAGAAACTAATTTCTTTGAGAGAGAATTTGTAAATATTCCAAAACCATGCTGCTCCCAAGCATTAGCCAAAAGATGCTTGTCACCTACACTAGATGAGTAATGAATATCTATTAAATTTTTTTTAATCTTATTTATTTCTATTTTAGCTATATATGTTTGAATTTTAGCTAGAAAACTTTTTCTTGATAATAGAACTATTTTTTTCATATCTTATGATGACATTAAGAAATAACAAATAATCAACCTTAATACAATTTAACCGAGACTTAATGGTCAATATGTACTTAAGTAAAAATATGTTATAGCTATGCATTATTCAAAAGATGAGTCAGAAATCAGTTTTAATTGTAGGTGCAGGATCAGGTTTAAGTGCCTCATTAGCTAGAATCTTTCATTCAAAAGGTATGAAAATTGTTCTAGCTGCAAGAAATATTGAAAAACTTAGCTCTTTAAAACAAGAGACTGATGCTTTGGTTTTTAAGTGTGACTCAACTGAAAATAAAAGTGTTTATGATTTATTCTCACAAACTGATTCAACTATCGGTACCCCAGAAATCGTTATATACAATCCATCTCTTAGAATAGTAAAACCTTTTGTAGAATATGACCCTGACGAGATGCTTCAATCAATAAAAGTAAATAGCTACGGGGCGTTCTTAGTAGCGCATGAATCAGCAAAAAGAATGATTAAATCAGGTCAAGGAAATATTTTTTTTACAGGCTCATCTGCAAGTGTTAAAGGATTTGCTAAATCTGCATCTTTTGCAATTGGCAAGTTTGGATTAAGAGGCTTAGCTCAATCATTGGCTAGAGAATTACACCCACAAAATATTCACATTGGTCATTTTGTGATTGATGGAGGGATTGGCAGAGAGCCAATTGGAAATTATCAAATGATACACCCTGATGAAATTGCAAAACAATACCTTAACTTCTACCAACAAGATAAAAAATCCTGGTCTTGGGAAATTGAAATTAGAACTAATACAGAAAAATTTTAGAAAAATACTTTGGAAATAGGTATAGACAGTTTTGCTGATAAAAGAGAAGGATCAGATAGTGCCAAAGCTATAAATAACGTCATTGATAGAATTATTTTTGCTGATGACTTAGGTTTAAATTCATTTGGAATAGGTGAGCACCATCGAAAAGAATTTTTAGACTCTGCTCCATTCATGATTTTATCTGCAGCTGCAGCAAAAACAAAAAAAATAAAGTTGATAAGCGCTGTAACTGTTCTAAGTGCAGCAGATCCTGTTCGTGTATTTCAAAATTTATCTACTCTTGACCTTATATCTGGTGGTAGAGCAGAAATGGTTGCGGGTAGAGGATCATTTTCTGAAGCATTTCCTTTATTTGGTTTAGATTTTAAAGACTACGATGATTTATTTATTGAAAAACTTAATTTACTTCTGAATATAAGAGAAAACGAATTTGTCAGTTGGTCAGGTAAATATAGACCCTCAATAAATAATTTACCTGTTTACCCAAGACCTATCCAAAACCCAGTACCAATTTGGTTAGGTGTTGGCGGGACTCCTCAATCTTTTGCAAGAGCTGGATCAATGGGTTTGCCTTTAATGATTGCAATTATTGGGGGTAATACCCACCGTTTCAAACCTTTAGTAGATATTTATAGACAAGCTGGTAAAGAATCTGGACATCCTCCTGAAAAACTCTCTGTGGGACTTCATTCCTTAGGCTATGTAGCAAATAGTATGGATGAGGCAATTAATTTGTATTATGAGGGTTACTATAAAATGTTCACAAAAATTGGAAGAGAAAGAGGCTGGGGTCCTGTCACTAGAGATCAATTTGACAATCAGATAGGCCCATTAGGTGCGATAGTCTTAGGAGATCCTGATCAAGTAGCGAAAAAAATTATTCGACATAGTGAAGCTCTTGGAGGAATTGATAGATTCCAATTTCAAATGGATATTGCTGATATTACACATGAAAATTTAATTAAATCCATTGAACTCATTGGCAAAGAGGTAATTCCTAAGATAAATAGGACAAAAAGCCCCTAAATATAAGCTTTATGCGTCTTTATTGCAGTATCTTTTAGAATAGTAAAAAATAAATTAATATTTATGAAAAGTCATAATTGGAAATCCAGCTATTTAAGTACCCTTCAATCTGAAATTGATAGGATTAAAGACGAAGGTCATTACAGAGTATTTAACAATATTGAGAGAAAAGCTGGACAATTTCCTAAAGCCACAAGACACAGTGGCAATGGACAAACAGAAGAAATAGATGTTTGGTGCTCAAATGATTATTTAGGTATGAGTCAAAATAAAAATGTTATCTCTGCAATGCAATCTGCTGCAGAAAAGCTTGGCGCAGGCAGCGGAGGAACAAGAAATATATCAGGCACAACAAATTTTCATATACAGTTAGAAAAAGAAATTGCACTTTTACATAAAAAGGAGAGAGCTTTAGCATTTAACTCTGGATATAGTGCCAATGAATCAGCTCTTAAGTCAATTATCTCAGCTTTTGATAATTGTTTAGTTTTAAGTGATGAACTCAATCACGCTTCACTTATAGAGGGTATTCGAACTAGTAAAAAAGAAAAAGCAATTTATAGACATAACGATGTAAAACACCTTAAAGATATTTTGAAAGGTGTTGATTTTGTGCGACCTAAAATTATTGTTTTAGAATCTGTCTACTCTATGGAAGCTGATTTTGCACCACTAGAAGATATCATTCAAGTTGCTCAAGATAATGGAGCACTAATTTATTTGGATGAAGTCCATGCTGTGGGTTTATACGGTCCCAATGCAGCAGGTGTTGCTGATCAAAGAGGCTTAGCCGAACATATTGATATAATCAATGGTACCTTAGCAAAGGCTTTTGGGCTAGCAGGCGGATATATAGCTTCGACAGAGACCATAATTGATTTTGTCAGAAGTTTCTCAAAAGGTTTTATTTTTACAACTTCTATGTGCCCTGCAGTTGCTGCTGGAAGTTTAGAAAGCATTAGACAAGTAAAGAAAAGTAATGAAATTCGATCTACATTTTTTGAGAACGTTGATTTCGTTAAAAAAGAGCTTCGCTCTGCAGGAATACCTTTTTTAGACTCAGGTTCTCATATAATTCCAGTCTTAATTGGAGATAGTAAATTGTGTAAAAAAATTAGTGATTTTCTTTTAAACGAGCACCAAGTTTATGTTCAGCCAATAAATTATCCTACTGTTCCAAAAGGAACTGAAAGAATTCGAATAACTCCAACTCCATGCCACGATCAAGAGTCAACAGATAAATTTGTGGATGCCCTAAAAGATGCTTGGTTCAAATTTATGCCTCAGTTATCAAAATTTGAAAATCAATTTACCAATAAATTCAAAGCTATTTAAACACCTTATTTGATCGTTCGTTATATTTGTTATAAAACATAATAATGCGAGTCATAGCGTTCTATAGCTTTTTTGGTATTTCTGATCCTGAAAAATTAAAAGAAGAAATAAATTTATTTTTCCTCTTAAAAAAAATTAAAGGATCAATTCTTGTTAGCAAAGAGGGGCTTAATGGAACAATTACTGTTTCACCAGAAAAAGAAAAAAATACAATTAATTATTTAATCTCATTGGGAGTTTTAAATGAAAATATCAAAATATCTAATTTTAGTGGTCACCAAATATTTAAGGAATTTAAGATAAAACTTAAAAATGAAATTGTCACTTCTGATTTTGGATTAAAAATCTCTGAGATTAAAAAAAGTAAATTTATACAACCAAATGATTGGGATAAATTTATTTATAAAAAAGATGTAAAAATTGTTGATACAAGAAATGACTATGAATTTAAAATTGGACATTTTAAAAATGCTATAAATCCAAAAATCGACACATTTAAAGAGTTTAATGAATATATAAAAAAAAATAAGGACCAATTTAAAGATAAAAAAGTAGCGATCTATTGTACAGGCGGGATCAGATGTGAAAAAGCTGGCCCCTTAATGAAAAGATACGGAATAGATACATACCAACTTAAAGGTGGTATTTTAAAATATTTTGAACAAACTACTTCAAAATTATGGAATGGAGAATGTTTTGTTTTTGATTATAGAGTTTCATTAAACAAAGAACTTTCAAAAGGAATAAGTAAGCTTTGTTATGGCTGTAATATGCCCTTGACAATTAAAGAGACAAAATCTCCAAAATATGAAAAAGGATTTTCTTGCCCTATTTGTTTTGACAATATGACAGATAAAAAGAGACGATCTCTTAAAGACAAGCGAGAACATTGGAAAAAAGTCTTTTAATTTTCCTAATATCAATCTTGACCAAATTTAAAATTAGTTTATTTTACGCCAATGGCCAAAAAGTCCACTTATCAGTTAAAACAGTTAATACCTGAAGAAAAACCAGAAACTGGCACGAAATATATTGTACGTAAGCCTACTAAGGGTTTAAAGGTATCTGACAAACTTCGTCAAAGGAAGTATGACCCTATCTTGAAACAACACGTTTGGTTTGTTGAAAAGAAAATGCCTCCTCATAGTAAATAATTTTGTTATTCTCTAACTATCGAACATAAAACGTTATACTGGCTGAGAAGAGACTTTAGGATCATAGACAATCCATGCCTTGAATTTATTTCAAACCAAAAATCTGAAGCCCTTCTTGTATATATATATGATGACATAGAAAAAAAAGCTACTGGAGATGCTGGACACTGGTGGCTTCAAAAAACTCTTAGATTACATTCAAAAAAATTAGAGCAGATTTTTAATGTAAAGTTAATAATACTTAAGGGAGAGGCAAAAAAAAATATCTCTGATTTAGTTAATAAATATAAAATTACATCTTTAATATGGAATAGGCTTTATTCTAAGCAATCTATTAGACGAGATACTGAAATAAAAAAATTTTTTAAAGATAGTAGTATCCAAGTTGATACATTTAATTCACATTTATTAAATGAGCCTTGGGAAGTGCAAAATAATTCAGGACAATATTTTAAAGTTTTTACACCTTACTGGAGAGCAGCTTATAAAGTTTATTTAAATAAGAGATTTAGTTATAAAAAAAAAATATCTATAAAACCCTTAAGACACAATCAAAATACTGATCTTAACTTTTTTGATGATAAAAATTGTTACGATAAATTTGATAAGCATTGGAGTCCAGGAGAAGACGCAGCATTAAAAAAAATTGATACTTACATCTCATCCAATATTGATAAATATGAGGTTAATAGAAATAGACCAGACTTTGATCAAACTTCAAGAATATCACCTCATTTAAGATTTGGAGAAATTTCTCCACGCTTAATAATTGAAAAAATCCAAGACTCAAAAAAAATTAATAATTCAGTTAATACATATCTTTCAGAGATTGGATGGAGAGAGTTCTCTTATTCTTTATTATATTACTCGGAAGATTTATCCAATAAACCCATAAATCCAAAATTTAAAAAATTTCCATGGAGAAATAGTAAAAAAGATTTTACTCTCTGGACTAAGGGGGAAACAGGCATCCCACTAGTCGACGCTGCGATGAAACAAATCTATGAAGAAGGGTGGATGCACAATAGATTGAGGATGGTTGTTGGAAGCTTTTTAGTTAAAAATTTATTGTTAAATTGGACATTAGGTGAAAATTACTTTCATAAAAGTTTATTAGACTATGATGAGGCAAGTAATGCTGCTGGATGGCAATGGATTGCAGGTTGTGGGGCAGATGCATCTCCATATTTTCGAGTTTTTAACCCAGTGCTACAATCTGAAAAGTTTGATCCTCAAGCCCATTATATTCTCAAATATATTCCTCAATTAAAAATTTTTAATTCTACAAAATTAATATTTGAGCCGTATTTAGACAAAAATTTGTTAAAAAATTTAATCAAAGACAAAAAATATTTTAACCCAATTGTAGATCTTAAAGACTCTCGAAACAGAGCTCTTGAGGCTTACCAACAAACCAAATCATAAATTGAAACAAAAAGTTGCTATAATTGGATCTGGTATAGCAGGGCTATCATCAGCATATTTTTTACAAGATAGGTTTGATGTTACACTTTTCGAAAAAAATGATTATTTAGGTGGTCACGCTAATACAAGAGAGGTTAAAGATAACTTAGGAAATATTGTCCCTATTGATACAGGTTTTATTGTCTATAACGAGTTAACATATCCAAATTTAACTAAATTTTTTGATTGTCTAAATGTCGAAACAGAAAATAGCAACATGTCCTTTAGTTTCTTTAATGAGGAAAGAAATTTTGAATATGGAGGGGGAAGCTTAAGCGCATTATTTGCAGACTCTAAAAATTTTTATAATCTAAGATTTTATAAAATGTTAAAAGACATAATAATTTTTTATAAAACATTTCAAAAGAAAAATATAGTTTCAGATACTTCTATTAGAAATTTTCTAGAAACAAAAAATTACTCTGATGAATTTATTAATTTCCATTTAATTCCTTTAATTTCAAGTATTTGGTCTACTCCTGATCACGACTCTCTTAATCAACCATTAAAAAGTATTATAAATTTTTTTCAAAATCACAAACTATTTAATTTTACTAATAGACCACAATGGAAGACTATAAAAAATGGATCCAAACAATATATTAAATCTCTTATTAGATCTTCAAAATTTAGTATAAAGAAATCTTGTAGGATTCAAAAAATCTTAAGGACTGATAACGTTGAAATTTTCTTTGAAGGAAAAAAATCAGTTTTTGATATAGTAATATTTGCTTGTCCTCCAAATCATTTTTTTCCTCTTTTAGATAAAATTGATCAAAAAGAGTATGAGATACTGAAAGAATTTAATTTCCAAAAAAATTTAGCCCAATTACATCAGAATACTTCCTTAATGCCTAATCATTTAAAAGCCTGGTCAAGCTGGAATTTTCATACCAATATGAATAATAAATGCACACTTAGTTATTGGATGAATAAATTACAACCACTTAATACAGAAGATAATTTTTTTGTTTCATTAAATCAGGGGCAAAAAGACAATCATTATCAAACACTTTATGAACATCCAATATTTTCACAAAAAACTTTAAATGCTCAAAAAAATATTTCACATATACAAGGTCATGATAAATCATTCTATGTTGGTAGCTATCTTGGTTATGGTTTTCACGAAGATGGTATTCAATCGGCTATAAAAGTTTGTAATAAGTTAGGTATTGATTTAAAGGGATTTAATAATGCTGATACATCAAGAGTACAGTGGAGTTAGTTTCTTCTCATAGTCTTGGAATAGGTAAAATTGTTCATAAAAGAACAAGAGATACTAAAAACTTTTTCCAATACAGTGCACCTTACTTAAGTATAAATCTTAGTGATACTGCAAATATACACCCTTTCATTTCGCTCAATAAATTAAATTTTTTTTCTATATTTTACAAACGACATGGATTTAGAGATAAAAAAAAGAATTTGTACGATTTTGCAAAAAACATTGCAGACAAACACAATATTATATTTAATAATGTACAATTTATATGTATTCCTTCAATAATCGGTTATTCTTTTAACCCAATTAGCTTTTATTTATATCTTGATGATCAAAACAAAGTGAAATCAATTATCTATGAAGTAAAAAATACCTTTGGAGATCAGGTCCATTACTTAACTTTAGATAAATTTAAAGATAAAGAATTTAAAAAAAATATGTATGTATCACCTTTCATTGAGATGGACTGTGTTTATAAAATTTCATCAAAAAATAAATCTAAAAACCATTTTTTTTGCAATATTAATCAATTTAATCTTAAAAATGAGCAAATATTTTATGCTTCAATTGATCTAAATCTAAAAGAAATAACGTTTTTAAATTGTATATTATTTTTTATTTTAAATATTTTTGGGAGTATAAAAACGATCACCTTAATTCATTATCAAGCCATTAAGCTTTTACTTAAAAAAAGTAAATTCTTTAAATATTCCAATAGAATAAAAGATAATCTATACTTAGATTAGAAAAGATTAGTGAAAATTGTTAATTGATAAATATATACATAAAGTTTGCTCCAAAATAAGACATGGATCCTTGAGCTTGGACGTAAAGGGAAAACCTTATGAATTTAAGGGAGATTTAGAGGGTCCCTCAGTGCATTTAACAATTAAAAGTCTTTCCATGATATGGGATTTATATTTTCGCGGATCTGTTGGACTTGGAGATGCTTATATAAAAAAAAAATTTGAAGCAGATGATTTAAGTAAATTTTTGGAATTTGGAGCTTTAAATGAAAATGCTTTTGGAGGTGAAATGAGTGGATCTAAATTTTATAGATTCTTATCTAAAAAATATATGAATAAAACAAAAAACTCTTTATTTCAAAGTAAAAAAAACATTCACGCTCATTATGACCTTGGTAATGATTTTTACTTGGAGTGGTTAGACGACTCTTTAACATATTCCTCAGGTTTTTTTAAAACAGGTTCTGAAACATTATCCGAAGCACAAAAAAATAAATTTGAAAGTCTTATAAAAGGCAATGAGCCCAAACCCGGTGATTATGTTTTAGAAATAGGATCTGGTTGGGGAAGTTTTGCTTTTTATCTTATTTCAAAGTATCCAGATATAAAAATTGATACTTTAACTATTTCAAAAGAACAATACGAATTTGTTAATTCAAAAATTAAAGAACACCATTTACAAGATAAGTTAAATGTCATTTATAAAGATTACAGAGAGCATAAGGGGAAATATTCAAGAATATATTCCATCGAGATGTTTGAGGCAGTTGGAATTCAATATTGGCAAACTTATTTTGAAAAAGTAAAAAATTTATTAAAACCCTCAGGAGTATTTTCAATGCAAACTATAGTAATTTTTGAGGATTTATTTGATAGATACACACAAAAAATTGATTTTATTCAGAAATATATATTTCCTGGTGGAATGTTGCCTTCAGTGAAAGCTCTTGAGAAAATAGCCACTCAAAAAAAATTCAATTTTCAAATAAAAAATCAAATGGCTGATAGTTATTATCAAACTTTGGAGATGTGGAGGAATAACTTTAACCACAAGTGGTATAAAATTAAAAACTTAGGTTATTCTGAGGATTTTAAAAGAATGTGGAATTTTTATTTATCATATTGTTCAGGAGGTTTTAAGGCAAAAACAATTGATGTGTATCAAATAGATTTTACAAATAAGTGAAATACTATTGATTAACATCTACTTAGATAAAAGAGCGTACTGAATGGGTGTATGAGAAATGTATTAATAGCGAGTATTTTATTAATATTTCTTGGCGGATGTGATAATATGAAACTTGAAAATTTTGCGGATAAGCAACCCACTCTCAAAATAGAAGAATACTTTTTAGGTAAAACAACAGCAAGTGGCCTTTTCATTGATAGGCTTGGCAAGGTACGACGACAATTTACTGTTGAAATGGAGGGTATCCAACAAAAAAATAGCTTTATACTTAATGAGACATTTCTTTATGATGATGGTGAAGAAGAATTTAGAAGATGGGAAATTAAAAAAACTGGTGAAAAAACCTATGAGGGTACCTCTGAAGATATTAAAGGTATTGCACTTGGTGAGAGATCCGGTAATGCATTAAATTGGCATTATACTTTAAAGCTTAAGTATGGGGATGGCATAATGAACGTCAAGTTTGATGATTGGATGATCATGCAAGATGAAAAAAATGTTTTCAATAAAGCCACAATGAAAAAATTTGGGATCAGGTTGGGTGACGTTTATTTATTTTTTACTAAACATTAGTAGAATGTAATTTTTCAGCTTTTTCTTTTGCTTTTCTTTCACGCTCAGCTTTACGCTGACCTTTCTCAACTAAAGACTCTAGATCTTCGTATGTACACAGTCCAAGATCAGTAGGGTTTCTAAATTCTGTAATTGGTTGAGATTGGTTACCAGCTCTTATATTAGCAACTGTTGGTTTAGTGGAACTTGTAAGTTTAGCAATTTGGGTATCAGTTAATATTTTACCATACTCTCGAATTAGCCAAGCAATAGCCTTAGGTCTTTCTTGTCTAACTGATAACGGAAGATATTTTTTTGTTTTGACACTAAATTGAATTGATTCAGACTTTTTATTTTGCAATTGTAACTCTTGCATGTGATCAACCTCACATCGTTTGATTTCATCCATCGTAAGTTGACCACTTGCAATAGGATTTAATCCTTGCATACGGTATGCATCTTCACCATCTGCAATACTTTGAACTTCTAGTTCGTGAAGCTGACAAAATTGCGATATTTGAGGAAAACTTAAAGCTGTGTTGTCTACTAACCAAACGGCTGTTGCAAGGGGCATTAAGGGTTTGTTATCAGACATAATTTTTAATTTTTAGTTTTATATATTAAATGACTTATATTTATTTTTAAAACGTGCAACTCTTCCACCAGAGTCTACCATTTTACCAGATCCTTGATTCCATGCTGGGTGAGATAGAGGATCAATTTCAAGCTTCATTGTATCGCCTGCTTTTCCCCAAGTGGATCTAGTCTTGTAAGTAGAGCCGTCAGTGCGCTCCACAGTTATCTCATGATAATCAGGGTGTATTTTTTGCTTCATGATTTAGAGAAAATAGAGATCAAAGATTAAAAAATCAAGTAAATATTTATAAATTTTTCAGTAATTCACCACTGATAGCAGCACTTGAGGCTATTAAACTCTCATCTTTTAAAGGGTTAAAATCATTTCCTTTTTCATTTAAGCAAATCCCACCGGCCTCTCTTACTAAAATAATACCTGCTACAATATCCCAGAGATTTAGTCTTAATGACCAAAAGCCATCAAATTTTCCTGATGCAACATTAGCTAAATCTAGTGCTGATGAACCCAATAACCTGACACTTGTTTTTCTTTGAAGGGCTCCTATTTGTGCAATTCCTTTTTCAAGAATATCTTGGTGCTTAATTTGAACACCAGATGTAAACATGCATCCATCTAATTTATCTCTTTGAGAAACTCTTAGTCTTTGATTATTAATCCAAGAACCAGAACCTTTATGAGCCCAATATAATTCGTTTAAAATTGGGTTGTATGTAACACCAGCAATAATTTCTCCTTTTTGCATCAAACCAATAGTCACTGCAAAGTATCCATTGCCATGTATAAAATTTTTTGTACCATCGAGTGGGTCTGTAATAAATATTGGAGTGCTACCATTAAGTTTTTCTAAATCCTCAGAACTGAAAGTCTCCTCATCTATTTGAAGAAAATCGGGTCTATCTTTTCCCAAATTATAACTTATTGTTTCAGAAGCCTTAATATCTGCTGAGGATACAAAGTCATTTTTATCTTTTTTAGAAATTTGAAGTTTTTCAAGTTCACCAAAATCTCTAATCAAAGACTTGGCAGCACTTCTACATGCTTTTTCCATAACAACAATTACTGGAGGGACAATAGACATAGAAAATTTATTTTGCTTTTTCTATATAAGATAATTCGCTTGTATTTATTCTAATTTTTTCACCTGTTTCGACGTGGGGAGGAACAGTAACTCTTACACCATTAGTTAGTAAAGCAGGTTTATAAGAAGAGGACGCAGTTTGTCCTTTAACAACAGCTTCTGTTTCGGCAATTTGCACCACAATACTTTCAGGAGGATTAACATTCATTGGTTTTTCATCATAAAACTCAATAGAGACTTCCATTCCATCTTCAAGAAATTTAGCTGTATTTTCATTAACCTGAGTAATATTCATAATTATCTGTTCGTAAGTCTGGTTGTTCATAAATGTAAAATCTTCTCCACTACGAAATAAAAATTGATGATTTATCTCTTCAGCTCGAATTTTTTCTAGAGACTCTGAACTTCTAAATCTCTCATTTAATTTTGACTGATTTGAAATATTTTTAAGTTCTGCCTGAATATAAGCACCACCTTTACCAGGTTGTGTATGGGAGAGTTTAGCAACCTTCCACAAAGATTTATTATGTTGGATTATATTTCCAATCTTTAAATCGTTAGCATTGATTTTCATTTAGATTTATAGATCTGTATCATTCGTTCTAATAAAGCTAATGCATCAGCTCTAGACCTTTGAAAACAATTTCTTCCAATAATGGATCCGTTACCATTTCCTTGATGAATTGCGAGTACTTCATCCATTAAAGCTTGATCATCTTTTGCATCTCCGCCAGAAAAAACAACTAATCGCTTTCCATCAAAAGCAACTTTTTTAATGTGGGCTACGCGATCTTTTAAAGTGCTTATAGTTATATTATTATCTTCAAAAGATTTTTTTGTTGGATCTTCTTCTAAAAAGTCACTCGGCAGCTTAACTTTAATTATATTAGCTCCTAATAAAGCAGAAATGTGTGCAGCATATGAAATTATATTAATTGATGTCTCACCTTTTTTAGAAATATTTGAACCTCTGGCATATGCCCACAATACTACTGCGAGACCTTTTTCTTTAGCCTCAAAACTTAGTCTTTTAAACTCTTCCATCAAATCAAAATTATGTTCAGATCCAGGATAAATAGTAAAACCTATTGCTGCACATCCTAGTTTTAAAGCATCATCTACACTCCCAGTAACAGCCTGATCTAGAGAGGTTGCAAGAGTATTCGAGCTATTAATTTTTAATATTGTTGGAATTTGACCATGAAAGTTTCCAGAACTTGTTTGAAGTAACCCAAGAGGTGCTGCATAAGCTGACAAACCAGCGTCTATTGCAAGTTGATGATGATAGTTTGGATCGTAAGCAGGAGGATTAACTGCAAAACTTCTATCTGGACCATGCTCAAAGCCCTGATCGACAGGTAAAATGATCATTCTCCCAGTTCCACCAAGCTTTCCTTGTCCTAAAATTTTCATAAGATTTGATCTCACACCTAAATTTTCATGGGCATAGTTTGAAATGATTTTTTTGGTAGTATTTGTTACTTTCATAATTTCTCCTATAAATTACATACTTGAGCGGTTGTCTCAAGCATTCTATTTGAAAATCCCCATTCATTGTCATACCAAGTGAGTATTCTACCAAAATTATCAGATACTGTAGTTGTTTCACTCAAATCTAAAATTGAACTTCTTGAGTCATGATTATAATCACTTGATACTTTCGGATCTCTATCCACTCCCAAAATATTTTTAAGAGAATTATTGGCATATTCTTGAAATTTATTATTCAAAGACTCAATTGTAATATTTTTTTTTGTATTAAATTTAAAATCTACAAGAGAGACATTTGGAGTTGGAACTCTTATTGCGGTTCCATCTAATTTTCCTTTTAAATGAGGCAGAACTAGACCGACAGCTTTTGCTGCACCTGTGCTCGTAGGAATAATATTGTTAGCTGCCGCTCTAGCACGTCTAAGATCTTTATGAAATGTATCAACTGTATTTTGATCTCCTGTATAAGAGTGAATAGTTGTCATGTATCCATTTTCAATTCCAAACTCCTGATCTATTACAAAAGCCACAGGTGCTAAACAATTAGTTGTACACGAAGCATTTGATATAACTTGGTGATCTAAATTAATATTTTTATTATTTACACCTTGAACAACTGTTATGTCTGCACCTGAACATGGAGCTGAAACGATGACTTTACTAGCGCCACTTTCGACATGTGACATAGCTTTATCTTTAGATGCAAAAACTCCTGTACACTCTAAAATAATATCTACATTATTTTCGCTCCACTTTAAATCAATTGGGTTTCGCTCAGATGTAACAGTTACTTTGTTTTCTTCTATTGAAAACTGATTGTTTGAAATTTTATTTATTTCCTTAAAGAGGGGTCCGTGAATGCTGTCATATTTAAGTAAGTGAATGTTTGTATCTATATTAGCTAAGTCATTAATATAAGCTATTTCATATTGATCACTAAATTCATTCGATCTTTCTAAAAATGCTCGATAAACAAGTCTGCCTATTCTACCAAAGCCATTAATTGCTACTTTTTTTTTCATTTTGTTTTAATTTTCCTTAATATTTTAGTTGATATATTTTTTATTGTTAACCCAAATTTTTTAAATACTTCATTCCCAGGAGCACTTGCGCCAAAATTATCTAATCCAAAAATATTTTCCGAATTTGTAAATTTATTCCAATACATGGTAGAGCCAGCTTCAATCACAAAAGTTTCATCTAATTTAGACTTCAACAGAGTAATTTTAAAAGATCTAGATTGCTTTTCAAAAATTGATGAAGATGGCATTGATATTACTTTTACAGTAATCCTATTATTTTTCAAAATTTCAGCAATATGAACAGCTAAAGATACTTCTGAACCAGTCGCTATAATCGTAATATCATTATTTTTTTTTGGTCCACTTATTACATAAGCCCCCTTGAAGTTTTTTGAATCTAATTTTTTGTAAGAAATCTGAGGCAAATTTTGCCTTGAAAGGCATATAAATGATGGAGCATCATCAATCTTTAAAGCCTCTCTCCAACACACTATTGTTTCTTTGAGATCACAAGGTCTAAAAATATAACTATTTGGAATTAGTCTTAACATATTAATTTGCTCTATAGGTTGATGAGTAGGACCGTCTTCACCCAAACCAATAGAGTCATGCGTGAAAACTTGAATAGGATCAATTTTCATTAAAGCAGCAAGGCGAATACTCGGCTTCATGTAATCAGCAAAACTTAAAAAAGTCCCTGAATAGGTTTTATAAATTTTAGTAGCTGCAATTCCATTCATTATTGCAGCCATTCCATGTTCTCTCACTCCATAATGAATATATTGACCTTCCATGTTTTTACTATTCATGACAGACATCTCTTTACCTTTGGTATTATTAGAACCAGTTAAATCTGCAGAACCTCCAAGGATCGGATGATATCCTTTGATATAATTTAAGATCGTTTCAGAGGATTTTCTTGTAGCTTGATCAGAGTTAAAATTTTTTAAATCTAATTCTATCTTGTTGAATAACTTATCTATATCTTTTTTAGATAAATTTGAATGAATTATTGATTTAGACTTTTTGTATAACTTTTTATTCTTATCGGCAGATTTTCTCCAAATTTTTAAGAGCTTACTGGGAATTTGAAATGGTTTTTCATTCCAAGATAATTTACTTCTTGTTAAATTAACTTCATCTGAACCTAAAGGTGAACCATGTGATGATGCTTTGGCAGACTTATTAGGTGAACCAAAACCAATAGTGGTTTTAAAATTTAGTAAACATGGAGCTCTTGAAAATTGCACTTTTTTAAATAAGTCATAAATATTTTTATGGTTATGGCCTTTACCATCATGCACTTCCCAATTTACTGACTTGAACCTTAGGTTTGTATTGTCACTAAAAGCTAAGTCAGTGGGCCCGTCAATACTAATATTGTTGTTATCATAAATTAATATCAAATTATTTAACTTTAGGTGCCCAGCTATACTTATTGCCTCTTGGCTAATTCCCTCCATTAAACAACCATCACCACAAAAGACATAAACTTTAGGGGTTTTTGATAATTTTTTTTCTTTTGATAACCTTTTAAGAGCTATTGCCATTCCAACAGCATTTGAAATTCCTTGTCCAAGAGGACCAGTTGTGATTTCGATACCTGCATCTGGTTCATATTCTGGATGCCCTGCAGTAATGGAGTTTAACTGTCTGAAATTTCTAATTTGAGATAATGTCATTTTTTTATAACCCGTGAGATATAAAAGTGAATAAAGTAACATTGAGCCATGCCCATTTGATAAAACGAATCGATCTCTAAGTAACCAACTTGGATCCTCTGGATTATGAACAAGAAAATTATGAAAAAGAACTGTGGCTATGTCTGCCATTCCCATTGGCATACCTGGATGACCAGATTTTGCTTTTTCTACAGCATCTATTGATAAAAATCTTATACAATTTGCTAATTCAGTGTAATTTTTCAATGGAATAACTTTACTTAATAACTAATAATTAAAGTATGAATGAATTTCAACAACAAATACTCCAAAAAATTGAGCATATTGCAACAAAACTTCAAAATTACAAAACTAAGAATCAAAAATTGATGAATGAGATACAAGAATTGAAAGCAAAAATAGAATATCTCGAGAGAAGGGAGTCAGAATTAATTTCTGAGCAAGAAAATAATAAACTTGAGTTATCAGAAAAATCTCAACTTATTGAACAAGCTACAAATAAAATTGAGGAACTTTTAGGTTCAGTTGATATTGATGGTTAATTTAACTTTATTAATTGGAGGTATGCCTCTAAAAATACAGTGTGCTGATAATAATGTTGAGTCAGTTAAAGAAATCGCCGCTACAATTAGTAAACTAATACAAGATGAAAAAAAATTGAATGTTCCTTTTTTAACTTCCACACTTATTGCTTATTTAAAATCTATGGAGGATGTATCAAATAAAGATAAAATATTACAAGAAACTCTGAATAAAAAATTATTATATGAAAGTCGCATTCAAGAATTACAAAATGAAAATCACAATTTAAAATCAGACATCGAACAAATTTTTAAAAAATTAAATGACAATCTAATTGTTGAATAAAAAACAAATACGCAATTATCACTTAGATCTTAGAATGAAACTTAGCACAGCTGACATAGATACTTTTTCAAATAAAATTAATACAAATATTATTGATCTTATTAAAAAATTTAATCCAAAAAATTCTGTTGGTTTGTTTTATCCATATAAAAAAGAAGTAGATGTACTGAGGATATCTAGAGATTTAATAAATAAAAACATTACTTGCTTACTCCCAAGAGTATTATCAAAAGATACTCCTTTAAAGTACTATGAATATAATCCTAATAATCCAAATTTAGAAAAAGGTTTTGGCGGGATAATGGAGCCTAAAGGTGAAATGCATATAAATCCTGATATCATTATAGTATCTTGTTCTGCATTTAACGAACAAGGCTACAGGGTGGGTTATGGAGGAGGTTTTTTTGATAGAACTATTGAAGAGTTGAAAAAAAAAGGAAATTTAAAAACCATTTTAGCTGCCTTTGAAATTCAAAAAACTAACACAAACTTTCAAGAGAGTTTTGATCAAAAAGTTGATTACATTTGCTCAGAGCAAAAAATCTATTCTTTATGAATTTTTTAGTGATAGGTGATGTGGTTGGAAGGTCTGGTAGAATGGCTCTAAAAAAAAATTTAACTAAAATACAAAAACAATTCAATATTGATTTTACAATTGTTAATGCTGAAAATTCAGCAGGCGGTTTTGGGCTCACAGGAAAAATTTACGAGGATCTTATTAGCTGGGGAGCAGATGCTATTACTTTAGGAAATCATGCTTGGAAACAAAAAGAGATAATTGGGTATATGGAGAAAAATCCTAATCACAGTATTATAAGGCCTTTAAACTTTGAAATAGGATCACCTGGAAATGGATTTAAAATTTTTACTCATAAAAATGGTAAAAGGATATTAGTAAGCCAAGTCCATGGCCAAACATTTATTGATTTTCCTTTGGATAATCCTTTTAACTCTATTGACACACAACTTTTATCTATAATTAATGACCATAATATTGACTTCTCATTCTTAGAGGTACATGCGGAAGTAACGTCTGAAAAAAATGGCATAGCACATAATTATGATGGAAAATTTACTGCTATATATGGAACACATGTTCATATTCCAACATCAGATGCTAGGGTGTTAGATAGGGGAACTTGCTTTCAAACTGATATTGGCATGACAGGTGATTATAATTCTGTTATTGGTATGAAAAAAGAAAATGCTATAAAAAGAATGAGGACCGGCTCAAACACACATAGGCTTGAACCAGCTGAAGGTATTGCAACTATCTCTGGAGCAATAATCACTACTAATGTCGAAAGGAAAAATACTATTCAATCTATTCAAATAGGTGGTGTTTTGGATGGTAATTTATTATCTTAGTTCATGGCAGGGCATTCCAAATTTAAAAATATACAATATCGTAAAGGTGCTCAGGATAAAAAAAGAGCAAAACAATTTGCAAAAATAGGTAGAGAAATTCAAATTGCAGTAAAAATAGGAGGAACAGACCCAGAGTCTAATCCTAGATTGAGATTAGCTATAACTAATGCTCGAAGTGTAAACATGCCAAAGGATAATGTGGACAGAGCAATTAATAAAAATAATACTGATACTGCGGATTACTCAGAAGTGCGTTATGAAGGGTATGGTCCTTTTGGAACGGCTTTTATAGTTGAGGCTTTAACAGATAATAAAAATAGAACAGCTTCTGAGATAAGATCTATTTTTTCTAAAAATGGAGGAAATTTAGGGGAGACAGGAAGCGTAAGTTTTAATTTTAATAAAGTCGGAGAAGTACAAGTAAAAAAAGAAATTGATGACAGTGTGTTAGAAGACTTACTTGACTATGGATTAGAGGACTACAATACAGAGGAAGAGATAACATATATTTATTGTTCTTATGAGACATTAGCTTCACTAGAGAAAATATTACGTGAAAAAAAATTTGAAATCGAAAGTGCTAATATTATTTGGAAGCCAAATCTAACTGTCAAAATTGAAAAAGGGGAAGAGCTAACAAAACTAGTCAAATTAAATGATGAACTAGAGGATAATGATGATGTTCAAAATTGTTTTTCAAATCTTGATTTTGACACTAGTTTATTAGAGGTTACTAATGCCTGATAAAGCATGGAAGAATAGAGAGAGACTCGTTGCAAAGTTTTTTGGTGGTTTGAGAAACGCGCTAAGCGGTATTAATTCTAAAGTTACTCATGCAGACGTAATTCACGATAATCTATTTATTGAGTGTAAATTAAGAGCTAAGCACTCGGCAATTAAACTATGGGATGACACAAAATCTTTTGCAGATAAGGAAAATAAAACACCAGTTATTGCATTATGTGAAAAAAATAGACCTGGTTTTTGGATAATGGTACATTCAGATGACTTTGATAAAGTTTCCAATGAGCTTAAAAATAAAAAAAAAGTTGAAGAAGAGTAACATATGGAAGAAATAGTTAACTTAGCCGCCCTTGAGGGCTCTGTAGATTTCTCAATGATGGGAATGTTTCTCAAATCTGATTGGGTTGTCAAATTTGTAATTGTATTGTTAGTGATTTTTTCAATTCAATCTTGGAAGACAATCATTCAAAAAATTCTACTAATAAATAAAATAAAGAAAATATCCAAAAAATTTGAAAACCATTTTTGGTCTGGTGTCTCTTTGGATGAACTTTACCAGCAAATTGATGATTTCGATCAGGAAAGCTTCTCAAATATTTTTAGAAATATTATGAATGAGTACGAAAAATCTAGGATGCAAAAAAATAAAGTTGACTCTGCTTTTATTCAAAGACTTTATACCTCTCTTGATTTAAGTATCGCTGTTGAAGATACAAATTTAAATAAAGGATTGTCTTTTTTGGCCTCCTCTGGATCTGTGGCTCCGTTTATCGGATTATTTGGAACAGTTTGGGGAATTATGAATAGTTTTCAAGCGATAGCAATTGCTCAAAATACAAATCTCGCTGTAGTAGCACCTGGTATTGCAGAAGCTTTATTTGTAACCGCTTTGGGTCTTTTTGTTGCTATTCCCTCAACCGCTTACTATAACCTCATTACTTCAAAAATTGATAATTATTTGTCAGAAGCTGAGAGTTTTGGTAAGGACTTAGTAAATATAATTTCACGTCAAGTTAATTAAACATATGAGAAAAAAACACCGACCTGTTTCTAGTATAAATGTCACACCTATGGTTGATGTTATGTTGGTTTTACTTATTGTATTTATGGTTACCGCTCCCCTCTTAACTGTAGGTGTTCCTGTAAATTTGCCAAAAGTTGAAGCTAATTCTTTAGATGCACAAAAGGAACCTCTAGAAATTTCAATTAATGATAATAATGATATTTACTTAGGTGAAGAACTAATACCTTTTGAAGAGTTAATACAAAAAGTAAAAACAATTGCTGGCTCCAATAAAGATATTAGAATCTTTTTAAGAGCAGACACCACAATTGATTATGGCGAAGTCATGAAAGTCCTTGGAGCATTAAATACCTCTGGTTTTTTAAAAATTGCTCTCATTACGAAAAAACCAAGTTAATTGTCTACTATTTCACTATTTAATCCTTTCAGAAATTTAATCTTATTCATTGAAAATTTCAGTTATAAAAAAAGTGATTTTTATTTCCAAATATTCTCTTTTTTTTTACATCTTTTAATTTTAATACCGATGATAAATTTTACTTTTGAAAAAAAAATCAGTGATATTCCAATGATTTTACCTGTCGAAATGTTCATTATTGAAGAAGAGACAGCTGCACCTGAATTTGTTGAGGAGATAAATGAAATTGTTCCGACATTTCAAGAAGAGGCTCCTAAGAAGAATGAAACTAAGGCTATTGAACCAGAATTAAAAGAAATAACATCACAAGAACCAATTGACCCAATAATTCAGGACACTAATGAAGAGGTATTGATTGATAACTCCGCAGACAAAGCAAATGAATTTATAATTGATGAAAAAGTTAAACCTGAAATTAAAAAACCAGAAGAGGAGACACCACCGCCAATTGAGAATGATTTTGAGATCAAATTAAAGCAAAAACCTGAACCTAAGGAAATACCTGAACCCAAAAAGGATATCGAGATTGTTGTTAAGAAAAAGCCGGCAAAGAAAACTTTCAATGTTAGTACTGTTTTAAAAGACTTAGAGAATGAGAACAAAGAATTCAAAAAAGAACAAGAAGCAGCTGAAATCAAACAAGAGGAAGTTTTCACAGAAAAAGTTGGACCAACGATGACTATTTCAGAAATTGATTTATTAAGGCAACAATTACATGGCTGTTTAAATCTTAATGTTGGTGTAGCTAATTTAAAAGAAATAAAGCCTGTCATTTATATTGAAGTTAACCCCGATAGAACAGTAAAAAGTTCTAAAGTAGTTAATAAAGAAAAATTGAATGATCCATCGTTTAGAACTGCTGCTGAAGCTGCGATGAGAGCAGTGAACAATCCAGATTGTAGCCCTCTTTTATTACCTGCAGATAAATATGAACAGTGGAAAGAAATTAATTTTACTTTTGATTTCAGCTGGATGTTTGATTAATAAAAATTTAAGATATAATTAGCAAAATATATTAAAAATATTCTTATGATTAAAAAAATCCTATTAATTTTGTTTTTTTCACTAAACGCAAACGCTGCTCTAGAGGTAACAATTGCACAAGGAAAAGTTGAACCCACTCCCATAGCTATAACTCAGATATTTGGTACAGACTCAGACACTGCTAGATATGGTAATACTCTAAGACAAATCATTAACAATAATCTCACAAATTCTGGTCTTTTTTACACTGTGAATGAAGATCTTTATATTCAATCTGATAATTTAGTTGAAAAAATTCCACGTTTTGAAGATTGGAAGCTAATTAAAGCACAGTTCTTATTAAGTGCAGATGTCAGTAAAACAGATACGGGGATTAGATTGCGCATGAGACTTTACGATGTATTTAATGGAAAAGAGATAGAAAAATTACAACTCACAATACCTGACGAAAATCTAATAAGAAGAGTAGGTCATACTGTAAGTGACATAGTTTATGAAAGAATAACTGGCGAGACTGGTTATTTTGACACAAGAATTGTTTATGTTTCAGAAATTGGTCCACTAGATCAAAGAGTAAAAAGATTAGCAATCATGGATCAAGATGGACATTTGGATAGTCATCAATTTTTAACAGACGGAAAAAATTTGGTTTTAACTCCTCGTTTTGCGCCAAATAATCAAATAATAACTTACATGGAGTACAAAAATAATCTTCCAAGAGTTTATATTTATAATCTTAAAACTGGTGAAAGGGAAATTGTTGGAGACTTTCCTGGGATGACTTTTGCACCAAGATTTTCTCCAGATAGCCAAAGTGTGGTAATGTCTTTTTCAGATCCTGATAATGCAGCAAATTCTGAGATCTATTTAATGGATTTAAATACCCGATCTCGCTTAAGATTGACAAACGACTCTGGAATTGACACATCCCCATCTTTCTCTCCCAATGGAGAGAGAATTGTTTTTAACTCTGATCGTGGTGGAAGTCCTCAATTATTTATAATGGATAAGAACGGAGATAATATGAAAAGAATTTCAAAAGGGAGAGGTGTTTATGGAAATCCAGTATGGTCTCCAAGGGGTGACTTGATAGCTTTTACAAAGTTAACTCAAGGTAATTTCCACATAGGAATTATGGACACAAATGGAAACAATGAAAGAGTAATAGTCAGGGATTTTTCTCTTGAGTCTCCAGCGTGGTCTCCAAATGGCAGGTATTTAATATTTCACAGACAAAAAAGGTCAAATCTTGATGGAACAGGTGGAGAAGTAACAATACATTTCATAGATATAACTGGATACAATGAGAGGCTTATTCCCACTCCAAGAGATGGAAGTGACCCCGCTTGGTCACCTTTGTTATAAAAATTCATTAAAAATCAACAAATTATTATAAAAATTAAATAAAAATTGTCTTGATTTCCAAAAAATTCAGTGTTTATTTACCTAAACTATAGTAAGAATATATTTACGCGGAGATTTATAATAATGTTAAAAAAATTGTTTATGCTTATTGTTGCGGGTTTTTTCCTTGCTTCATGTGCTGCCACTAAGACAGAAGAAGGTGGAAACGTTGATGCAGCTTCAACTAGCGCAAGTTCATCCTCGGGAGGTGAAATTACAGCTGGAACTCAAGAAGACTTGATTGTCAATGTAGGTGATAGAGTGTTTTTTGAATTTGACAGCTCAGAACTCACTGTTGATGCTCAAGCAACGCTTGACGCTCAAGCAGCTTGGTTAATGCAGTACCCTGACACTAACATAACTGTTGAAGGTCATGCTGACGAAAGAGGCACCCGTGAGTACAACTTGGCTTTAGGAGATAAAAGAGCATTTTCTGTTTACTCTTATCTTGCTCAGGCAGGTATTGACACCAACAGAATGGAATATGTAAGTTGGGGGAAAGAAAGACCAGAAGTTATTGGGTCTGATGAAACCGCTTACAGTCAAAATAGACGCGGCGTTACAATAGTAAGTAATTAATAAAAATTTCATTAGGGTGCTCTTTTTATTTGAAAGAGCACCTAAAACTTTATGAAGAAAATAAACAAAATATTGGTTATTTTTTTTCTTCTCTTTTTTAACAACCACGCACTTTCTGAAAAACACAATAAAATATCTGTAGAAATAGACAGAATTAAAAATGATATAATTGATCTTCAAAAGTTTGTTTATAAAAATGAGTCGTCATTAGAAAATTATAATGACTCAAATGACGATACTAAATTAGATGAATTAAAAATACTTATTAATGATATTTCAAAAAGTGTAACTTCATTGGAAAAACAAATTTTGGATATTAAAGATGATGTCAGTAATTTGTACTCCTTATACACATCATCTAATTTTGATGAAAAAAAAATAATTAGTACATTTGATCAACTAAATATAGAGGAAAGTTCCTCAAATATTGTGGAAAACTCAGAAGATGATCAGTTATTAGGTCAAATTAGTCTTTCTGAGCTTGAGGTAGATAAAGTATCAACAATTGACAACTCTAATGTTGAGATCGAAGAAAAAACTTCTTCGTTAAGTATTGAAAAAGAGGAATTAGATGATGTTATCGAAATAAAATCTATATCAGAAATTAATGTTTCTATGCTTAATGATTTGGACCAACTAATAAAAGACAGAGAAATTGAGTTAAATAAGCCGATAATTGACGTCCAAGAAGAGTTAAATAATGCTAAAACAAGTTATGCAAGTTTTAACAACAAGTCTGCTATTGAGAGTCTGCTCCTAATAGTCAATTCAAACACAGATCAAAAAGAATATTTGGCTGAAACTTATTATCTTCTTGGTAGAACTTATTTTATGGAGAATGAGATAATTAAAGCTGTAAAATATTTTGGTATCAGACATAGAGATTTCTCTTCATTTCCAAAATTTAGATCTGAAAACTATTTTTGGCTAGGAAAGTCACTATTTAGTATAGGTGATCAAGAAAACGGTTGTTTAATTATGGAAGACCTAATTTTCTCTAATACTTACATTGAAAGCAAAAAAGTCATTGAGTCAGCAAAATCACTTCAAACCGAAAAAGACTGTGGTTTGATTATTGATTAATGAAACATCACTCTCTCTTGGTATTAAGAATTACCTAGAAAATAATATATTAACTAACGAAAAAATACTAATTTCTATTTCTTGTGGCTTAGATAGTACTGTCCTATTTGATTTGATTACAAAATCAAAATATTTAAAAAATAAAAATATATTTTATCTGATTTTTGATCATCAAAAAAGACCTGAGGGAAAATATGAAATTAAACAATTTATTAAGTTTTATAATCTTTCAAATAAAAATCTGTGTTTGAAGAAAATATCTCTTAAAAACAAATTAAATGGATTTCAGGAAAAATCTAGATCTAGTAGATATAATTTTCTATACAATTTTTCAAAAAAAAGAAATATTGAGAATATATTCTTAGGGCATCATCTCGACGATCTCAATGAGTCTTTCTTTATGAGGAAGATTCAACAATCCGGTACAATTGGATTATCAAATATCTTTTCGAAAAAATACAGAAATATTAAATTACATCGCCCATTGAATAAATACACAAAAAAACAGATCAAAAGGTACGCAGACAGAAATAAACTAATTTGGTTTGAAGATAGAACTAATCAAGAGTTAGAATTTACTAGAAACAAAATAAGACACTTTCTTTATTCAAATAAATATTTCTCTAAAATTAATAAGGAAAGATTAATTTTTTCGAAAGCAGCTCATATAAGATCTTTGTGTAAGAATTTTTTCAAAAGCAAAAAAAATCAAACTTTTGAAATTGAAATAGAAAAATTTAATAATTTGACAGAAAATCTTAAATTCTTAGTAATACAATCGTTTTATTATAAGAATAGATATTTATTTAAAAAACAAATTCGTGATGAAAATATCAGAAA
>CABXXO010000003.1 GCA_902516235.1 uncultured Alphaproteobacteria bacterium
ATTTCAAAATATGACATAGACTATGACTCAGTAAAGATTGACGAAGTTTTCTCTATTATTGATAAAGAAATAATACCTAAGTATAAAAATATACAAAAAATTAAATCTCCTTTCATTTATAAATCGGATATTTCTGACACAAAAATAATAAAAGAGATAAAAATAAAATTACAACAACTCAACTTTGATTTTGACAGAGGAAGAATTGACCAATCTCATCATCCTTTTTGTGGAGGTGCCACAAATGATGTACGTATAACAACAAGGTTTGAAGAAAATATATTAGAGTCCTTATCAGCTTTGTTTCATGAGACAGGTCATGGCGTATATGAGCAAAATCGACCAATTCAATACCTTTATGAGCCATTGGGTCAATCTCGGAGTTTAAGTGTACATGAAAGTCAATCTCTCTTCTTTGAAAATCATATCTTTAAATCGAAGATTTATTTTAAAATTATTAATACCATTTTTGATAATTCTAAAGATTTGGAAAAATCGTTTTTAGAGCATTACCACACTGTTAGAATTAACCCAATCAGAGTTAGTGCTGACGAATTTTCTTATCCAATTCATGTATTTATTAGATATCAAATTGAGAAGGAAATTTTCAAAAATAAAATTAAATTTAAAGACATTAAAGATTTATGGAATAAAAAATACCTAGATCATTTAGAAATAGATTTAATCTCAGACTCAGAAGGAGTACTACAAGATATTCATTGGTATGAGGGAATATTTGGTTATTTTCCTACTTACGCTCTTGGTGCAATGATAGCCTCTCAAATCAAATATAATTGTCCTTTGTTTGACATTTTTTTGAAAAACCCTGATAAAGAAAATATTAAGCAATTAATTATATGGTTAAATAATAATATTCATCAAAAAGCCTCTTTATATTCTTCTGATGAAATGTTACAAAGCATTTCTGGTGAAAAACTAAATTCAAAATATTATTTAGACCATTTGGTTGGTAGATTTGTTAAATGAAATATATAAGCACAAGGAATAACAAAACTGATTTTTCTGCTGAACAGGTTCTAAATTATGGCCTAGCACCAGATGGAGGACTCTTTATTCCAAAAGAAATTCCAAAATTCAGCATTGATCAAATTAAAGCACTTAAAGGAAAAAATTATTTTGATATAGCAAATTTTATTCTATCGCCTTTTTTATTAGATTTATTTGATTCTAAAACAATTAATAAGATAATTCACGAGGCATATAGTAAATTTGATCAAGAAATCGTCTCAGTATCAAATATAGGAGACAATGAATTATTAAATTTATTTCATGGTCCTACATTAGCTTTTAAAGATTATGCTATGTGTCTGTTGGCAAAAATATATGAGTACTATTTAAAAAAAGTAGATAAAAAATTATTATTAATTGGCGCAACTTCTGGAGACACTGGTTCTGCAGCGATACAAGCTTTTAAAGGTATTGATAACATTAGTATTTTTATACTTCATCCTCATAATTCCACATCTCTTTTTCAAAGAAAACAAATGACTACAAGTGGAGCAAATAATGTTTTCAATATTGCCTTAAATGGAAGTTTTGATGATTGTCAAAATTTAGTAAAAAAAATTTTTAAAGATAAAACTTTAAATGAAACCTTTAGTTTTACCGCTGTGAATTCAATTAATTGGTTCAGGGTATTACCACAATCTATCTATTATGCTTGGTCATATCTAAATTGTAATATTAATAACTTTGTAGTGCCAAGTGGAAATTTTGGAAATATATATTCTGCTTATTTACTCAAGTCTATGGGATTTCCTATAAATAAATTAATTGTTGCAACAAATGAAAATAATATCTTACATCGAATTATAAGTAATAATGATCTACATCTCTATAATGTTGTAAAAACTAATAGCCCTAGCATGGATATAACTATATCAAGTAATTTTGAAAGGCTCTTAGCTGAGTTTCTTGGACCAGAATCAACTAAAGAACTTTTTCAAAATATTCCAAATAATGAACATAATAAAAAATTAGATAGCTCTATACATAATTTATTATCAGAGAATTTTTTATCAGAAAATGCAACCTCTGAAGAAGTTGAAAATCAGATTAAAAATACTTATGAAAATCATAATATTTTATTAGACCCTCATACGGCAGTAGGAGTAGTATGTGCTGAGAAATTAAATCTTAAAAAAGTAATGTGTTTAGCCTGCGCTCATCCTGTAAAGTTTCAAGAAACTGTTCAAAAAGTATTGGGCAATAACATCAACTACAAAAAAAATTTAGAATTTTTAAACAAAGAAAAATTTGAAATTTTAGATAATAATTTCAAAGCGTTGGGAGATTACATTAAATTAAATGCCTAATATTCATAAATTAAATAATGGGATGACGCTTATTACGGACCACGTTAATACTGTTGAAACAGTTAGTGTAGGAATGTGGAATAAGGTAGGGGCTAGGAATGAACGTAAAGAAATTAATGGTGTTGCTCATCTACTTGAACATATGGCTTTCAAAGGAACTAAAAATAGATCGGCTGCGCAAATAGCTAAAGAAGTAGAACTAGTTGGAAATTCTCATAATGCATATACGTCAAGAGAAATCACAGCTTATTATATGAGTGGTTTAAAAGAAAATGTTGATTTATCAATAGACGTTATTAGTGACATACTTCAATTTTCTACATTTGACTCACAGGAGCTTGATAAAGAAAGAGGTGTAATATTGCAAGAGATTGGTATGTATGCAGATGAACCAGATAGTATTGTAGGCGATAAGTTCGACGAGTTAGCATATCCAAATCAACCCATGGGAAGATCAATTTTAGGAACTTCTGAAATTATAAAATCTATATCAAGAGATGAGGTAGAGGGTTTTATGAAAAGTTTTTATAATCCATCGAAAATGGTATTTTCTGTATCCGGAAATTTTGATGAAGACAAAATCATAAAAATAGTTGAGGAAAAATTTCAAAATCTTCCTCAAGGTAATGATGATTATATTCCAAAATCTTCATATGTAGGAGGGGAATATCGAGAAGAAAAGAATTTAGAACAGGTAAAGTTATTACTTGGTTTTGAGGGTGTAGATATTCACTCAGACCTTTATTATGCTACAAGAGTTTATTCAACACTTCTTGGTTCTGGTATGTCTTCAAGACTATTTCAGGAAATAAGAGAAAAAAGAGGCCTTGTTTACAGTATATATAGTAGTGGTGATTTTTTTTCTGACTCTGGTATTTTTTACGTTTATGCAGGCACTGGACACAAGGAAGTTAAAGAATTAATTCCTGTTTTATGTGATCAATTAAATATAAATGCCAACACTTTCACACAAGAGGAATTAACTAAAACTAAAGCAAAATTTAAAGTAGGTATCTTAAAAGGAGAGGAAAGTATTTCTTCAAGGTGTAGATCTAACGCATCTAGCTATCTAATGCATAATAAACTTCGATCACCAGAGGAATTCATAGCAAAAATAGATGCAGTACAATTAGGGGACTTGGAAAAAGCAAGAACAAAAATACTTGAATCTAATTTAACAGTCTCGTCTATAGGACCTATTGAGAATCTTGAAACTGTAGAATCAATTAAACGAAGACTCAGTTAATGACTCAGCTGCTTTTCTAGCAAGTTCGTCAACTTGATTATTAAATTTACTAGTATTATGTGCTTTAACCCAGCACCAACTTATATTTTTCTTTTCACAGAGATTATCTAATCGCTCCCAGAGCTCTCTATTTTTAACTAGCTGTTTAGTTGATGTTTTCCAGTCATTTTTTTTCCAATTAAATATCCAAGTAGTTATTCCCTCTTTGACATAATTACTATCAGTATTGATTGTAATATCATTATATTTATTTAAAAACTCTAGTGCTTTAATAGCAGCTACCAGTTCCATTTGATTATTTGTGGTATTTTTTTTAAATCCAGCTCTATATCTGATATCTTTTTCTTCGGCAATCAAGAATGCCCAACCCCCATTTCCAGGATTGCCAAGACATGAACCATCTGTGTAAACGTTAATCAAAATAAGTCCTGTATATTATTTTCTTCATGAAATTTAAAAATTTCAAAAAACTCTATTGGATTTTTATGTTTTACATTCCCCTCATAATTAAAATGTAAGTCATAAAGTCTTGTTAAAAAAAATCGAATAGCACTTACTTTTAAGTAGAAGTTAAAATTATCCTTTTCTTCAATAGTTAATTCAAAGTTGTGCTGATAAGATTTTAGAAAATTTATGTATTTATCTTCTACAAATTTATTTTCTTTAAAGAACCAAGCATTTACAAACGTAGCTAAATCATAAACCAAGGTATCAGTGCAAGAAAAAAAGAAATCTATAAAACCTGAAACTTGGTTATCTAAAAAAAAAATATTATCTTTAAATAAATCTGCATGAATATTAATTTGCCTCAAATTTAAAGGAAATTTATCTTGAAGATGATTTATTTTTTCATAAATATATTTGTACTCCTGGTTAATAATTTTAGGATTACTTTTTGAAAAACTTTCAGTTATGTGTTTCCAAGAGGGTAATAGCATCATATTTTTTCTGTAGAGATTTAAACTACTTCCAGATTGATGTAAATGTGCTATTGATTTTCCTAGTGAGTTTAATTGTTCTTTATTACTACTAGAAATAGGTCTACCCTTAACAAATGTGTAGATACAACAAGGTTTTTCTTTGATTTTAAATAAATTTTTATTCTTGATACTTATGCTTAAAGGACAATTAACACCGTTTTTATTAAATAAACCCATAAGGTTATTAAAATAAGGTAAATCAGTCTCTTTTGTTCTCTTCTCAAAAAGAGTTAGAATATATTTCTTTGAGTCATTTAAATGGACTAAATAATTTGTATTTTCTACTCCTTCTTTTATACCCTCTAACTTATCTATTTCTCCAAGTGATTTGAATAACTCTTGAGCATCTGAGTGAGATATAGTTGTGTAAACTGCCATTTGATTATTTTTTAATTAATGTATATATGATGGATAATATTCAACAATGATAAAAAATAAATTTGTAATATGTTCAATTTTATCTTTTTGTTTAGTTGCATGTTCTCTTTCCAATCCCTTAAAAAAAGAGGCAAAAGTAATCAATAAAGATTGTCCTCAATCATTAATCTTATATGAGGCTAGATCTCTTGATCTAGGTAATGCCAACATTGAGCTACAAAAAGAATATGCTCTCAATTGTTATTTGTTTGTGGACAAAAATAAAGTAGAAATTTCCACTGACTACAAACTAAATGTACTTTTGTCTGAGGAAGAAAAAAATACTTATGAAGTTGAATTAATAATTTTCGTTACAAATATTAATGAAGATAATAAAATTGCTGAGTTCCAGTACTCCAAAAACCTTAAGCTTGATAGAGAGGGTTATAAAAAACATAGCTTTAATCTAAATGACAAATTTCAAATTGATTTAGATACTTATGATCGAGGTATAAAAATGTTTTATGCGATCAATTAACTGATTTTAGATCAATTACACTGTTATCTAATATTTTAGCTCTATTATTCTCAGATAAATTTGAAAAATAATCTCTAATGATACTATTCAATTCAATTGAGGCCTGACCTTTAATAGATTGGATAGCTGACAGCTCAATTAGTTTAATCCGATCTATAGAATTCTTTTCTTTTGATTTTACAGTTTGACTTGTCTTATCAATTATATTTTTGGAAATAGACTCTGCTTGTGACCTAGCATTAGAAATTATTTCATTAACTTTATTAGATAAATCTAAAGTCCTTTTTTCTGCATCTTTGAGTTTCTCTTCGGCTTCTGTAAAAGACTCAAGAGACTTATCGATATTTTGTTTAATCTCTTCAATTTTTGAATCTAAACCACCTATCATCATACTTTTAAATGGTTTAATCATCAAAATCACGAAAACTATAAAAGAAATTAATAGCCAAAATTTAGGATCTGAAAATAAATAACTCATTAAATAGTAATATTACCTTTTTCTATTTTGGTTACTTTAGAGATAAAATTAGTAGCTGAGTCTTTAAGTTGGACATTTAGCTCTGATATGGCTAAAGCTTTTTCTTTATTTACTCTTTCCTCAGTTTGTCTAATTTCTTGTTGTATTTTTTCCTCAGTGGCTTTAATTAAAGTCTCGCTTTCTTGAAGAGCTTTATCTTTTGCATCATTTATTATCTGTGATGCTTGGTTCTTAGCTTCAGTAAGTTTTGCCTCATAGTTTTCAATTATTGACTCAGCTTTTTTGATTAATTCATCTTGTTTCGAGATATGTGATCTAACAAAATCATCTCTTTTGTTCAAAAAAGCTCTAATTTTAGGGAGTGTTATATATGTTAGTACTGAAAACAGTATTACAAAAAATACACCCAGCCAAAAAAGCTGAGAAATAAAAAATTCTACTTGCTCTAATTGAGGCATAAGTTACTCAATCTCCTTAGGAAAATAATATTACTAAGGCTATAACTAATGCGAATAAAGCAATAGCTTCAACAAGGGCAAAACCCAACATTGTCATGGTAAAGACTTCATTTCTTGCAGCTGGGTTTCTTCCGACAGCTGTAATAAATGCAGCAAAAACATTACCAATACCAATACCAGCACCGATCACACCAATCACGGCTAAACCTGCACCTAAATATTTAAGTCCTTCAACTAGTTCCATATTTACCTCCTTATGTACATCTAGTGTAAGTGTAAAGCGTCGTTAATATACAAACATGTTAATATCGCAAATACATATGCTTGCAAAAATGCTATCAGTATTTCTAAACCTGTTAAGGCAATTATAAATACTAATGGCAGAATTCCATAAATTCCTAAAGCAGATACAAAACCTGCAAAAACTTTCAATAAAGTATGACCAGCAAGCATATTAGCGAAAAGTCGAACAGATAAACTTATAGGTCTAGATAAGTAAGAAATTATTTCTATGGGTATTAGGAGAGGGAGCATATATATGGGTAAACCAGGAATTACAAAGAAGCTAAAAAACTTCACTCCATGTTTTACAAAACCTAAAACAGTAACAAAAATAAAAACACCCATGGCAAGTGCAAGTGTAACAATAATATGGCTAGTAAAGGTAAAACTATAGGGGATCATTCCAAAAAGATTACCAAAGAGAATGAACATAAATAAAGTAAATACTAAGGAAAAGTACTTCTTCCCTTCTTTGCCAACTGTGTCATTTAGCAAACTATTAATAAAACTAAATCCTAGTTCTGCTGCAACTTGCATCCTAGACGGGTAAAGATCACTTACAGAATTTGTTTTTTTTGATTTTAAAAAAGGTGCAGTAAAAAATATCAGTATAAATGCAGTCGTTACAGTCATCCATAAAGCCGAATTGGTAAATGAAATATCTAATCCAAACAGATTAATGTCTATTATTGGTTGAATTTCAAACTGTTTAAGGGGACTTTCGCCTTTAGCCATGAGGGTAATAAAACAGATTTATTTGGGATTTTCTATGCGACGTATAAGCCTGTAAATATTGAGCAAACCAGCAAAAAAACCCATTATTATCAATGTTATTAACCCAATGGGTTTACTGTCAAACATCTTATCTATCAGTAAACCTATAATAACAGAAACTATTAAGGCACCTAATAACTCTGTTGAGATTCTATATGCAAAGCTAAGACCTTGCATCTTTGGTTGTTTGTCAGGCATTTCATTATTATCCATTATTCAGCGTACTTTACTGCTTCTTCTAATTCAACAGAGACTATTTGAGAAATTCCTTCTTCAGGCATAGTAACACCATAGAGTCTATCTACTCTAGACATGGTCATTCGATTGTGGGTAATAATTATAAATTTAGTTTGCACTTTTTCAGAAATTTCCTCAACCATACTACAAAATCTATCAACATTATTGTCATCTAACGGAGCGTCAACCTCATCTAATATACAAAAAGGCGAGGGGTTCGCCATAAATACAGCAAATAATAAAGAAATCGCAGTCAATGCTTGTTCACCTCCTGATAAAAGAGTTATATTTTGCATTTTCTTTCCAGGAGGACTTGCGAATATCACTAAACCTGAATTTAGTGGGTCTTCGTCATTCTGTATAAGTTTTAAATAAGCTTTTCCCCCACCAAATAATTTGGTGAAGAGTCTTTCAAAATTTTCATTAACAATTTTAAAAGCATCTTTTAACCTTGTGACACCCTCTTTATTAATTTTATTTATTGCCTCGTGAAGCTTTTCAATGGACTCTTGAATCTCATTTTTATCTTTGATCGTTTCATCAACTTTTTCTCTTAATTTAACATATTCATCTTCAGCAAGTAAATTTACAGCACCAATTCTCTCTCTTTCAGCATTCAATCTTGAAACTCTTTTTTCTGCAGTCTCTAAATCCTCATCTTTCTTAAATTTTTCTATTTCATTTTCTAAATTTAATAAATCGACATTTATTTTTTCTCTACAAGATTGTGTGAGCTGAGCTAAGTTATTTGAATAATTTGAAATCTCCGACTCTTTTCGAATTAACTCCTCTTTAACAACTGAGTAATTTTGTTCTTTACTTCTCAATTCTTTGGAGAGTTTTTCTAAAAGATTTTCTTGTTCTTGTAATTCGTTATCAAAAAGTTTTTTTTCACCATCTAGTTGGTTAATTTTATTTAGTAAAAACTGTCTTTTACTATCAATATCTCCTGGATTATTCTCGGATACTTCTAATTCTTCCTTTGTAGTTTTTATTCTTTGATTTAAATCTTCAGTTTTCTGATTTGTGACTTCTAAAATTCTTTCCCATTCAATAATTTGCTTTTTGAGATCATTCAGTCTTTTTTCCTTTAATTCTGAGAGAATTGTAGAAATATTTGCTTCATAGCTACTTGAAATAAAAAGGCCATCCCACCTCCACAAATTACCCTCTAAATCAACAATAGCTTGACCGATATCTATTTTACTATGATTTTCTGTTCCTTCTTTTTTTGTTGATACGATTGCTACATTTTCAAGTTTATTAATTACTTGATTCGGGGCTTTTATTACATCTGAAGCTAACTCACAATTAAAATTAAATTTTTTTGTAGCGTTCTTTACTAAATGCTCACTCCAATAATATATATCATCTGGCTCAAGTGATGCCAAAAGCTCTTTACCAAAAATAGCAGCTACTGCATTTTCATATTTCTTATCAAAGGAAATATTATTTAGTAAACTTTTATCAGATTGATTTATGGGGTTGTCACGATTTTCTGCTTCAAATTCCTTAGAAGACAAATCTTCAATATCTTTTTTTATTGTCTTAATTTTATTATTAGTATCTTCAAATTGTTTTTGTTCGATTTGCAAGTCTTGATTTAGTTGTTTTACTCGATGCTCTAGATTTATTTTATGTTCTTCAAAACGCAATTCTTCTTGTTTTAGGTTTTCTACAGTCATATTCAATCTATCAAGTTCGCTATTCAATGAGTAAGATTTTTCTCTCATTGGGGGAATTTTAACTTTTAAATCCTCATATGCTTGATCTTGGATTGATACATCACCTTGAAAGTCAGCAAGCTTTATTTTAATTTTATCTCTTTCCTCATTCAGTTTTTCAATAATAAGTTGAAGATCGTTTCTCTTAACAAAAAATACTGAAGCTTCTGCATTTTTGATTAATGTTGATATATTTCTAAATCTTTCTGCTTCCTTAGCTTGTTTTTTAAGAATAGCTAATTGTTCTTCGTATGTCTCAATCACATCTTCTACTCTGAGTAAATTATTGTTAGCACCTTTTAACCTTAACTCTGCATCGTGCCTTCTAGACTGTAAACCTAATATTCCTGCAGCTTCCTCTAAAACCATTTTCCTATCTTCTGGTTTTGCTTGAGTAATAGCTCCTATTCTTCCTTGGCTAACTATAGAAGTAGACCTTGCTGATGTAGACGCATCTGCAAAAAGTAATTGTATATCTTTTAATCTAACCTCTTTACCGTTTATAAAAGAATTTGTTCCCTCCCCCCTCCAAATCTTTCTAGCAATTTCTAATTGCTTAGACTCAAATTTATTCTCTAAATCACTTCCATCAATATTTACAAATAATCCTACCTCAGCAATATTCCATGATGGACGGTTATCAGTTCCACTAAAAATCAAATCATCAATTTCTTTACCGCGAAGCTGTTTAGCAGAAACCTCTCCCAAACCAAACCTAATTGCCTCGACAATATTTGATTTTCCACAACCATTTGGACCTACGATCCCGGTCAGCCCATTTTTTATCTCAAAATCTGTCGGCTCAACGAAAGATTTAAAACCTTTTATTGAAAGTTTATCTAAAGATAGCAAATTAATTATTCAATTTTTTTTCAATTATTTTTATAAATTCTGAAGCTGGTCTATTACCTTGTAACTTCTCTCCATTAATTAAAAATGTTGGTGTGCTTTCAACCCCAAAAATATTTTGAGCATCAACTTGTAAAGATAAAAGTTTATTGTGAGAGCTTTCATCTTTTAAACAAGATTGTAATTCATCATCTCCAAGTCCATGTTGCAATCCATAGCTATTGAGTAATTCAATTATCTCTTCTCCCGATCTAGCTTTCGTCCAAACATCATAGTTTTGATAAACAGAATCAACATAACTTGGACGAATACCTTCGTTGCAATTTGCTACAATTGTCGCGTAAAAAGCAGCTTGGTTTAATGGAAAATCAATTAAGTAGAAATTAATATTTTTGTAAACACTGCTTTCTTTCAATTCTTGGAGTGTTTCGTTATGAAATTCTGCACAATGCGAACAGCTAAATGAAGAAAACTCAATTATATCAACAGAATTTTCCTCTAATGATTTAATTAAAGGATCTATTTTATTGTCTTCAATATATTGTTTGTATTCGTAATCTTTCGATATTGCAGAATTTAGGAAAAGTATTCCCAAAGAAATTATTATACTAATTATTTTCATATATCTTTTTATTAATATTTTCAAAAATGGATCTTACTTCTTGGTCTTTTATATCATTAAATTTTTGATTATTAAGGGATTTTCCTGAAGCTTTGAGTGATAAATTAGTATTATTTTCAATATTTGTATTATTATTGGAAAGATCCTGAAAAAATATGATTTTATTTACTTTTGTTCCAGTCACTTCCTCTATTTTCAGAATAATTTCTTTTGTCTTTGAATGCATCTCGAATGATTGACTAGGATTCACTCTAAATTCAAAAACAACAGATTCTATCTTAGTATTAACAACAGTTTTTTTTAATTTAACAAATTTATTATTTTCACCAAAGATATATTCCCAGTTCTTAAAAAGAAGAGTATTTATTTTTAGTTTTTTTTTATTTACTTTATTAACCAGATGAAAAGCAATGTCATTGAGCTTGGAGAATTTTTTCATAAAAATAAATTTATTCCTTTAATCCTACATTGGTTTAAAAAAAATCAAAGAAACTTATATTGGAGAAGAAATAGAGATTTATATCTCACTTATTTATCAGAAATTATGCTTCAACAAACTACTGTGAGAACAGTAGAAAACAAGATAAAAGAAATAATAAATATTTTTCCAAGTTTTAATTCCTTTAAAAATAAAAATTTAGAACAATTACTCAAAGTTTGGTCAGGTTTGGGTTATTACAAAAGGGCGGTAAACCTATTCAAAGCAGTAACAATTATTAACGATAAATTCAATGGAGTCTTGCCAGATAATAGTGATGCCCTAATTTCTTTACCTGGTGTTGGTAAATACACTTCAAGTGCAATATTAGCTATAGGCCATAACCAAAAAGCATTCCCTATTGATGTAAATGTAAAAAGATTAGTAGAAAGAATATCTGGTGCTGAATTTAAAGATAAAGAAGTTGAAAATATATTAAGTTTGGCTTGTAAAAAAAAGATTTCCTATAGAAGTTTAGCTGAGTCTATGATGGATTTTAGTTCTATAATTTGTAAAAAAATAAAACCTGATTGTTATAAATGTAGATTTTCTAATTTTTGTAAATCAGCTTTTCAAAAATTTGAAAATAATAAAAATACAAAAAAAATTAATAAGAAAATAGATTTCTATATATTAAACTCCCCTTTACACATTTGTTTTATAAAAAAACCAAAATTTCAATTTTATAAAAATTTTATCCATTTACCTTCAAATTTGGATGAAGAATTTATCTCAAATATAAAATCAAAAAAAAAAGAGAAGATTAAAAGTTTTAAATTTGTAATTACAAATAACCTTTTTCAAGTTAACGTTTATAAACTAAATCAAAAAAAATTAAAAATTGCTAATACAGTATGGATTGAAAAGATAAAAACAAAAGAACTTGCTTTACCAACTTTATTTAAAAAGATACTTAATTAATTCCTCATCTTTCTTCTTAACATATCTATAGATATTAAATTCTTTTTTCTATCTTCGTAATGCCAGTAATCCCATCCATTAAAACTTGACGTCTTATTTACTTTTGCAGCAATTTTATGAATTGATCCTCTATCATTTTTGTAAGTTATACTTCCATCTGGAAGCACAGTGGCTTTATAGTTCTTGTTATTATTATAAAGTGTAGATCCTGGTTTTAAGTGACCATTATCAACTAAACTTGCGAAAGGTATCTTTTGAACCGGTTTATCTTTTTCATTAACTTGTAATAAGTAACTTTTTAGAGATTTAATTTTTTTTAATCTTCTTTTAGCTAAATTGAAATAATCTTTATCCTTTTCAAAGCCTATATAATTTCTACCTAAATATTTTCCCTCAGCACAAAAACTTGCAGTACCCGCAAATGGTTCTAAAATTAGATCTCCTTGAATAGACGATTGAAGTATTATTTTTTTCATCAAAGCTAGAGGTTTTTGAGTAGGGTGGGCTGTTTGGTTTGTTTTATTTTTAATTCTTTCTTTACCTGAGCAAATAGGAAAATTCCAAATACTTCTTTCTTGTTTATCTTCGTTTGCAACTTTTAAAGTATGATAATTAAATTGGTATTTTGACTTAGGTTTTTTTGAACACCATATTAGAGTTTCATGAGCATTTGTAAGTCTTGTTGCTCTGAAATTTGGTAAAGGATTTGATTTAGCCCAAATTACATCATTCAAAATCCAAAAGTTTAGATCTTGAAGAATTTTTCCAATTCTAAAGATATTGTGATAAGACCCTATAATCCATAATCCACCATCTGGCTTTAAAACTCTTTTACACTCAAGTAAGTATGAAAGGGTAAATTCATCATAGCTTGCATAATTATCAAATTTGTCCCAATCTTGAGTCACCCCACTGACAATGGAATGGTTTGGTCTTGTTAAAACTTTATTTAGTTGCAAATTGTAAGGGGGGTCTAAAAAGATTAAATCTATAGTATGGTCTTCAATTTTTTCAAATAGATCAATGCAATCACCTAGATAAAGACTATTTTGTTTTAACACTACGGAATCTTAATACTAATAAAGAATCATGTGTACAAAAAGCATTGTAGTCTGTTGATAACTAAGTAGATAACTTTTTGATAAGTTTACTTATTGGTTGATAAGTTGTCCGATGAAATTTACTGACACCATGTGAGTAAATAGCATCTAAATGATTTTTAGTTCCATATCCTGCATTTTTATCCCATTGATAAACATTATCTTTTGAGTGAAGTTTAGTGATTAATTTGTCCCTATATACTTTTGCAATAATAGATGCTGCAGAGACTTGATTTATTTTATCGTCTGCTTTGACTAGGGCTTTTAATTTATAATCCTTCATACCATTTGGGATAAACTTCCCGTCAATAATGACTGTATCCGTTTTTTTAGATAACAAAATAATTGATTGCTTCATGCATTGCAAAACTACATTGTGAATATTAAATTTCTCAATAAATTTTTTTTTTCCAACAATAATTTGATAATTAAAATTAAAGCCCCTATTTAATTTGAAATAATTATAAATTTCCTCTCTCTTTTTTTTATTTATTTTTTTTGAGTCAGTAACATCAAAAGGAAGTTCTTGAAAGAAAGAATTTTGAGATCTAAATGCACAAACTATTGCGCTTCCAACTAGAGAACCTCTACCAACTTCATCAACACCAACGACATATTCACTCATCAAGTCTTGGTATCAATTCGATAAAATTACATGGTTTGTGTCTTATATCTAATTGATGAAAAAGAATATCATTCCAAGCATCTCGAACAGCAGAAGTAGATCCAGGCAAGCAAAAAATATAAGTTTGATTTAATAAAAAGGCACTTGCTCGAGATTGTATGGTTGAAGTTCCAATTTTTTGATAACTGAGTTGTCTAAATAATTCACCAAATCCTGGTATTTCAATTTGAGATATTTTTTTCAAAGCATCAATTGTATTATCTCTTCCCGTTAAACCTGTTCCTCCTGTTGTAATTAATACATCGTTTTCAACAGAGTTAGTTAAGCCTTTAATTATAGGTATAAAGATTTTTGGTTCGTCTTCGATAATTTGATAATGAGAAACATAATGTCCTTTTTGAAGTATTAGATCCTTTAATGTATTACCAGATTTATCATCGTTCTCTTTTCTTGTGTCCGATAAAGTAATGACGGCAATATTTATCTTTTTAAATGTTATTGTTTCGTCAATCATTAATCAAAATCGTATTAGTTGCTATCAACTCATCAGCATAATCAAAAGAATTATGATTTATTAATTCATAAATAACAAGATTAGTTAGAACTCGCTCTACAAATAATCGAGTTTCTCTTGATGGAATAGATTCAATTAAAAGGAAGCTATCATTATTGAAAGTAGTTTTTTTCATCCATTTTGAAAGATTTCCGGGTCCGGCATTATAAGAGATTAGTGCTTTCAATAAATCACCCTCTATATAATTTATTGATAATAAATTTTGTAAATAAAGACTTCCTGTTTCGACGTTAATTTCAGGATTATACAATATTCTAGGATTTGATTTAAATTGATGTTTTTTATTTACCATACGGGCTGTGGAGGGAAGAATTTGCATTAATCCATATGCACTTTTCCCACTTTTTGCAAAAGCGCTGAACTTAGACTCCTGTCTTATCATGCTTATGATAATAGTTGGATCTATGTCGTTGAAATTATAATTTTGAATCCATTGTGGTGTTGGATAAAGATAATCTATGGGAGCATCATCTTTAAATAAATATTTTGCTGTTTTAATTTGAAGAGAACTTAAGTCATTTTTAATAGAAAAATTTAAAATGAGTCTTTTAAATCTATCATTAGTAATATTTTGAAGTCTATTTAACTCAATCTCGGCAATTGGCAGTTCATCAATGTTTATTAATGCCTGAATTCTCTTACCTAATTTTGTATCTAAAAATGAGTCAAGATCCGAGTTCATTATAGAGGTGTTAAATTCAAAGTCCTGAATGGTCTTATCAATTATTCTACAAGATAAAATGGAATAAATATTAAAACTTGGCCTACAAGATTTATTTAAAGCCATTAACGAAGCTTTAAAGGTAATAACATCTTCAGCATCTTTTGTTGATGATAAAAATGACCAATATGCTCCAGCATCGCTGAGCCATTTGTTATCTGAAATTTTTGAGAGTATTAAAAACTGCCTTGAAGCTCTCTGATATTTACCTTTTCTATAATACGAAAGTCCCTTAATCCATAAGCCTTCAGAGTAAGGTTGACTTAAAAATGCCTCATCGTTAAGCACATTAATTGCCTTATCATCTAAATCTGCGAGATAATACCCGTTGGCAATTTTTGACAATAAAAATGACTTCTCTTTTTGATTAAAATATTTTATGTGGTGATTCAAATATTCTAAAGCTCCAGTTGGCCATCCTCTACCAACTCTTGATCTTACAGTGTTATAAATACTAATTTTTTTTGAGTAATTTTTATTTGAAAATATTTTATTTGATTTACTTGAATTGGTAGCTTCTATTTTATTTTTTTGAAAGATTTCATTAAATAGGGGGGATGAATTTTTTTTTGGTCTTTTTGCCCCATCTGGCATTCTTCGCACACCTAATTTATAAATCCTTCTCGCTTCATATTGATCACTGTATTCACTTAACCAATCTCGTAGTTCTAAAAAACTGGATCGATGTGCTGTAGGATGTAGGAGTTTTAAAGCTTGAACATGACCCATGAGTATTAAGTCATCAAGTTTTGCAATATTTTTATCACCTTTAGCAAAACTACCATCTCTGTAATCTTTAAAAATACTTTTGTAAAGATCTATATCTTTTGAACTAAGGGCAAATATAGTTTGCGAGTAAAAAAGTGAGATTAATATGAGAACAATTTTCATTTCTAACCACCCAGTTGTTTTTTTATATCTTTTAAATCTTCCCACGCATCTTTTTTGAGATCTGGGTTGTTAATAAGCAAAGATGGCTCATAGAGCACACGGCATTTTTTTGGGACTACGTCATTTGGGGTATTAAAGTCAAACCACTTACCTCGAAGAGACATTGAGGATAAATCTGCAGCTAATAACATCTTAATACAATAATTTGACATAATTATTAAATATTTTGGATTAATCAATTCAATCAAACGATAATTTATCAATTGTAA
Source organism: uncultured Alphaproteobacteria bacterium (assembly GCA_902516235.1). Lineage (GTDB taxonomy): Bacteria > Pseudomonadota > Alphaproteobacteria > HIMB59 > HIMB59 > HIMB59. Next base: position 16,461 of record CABXXO010000003.1, read on the forward strand.
AGTTGTAATCATTTTATGATCATTCTCAAACTCACCTATGCCGAGAGGTATATAAGAAGCTAAGCTTATTTGTTTCCTGTCTAGTTTTATTGAGGAAAGCATTTTATCAAATAACTCACCATTTTTGTTATCTATTATTTTTGTGTCTGAAATATCACATTTACCATAAAAGAATAAAATCTTAGAATTTTTATTCCCCTCTACTAGTTTAATTGATTTATCTATATTTAATTTTAATAATTCTCCCTTCAAAAAATCTTCAAGCTGATTAATACTACTGGCCTTGCTTGGACTTGTTATATTACTTGAAGTTATTTGTTCATTTTTATTATCAAAGAAATCTTTTTGTTTAAATTCATCAAGATTCATCAATTCCAAAAGAATATTTTTTTGGTAGTGTAGCTGTTTCATGTTTAAAAAATTATCTCTATTTTATTACATTATATGTTTTTTGGGATTTATTGTACATGCATATGGGTCACAATTAAAAAATACATTTGATAATCAACTTCTCAGTTCTATATATGCCGAATACAATAATGATTATTTAACATGGGAGAAATTACCCAAGTACGAATTATCAAGTGACCAGTCTTCAGATCCACTAAGTAAAATTATTATAGGCGATTACAAATTAAATAGTATGAATGAAAATAAAAAGGGATTTGTTCATGAAATTCTGCACTTTTTGAATAATTTGAACAAAAATAATTGTTCAAATCTTCCAAATAAAAAACAAATTTACATTTTTGAGGAGTCTATTTTAAAAAGCATAAATTTTTGGATGTCATTTTGTGATAATAAAAATATGGAGAGTAATTTACAAAATTTAAATACTATTGATAGTAGATTTATAAATTTAATATACATAAACAAAATTTATTACTACCACTTAAGAAAAGACATAAGCCGTTTAAGTAAGATAAATAAAGAATTAACTACCAACCTAGAATCCCTTTCTATTTTTAATTCAAAAGAAATTAATCTATTAAATAATACATTTATTTCTAATAACCTAAATTTTCCAATTACAAAATTTATTAAATCGTCGACTACGTTAAATAATTTATCTTTAGAATTAGATAAGGACTTTATAATTAAAGATTATAAAGACATTATATATCTTCAACTATTTCAAACTAGTACTTATTATTTTTATGCAGGTGAGTATAAAAGTGCTCTTGCATTATTATCTTATTTAATTCAAATAGACTCAAAAAATAAAGATTATTACAATTATAAAAAACTCTCATTCTTAGCTGAATTAAATCCTAATAAAGACATACTTGATTTAATAAAAAATTTTAATTCAAGTAATACTAATTTCAATTTTTTTAGAAACTACCTATTTATTTCATCTTCTATCAAACTAGATAGTAATTTGAGTGAATTAGTCTACTTCTTCAATAATATAAATCATGATAGTGATTGGACTCACTTGGATTTAGCATTCATTTTAGCAATGGAAATGTACCGTTCAAATGACGATCAGGCTGCTTTAGATTTTATCAATAACTGTTGTTTAAATATTTTAAAAAAATCAGATGATCCTATCCATTTATTTAAATATGGCATTTTGCTTGAAAGAAATAATGAAATTAAAACTGCTGAAGATTTCATCCAAAGGAGTATTGATATCTCTGACAGTTCATATCCCTATGTGTTAAACTATCTTGCATACTTATGGGTTGAAAATGAAAGAAAATTGGATCTGGCAGAAGATATGCTTCAAAAAGCAGTCAAAGACTCTGACTATAATAATGGTGCTATACTCGACAGCTTAGGGTGGCTTTATTATAAGAAAAATGATTTAAATTTAGCTGAAAAATGGATTTATAACGCATATACGTTAGAGCCTTCAGAGCCAGAAATAATTGACCATTTGTCACAAATTTATTATCAACAAGGCAGATATAAAGAAGCTAAATTTCTTGATAACAAAATCTTATTATTTCACAAAGACTATTTTAAATTTGATGAAGTTTTAAATAGAAATGAATAAAACTAAACTAATTAGCCCTGCCAAGATAAATTTTGATTTAAAAATAAAATATTACGATGAAAATTATAAAAAACATAAAATTTCTTCAAAGGTTGTATTATTAAAAATAAAAGATTTAATTTTTGTTTCAGATCACTCAAAATTACAGATTACTTATTATGATCATAATAAAAAAATAATAAATTTAAAAAATGATATAATAAAAAAAACAATTATATTTTTTGATCAAAGATATAAAACTAGAACAAAATTAAAAATTTTTGTCCATAAAAATATACCTATTGGCTATGGTCTAGGAGGAGGATCTTCCAATGCTGCCTCGATTTTAAAATTTTTGTACAAACACCATAAAATTAAATCAAATAATTTTAAAACAGATGCTCCATTAATTGGATCTGATGTACTTTTATTTATTAATAAATACCCAAAAATTATCGATGGATTAAATAAATTCAATTATTCCAAAGCTAAAATGAATTCATGGAAGAAAATTTTTATAATTTTACCCTTAAAAAAAAATTTAACTAAAAACATTTATAATCATTATAAAAATCATAAATCACAAACAAATAGTAAATATAATTCTCAAAATAATTTAACTAGATCTTCGATGATGTTAAATAAAGAATTCAAGGAGATATTTATGTATCTTTCATCTTATAGGAGAGATTTTTTAAAATTTGGTATGAGTGGTAGTGGGCCTTCCATTTTTCTATCTTTTAGGGAAATTTCGAAAGAAAGGCTAATTTTAAGGAATATCAATAAATTTTACTCTCTAGTTAGAATTGAAAAATCTCTTTATTTCGGATAAGTTCTTAAATTCCTAATGGGGCGTAGCCAAGCGGTAAGGCACCGGTTTTTGGTATCGGCATGCGTAGGTTCGAATCCTACCGCCCCAGCCATTTCTGAGCTATATATTGAAATAATATGAATCAACTTATATTTTCACTGAAAGAGGGATCAATCAGTTATCATAAAAATGAAATTTTTAAGGAACTAGATTTAAATATTCATAGAAAAGATTTTATTGCTCTTGTTGGTAAAAATGGGGCAGGGAAATCTACTTTAATGAATGTCATATCTGGTAAACATGAGATTGACTTAGGTGAAATATGGAGCATTGACAATATTGCAGTTAATTACTTTAACCAAAATTATAAATTACAAAATGAAAATAATACCGTAGAAAAAGAGATTTTATCAGCGATTACTAATCAAGATGATATATACGAAATAGACATCTTCTGTAATAATTTAAGTGTAGATAAAAATAGTTTAATTAAAAATTTATCTGGAGGTCAAAAAAGAAGAGTAGGTCTAATCAAAACATTAATAAAACCATCGGACCTTTTGCTCCTGGACGAACCAACCAACCACCTAGACCTAGATACAATAGTATGGCTAGAAAATTATTTGAAAAAACTAGATAGTGCAATTTTATGTGTAAGTCATGATCGACAATTTCTTAAAAATTTTACTAATAAAATATTATGGATAGACCGATCCAAAGTGAAAGTAAATAACAGCGGATACAGTGATTTTGAAGACTGGTCTAATACTTTGTTATCACAAGAAGAAAGAGAATTACAGAATAGAAAGCAATTTGTTAACCTAGAGGTTAATTGGGCTAACAAAGGAGTAAAAGCAAGAGTAAAACGAAACACTAGAAGGTTAGAGCAAGCAAAAGAGCTTAAGGACAATTTAGATAAAGATATAAGTAAATTTAAAAAAGCAACAAGAAAAATAGAAATTAATCAAATATATGAAAATTCAAAGAATTTTAAACATGTTGCTGAATTTCATAATGCCGAATTTTATTTTGGCACTGAAAATAAAAATTTAATTTTAAAAAATTTTAGTTTGAAAATCAGCAAAAAGGACAGAATAGGACTTTTAGGAAGTAATGGCTCAGGTAAATCAACATTTTTAAAAATCTTACTTAATGAGCTCCATTTAAAATCAGGGACGTTAAAACTTAGAAAAGAATTGGAATTTTCATATTTTGACCAATTAAGAAATGATTTAAAAGACAATCTTCCAATAAAAAAAATATTAGTACCCTCTGGTGGGGATTATCTTAAAACACAAGGTAAGGAAAGACATGTATGTAGTTACTTGAAGGATTTTCATTTCGATCCATCTAAAGCAAATGATCCTGTTGGTAGTTTATCTGGTGGAATGAAAAATCGATTACTCTTATCAAAGGTTTTGTCAAATCCTAAAAGTGGTCTAATATTAGATGAACCAACAAATGATCTTGATATAGATACTTTAGATTTAGTAGAGTCAATATTATCAGGCTACAATGGAACTTTAGTGGTCGTATCCCATAATAGGGATTTTTTAGATAAATTAGTGAACAAAATATTGTTTTTTAAGGGGAATGGAGAGGTTATTTTATTTAATGGAGGCTATAATGATTTTCTTAACAATAAAGATCTTCTAATAAATGATAGTGATGACTCTTTAAAAATTGATCATAAAGCAGAAAAATATAAAAAAAATTCATCAAAAGTTATCAAGAAGAAATTAACTTTTAAACTACAATATGAGCTTAACAATTTACCCAAACAAATAGACATCTTAAAGGAACAAATAGATCATTTTGAAAAAATTTTAGAGGCACCAGATCTTTATAAAAAAGATTATGATTTATTTATAACTTCTAGTGAAAAATTAGGATCTCTTCAATTAGAATTAGAAACTAAAGAGCAAAGATGGTTAGAGCTGATGGAACTTACTTAAATAAATGAATTTAAAAAACAAAGTTAAAGAACTCATAAATATTTCTTGTTTAAATGAAATTTGTAATGTTCTCCCATATGAAGACAAAGATATTTATCTTATTGGAGGTGCGACTAGATCTATACTTTCTGATAAATATGAAAATAAAGATATTGATTTGGTCATACCAGATTTAGACAGTCTTACAGTTGATAAAATTTTAGATAAATACGATGATGCAAAATACTACCCAGGATATAAAAGTATATCCTTAGTATTTAATGATTTTGAATATCAAATAAATTCATTCAGAAAAGATGTAGCCCCATCTGGAAGACACTCTAAAGTAGCTAAAGCTACTAGCATCAAAGAAGACTCCCTTAGAAGAGATTTTACCATCAACAGTGTGTATATAAATTTAAAAGGAGATGTTTATGATTTTTATTTGGGCATAGAACATTATCAAAATAGCTATTTAAAATTTATTTTTGATCCGATAGTTCAAATTCAAAAAGATTATTTAAGGGCAATACGATATATGAGATTTTTATCATTATTTGAAAATACAAAAACATTCCCTGCTGATATGGAGGCAATAACTATTCTCTCTAAAAATATTACAGATTTTGTGAAAGAGAAAAAGATAACTCAAGAGTTAAACAAAATCCAAAAGATGCCATTTCCTGAAAACACTATTTCCTTTTTAAAAAAAAATAGTGAGTTAAATCATCTTATAGATTTCTTAAATTAAAAATTAACTTTAATCTTTGAAACGATGATTGCAACGGAGGTTGCTAAATTTAATGATCTTGTTTTACTGCTTATGGGTATTGTAATTTTATCATCAACTATATTATGAATTGTATCAGGAACTCCTGCTGTTTCTTTACCAAATAAAACAATATCATGTTCCTTGAATTTAAAATCATAGAAATTGTTGTTAGTTTTAGTAGTAGCTAGAATAACTCTCTTATTATTTTTTTTGCAAAAAGAGTAAAAATTATCCCAATTTTCATGATTTAAAATTTTGCAATGATCTATGTAATCCATTACCGCACCTTTAAATCTTTTGTCTGACATTGAAAAAGGTAGAGGCTTCACAATGTGTATAGGAAATTCTAAACAAGCTGCTGTTCTGATAATAACACCAAGATTTTGAGGCATATCAGGCTGATAGAGACATATTGCAAATTTATGCGTCATGATGACTACTACTTATGCTACATCTTACTAATAAAATCTATAAAGATTTAAAGTCAAATGTCAGACAGTAGAAAACCAAGAAGAGATTTTATAAAATTATCTGCAATGACTCTGGGAGGGGTCGGAGCTGCAAGTTTACTAATACCTTTCATATCTAGCATGAATCCAGGAAAAGATACTCTTGCCTTAGCATCGACAGAGATAGATTTATCTCCTCTTGAAGAAGGTCAAAGTTTGACAGTAATATGGAGAGGCAAACCAGTTTTTATAAAGCATAGAACTAAAAGTGAAATTGATATAGCAAAAAACACATCTTTAGATGAACTTCCGGACGCTGAAGAGGATTCAGCAAGGGTTCAAAAAGATAATTGGTTAGTTGTTCTTGGTGTTTGCACTCATTTAGGTTGCGTTCCTCTCGGTCAAAAAGCTTCAGATACAAAAGGAGATTACGGTGGGTGGTTCTGTCCATGTCATGGTTCTCATTATGATACTTCGGGAAGAATCCGTAAGGGACCTGCACCAACTAATTTACCTGTTCCCCCGTATGTATTTTTAACAGATAACAGAATAAAGATAGGATAAAATTTATGAGCTCAGATCAATTACAAGGATATAAAAAAACATTAAACTCTCCCTATACTGGTATAAAGGGTTGGATTGACTCTAGGCTCCCACTGATAAGAATGATGGAAGCTGAATATCTTAAATTTCCAGTACCAAAATCATTAAATTATTTTTGGTCTTTTGGTGGTATTGCAATGTTTTGTTTAATAGGTTTAATTTTAACTGGTATATTTTTAGGATTTCATTATAAGCCCTCAGCTGAAGACGCTTTTGACTCTGTAGAAAGGATCATGAGAGATGTCAGTTTTGGATGGTTAATAAGATACCTTCATGCCAACTTAGTTTCATTTTTCTTTATAGCTACTTTTATTCATATCTTTAGAGCCTTATATTTTGGGTCATACAAAGCCCCTCGTGAGTTAGTATATATTTTCGGTTTGACAATGTTCATGTTAATGATGGCAACTGCTTTTTTAGGATACACACTTCCATGGGGTCAGATGTCATACTGGGGAGCTACTGTTATAACAAATCTTTTTTCAGCTATCCCTGTTGTGGGTGATGCAATATTACAGCTACTTCTTGGTGATTTTACCGTTGGGGACTCAGCTGTTAACAGATTTTATGTGTTGCACTGGTTGTTAGCTTTTGCGATTGTAGGTTTAGTTGTATTTCATGTTATTACACTCCACATGACAGGTTCAAATAATCCAACTGGTTCAGAACCTCAAAGTTGGGATGAAACAGTTAGCTTTCATCCTTACGTAACAATAAAAGATTTAAATGCTGCTCTATTTTTTTTCATTATTATGGCTTTCATTTTATTTTATTATCCAAATATATTAGGACACTCTGATAATTATATTAAAGCGAATCCCATGATAACTCCTGCACATATTGTGCCTGAATGGTATTTCTTACCCTTTTACGCTATTCTGAGAGCCATTCCTGATAAGCTTGGCGGAGTGATAGCGATGTTTAGTTCTATTCTTGCACTGGGATTACTTCCTTGGCTTGACACATCAAAAGTTAGATCATGTTTGTTTAGACCTATTTGGAGATATTGTGTTCTTTTATTTGCTGTAAACTTTTTGGTCTTAATGTATGTCGGAGGTAAACCTGCTGAAGATATTTATGTGCTTATTTCCAGGATTGGAACCGCATATTGGTTTTTATTTATTTTTGTATTGGCTCCACTTGTAGGATTTCTTGAAACCCCTAGACAACCCCTTACTATTACAAATTACTTGCAAAGCAAAAAAGCTTAAATATGAGAAAAGCTCTTCTGGCCTTTTTTTTACTTTTCAGTTTTAACTCCTATGGCGCAGGTGCAAAAATTGATATTCCAAAATATGACTGGTCTTGGAAAGGGTTTTTTGGAACATATGATCGTGCCTCAGCTCAACGTGGCTTAAAAGTATATAGAGAGGTTTGTGCAGGGTGCCATTCTATGAATTATCTTGCATACAGAAATCTAGGAGATCTTGGTTTTAGTGAAGATCACATCAAGGCAATAGCTGCAGAGCACTTAATTTTGGACGGACCCGATGATGAAGGTGAAATGTTTGAAAGAGATGGAATTCCATCAGATCAATTTGCAAATCCTTATCCAAATGTTAAAGCTGCTCGGGCTGCAAACAACGGTGCTTATCCCCCAGATTTATCTTTAATAGTCAAAGCTAGACCAAAAGGTGCAGATTATGTTAAAGCATTATTGCTTGGTTACGTCGATCCACCAGAAGATATGAAAGTACCCAAAGGCCAACATTATAACAAGTATATGGCAGGTAATTTAATTGCAATGACATCACCATTGTCTGATGGTTTAGTTGATTATGATGATGGCACCGAAAGTTCTATGGACCAAATGACAACTGATGTTACAACTTTTTTAGCTTGGGCTGCAGAGCCAAGTTTAGAGGATAGAAAAAGAATGGGTTTAAAGGTTATTCTATTTTTAATAGTTTTATTTGTGCTTGCTTATATTTCAAAGCAACAGATTTGGAGAGATATCAAACATTAAACAAAAAGTGCATGACATCCCCGTCATTCACTTCATATTCTTTACCTTCTAATCTTAATTTTCCTTTTTCTTTCGCACCACTCTCCCCATTGTATTCAATATAATCCTCATAAGATATTGTTTCAGCCCTAATGAAACCTTTCTCCATATCAGTATGTATTTCACCAGCAGCACTTGGTGCTAATGTACCTTTTGAAATTGTCCAAGCCCTTAATTCTTTCTCACCAGCAGTAAAAAAATTAATATAATTCAAAAGGGCATAGCCTTTTTTTATAACTCTTTTCAACCCAGTTTCTTTAAGGCCCATACTATCAAGAAACATTTTTTTTTCTTCATTGTCACTTATTTGCGAAATTTCTGACTCAATTTTTGCACTTACAAGAAGCGTTTCTGAATTATTCAATTTAGAATATTCTTCAATAGATTTTGTATGCGAATTTCCATTTACTGAGGAATTTTCATCAACATTACATACATATACAACAGGTTTTATAGAAATTAATTGAAATATACTCAAATATTCAATCTCATCTTTATCTAAATTATTTAATATTCTTTGTTCTTTAGAGATGAGCTCAATTGCCTTTTCAATTACTGATATTTTTTTTTTATCGTCTTCTGTTTTTTGAGTTTTTTTTAATTTTTGATAATTTTTCTCTAAAATTTCTAAATCAGATAATGCTAATTCTGCATTAATTATTTTAATATCTTCAAGGGGATCAATTCTATTTTCGACATGTTGTATATCATCATCTTCAAAACATCTTACTATATGAAATAAAGCATTTACTGATCGGATATGAGATAAAAATGCATTTCCCAAGCCTTCCCCTTTAGAGGCACCTTTGACTAAGCCTGCAATATCTACAATTTCAAAAGCTGCAGGGATAATTTTCTGCGGGTTGCATATTTTAGATAATTTTTGGATTCTATCATCTGGCACCCTTACCAAAGAACTATTAGGATCAATAGTAGCAAAAGGGTAATTAGCTGCCAGTGCTTGTTCATTTTCACATAATGCGTTAAACAAAGTAGATTTTCCTACATTTGGTAAACCTATGATCCCACACTTCATTTAAATACCTAGATTGGATAAATGTTTAGAAACAAATATCTGTGATAAATTTAAGTATATGACTTCAAATAATAAAAAAAGTTTTTTCTTTTCTTCAACTTTGAAGTTGCCCAATACATGCCGTGTTACTTTATCTTTTTCCCCAGGATGACTAATACCAATTCTGAGCTTCCAATAGTTATCTCCAATTTTACTACTAATGCTTCTAAGTCCGTTGTGACCAGCATTACCTCCACCATATTTTATTTTGATTTCTCCTAAATCTAAATCTAGCTCGTCGTATAAAACAAATATTTCATCAGATTTACTTAATTTATTAGTTTTTAAACTCAATATGCCATTTCCAGACTCATTCATATAATTATTAGATAAGGCAATCTGACATTGATGACCATCTAACTGAAAAGTGTTAGTCAATTTAAAATTTTTAAATTTTTTTAATTTAAGTTCTAACTTATCAACAAGAAATTCGCCAAGTAACAAACCAGCGTTATGACGATTTTTTTGATGTTTGATAGTGGGATTGCCTAAGCAAAATAGAGTAAGCATATAGGAAGACTATATTATTCGGCTGCTTTTTCTTCTTCTTTCTTATCTTCAGCTTTTTCTGCTGTTTCTTCAGTGCTTTCTTCTGTCTCTTCAGGCTCAGGTTCTTTTTCAACTTTTGGTGCTTGAACAGTGGCTAACATGAAGTCTCTACCTTGAATTGTAGGCTTCATTCCTTCTGTTAAAGTTACGGCGCTCAATCTTATATCATCACCAATTTCCTTGCCTTCTAACGATATAACAAATTTTTCAGGTATGTTATTGGCGAGACAAGTAAGTTCAATTTCTCTTCGGACCACGTTTAAGATGCCGCCTTGTTTCAATCCTGGAGATAATTCTTGATCAGTGAACTCAACGGGCACAGCAATGACTATTCTTGTTTTTTCATCAACTCTTTGAAAGTCTACATGAATAGGATTGTGTTTAACTTTATGCCTTTGAATACTTTTTACAATTACAGCTTCTTTTTTATCACCAAACTCTACCTCAAATATTTTTGAATAGAAGCCACCTTCTTCAAATCTTTTTTTAAGCTGAATAGTGTCTACTGCAACCATAACAGGTTCGGTGTTCCCTCCATATATGATAGAGGGTATTAAACCCTCATCAAAATAGGGATTAGTATTACCTTTTTTACGTTCTCTCGCAGGTATATTTCCACTGATTTTCATAGGCTGAGTTTATACAATAAAAACTAAGATTAATCAAACAGAGAAGATATAGATGTTTCGTTATTAATGCGCATTATAGCTTCTCCAAATAGTGGGGCCACTGACAAATATCTCATACCAGACGGAACTTCAAATGTGGGCTTAATAGTATTGGTACAAACCATTTCTTCTAGAACAGAATTATTAATGTTTTCTAAAGCTTTTCCAGAGTATACACCATGGGAACAATAACCATAAACATGAGTAGCTCCCTTTTCTTTAAGAGCCTTAGCTGCGTTACAAATAGTTCCTCCTGAGTCAACTAAATCATCAACAATGATACATTTCTTACCATCGACTGATCCTATAACATTCATAGCATTCGAGACACCAGGTGCATCCCTACGTTTATCTATTATAGCTAAGTCAGCGTTTAGTTTTTTTGCAAATGCTCTGGCCCTGAGAACACCACCAACATCCGGAGAGACAAATACTAGGTTCTCATCTCTTTTATTTGATTTGATATCATTTACAAACATATTTAATGCATAAAGATTATCCAATGGAATATCAAAAAACCCTTGAATTTGTCCTGCGTGTAAATCCATAGTTAAAACTCTATTAGCGCCTGCTGTTGTAATTAAATTAGCGACTAGTTTAGCCGAAATAGGAGTTCTTGGCCCAGTTTTTCGGTCCTGTCTGGCATAACCAAAATATGGTAATACAGCAGTAATTCTTTTAGCAGATCCTCTTTTTAAAGCATCAATTGCAACTAACAACTCCATTAAATTGTCATTAGCAGGGAATGAAGTTGATTGTATTAAAAAAACATCCTCTCCTCTTACATTTTCAGCAATTTCAACAAATATCTCCTTATCAGAAAATCTTGTCATAGTTGTTTTAGATACTGGTATTTTAAGATATTCTGAAATCTCTTTAGATAACTCAATGTTACTATTTCCAGAAATAATTTTCATAAGTTAACTGAGTTATATAGTAAAAAATTTATCCATACAAAGTTAATTTATTGATACTAGGCTAATATTTCTTCCATAATCTTTTAATCTTTGATGGATACTCCTTCGATAACTAAAGTAATTTTTGTTTTTATAAGTATCTATTTTGGAGTCTACAATTTTGAAAACCCCTAAGCTGTTTAATTTAAATCTAGCAAGCTTAGGAAGATCAAAAAAATACTTATTATTTTTTTTAGTATAAAAATCTGATGTATTTAAATTCATACCATTAATAAACTCTAATGATACCTCATAAGAGTATTTTCTTATACATGGGCCGATAAAGGCATTTAAATTAGATCTTTTTGAACCAATTTTAAGCATTTTATCTACAGTATTTTCAATAATTCCTCTCTGTAAACCTTTCCATCCTGCATGGCATATCCCTATAACTCCATTTTGGTAATCAATATATATTATTGGTAAACAATCAGCTGTTGTAATCCCAAGTATAAAATTATCACCCCGTGCTACAATACCGTCACAATTATAGTCAAACTTATTTTTTTGAACTATAAGACATTTATTTGAATGTAATTGATTGGGAATAATTAAAATTTTTTCTTTTTTAGATATACTCGATTTTGCTATTTCAATATTTTTTTTTACATTTTGTAAATTATCTTGAGATTTTAGTCCACAATTAAGCGAACTATAAATACCTTTTGATTTACCATTTTTATTATTAAAAAATTTAAATTTTACAGATTTACTCATTTTTTCTAAAAGAAAGGTTTAAAAATGATGTACCTATATCTCCAAACTTTTTCCCACTAATTAAGTCAATCATCTCTCTAATGTTCTTATCAGACGATTTTAAATATTCATTTGGGAGATTATTCACAATTAGATCCTTTTGATAGATTATTGATGGATTATTTTTTAGAAAAAAGTTATTCAATAATTCAAAATTAACGCCAAAGGAATAGTCTACATTTTCAAATTTATCAAATAAGTTTAATTTTTTATGATTAGATAATAGTCTAAGAGTACTTTTAAAAGGCAATTTTGTATAGCCATAATCAGTTGTAGTAAAAAAATATTTTTTACACTCTAATTTTTGAATATCACCTAGTATATTCAATATTAAATTTGAGTGTTCTAGAATGTCATTATCTCTAAACTTGTAACTTGAATAGTAATCTAATAATTCCTTAGACATTATTGTACTATCCTTAATTAATAAATATTCATCATTATTTTTTGATATTTTTATCTCATTGAAATTACCTTCGTTAAAAATAAATTGTTTTGATCCAATAGCATCAAAAAATTCATTTGAATAAATAAACACCAGATCTTCATTATCAATTTTATAATCGTATATATTCTCTATAAAACTTACTTTGAATTCTAATTTCTTTGAAATTTTTTCCCTAAAATAATCACTTTTCTCCAATAGAGTAACATTATTTACATTGATATTCTTTGACTTAAGATAATGACATATATCCATTGAAAGTAGGCCATTGCCAGGTCCTAACTCAAATAAATTTACATTTTTTACTTTTGGAAACTCTTTTAAAAACAGGTTAGTAATGGCAATACTAAAAAGAGAGGATATCTCTGGAGACGTAATAAATTGGCCACTTTTACCAATTTTTTCAATATGAGGTTTATTATAAAAACCTGATGTTTTATCAAAATTAGAGAGCTCAACAAAATCTTGTATATTAATTGAACCAACTGACTTAATAATTTTATCTATTTTTGTTTGTATTGACATAAATATAGAAATATAAAACCGAGAATAATAATTGGAACTGTTAATATTTGTCCTTGAGATATAAAATCAAATTTTAAGCCTAATTGAAAGTCTGGCTCTCTAAAATTTTCAATAATTATTCTAGATAATCCATAATTAATTAAAAATATAGAAGTTAATAAACCATTTTTAATCTTAAATTTATAAAAAATTATTAAAAGTAAAATAGCAGGTATTAATCCTTCAAAAATTGCTTCGTAAATTTGGGAAATATGTCTATATAAATCCTCATTTGGATAACGAATGCTCAAATAAATATCTGTTGGCCTACCTATTAATTCTTGGTTTAAAAAATTAGATATTCTGCCTAAAAATATTCCAACCGGCGCAGTTATACTTAAAAGATCAGATAATTGAAACAAAGAGATATTTTTCTTTTTTGAAAATATGATTATTGTAATGGTAATTCCTATTAAAGCTCCATGAAAAGACATACCTCCTTCCCAGACTTTAAGTATCTCATAAGGATTTCGAAAATAAAAATTAATATTGTAAAAAATTACATAACCTAATCTTCCTCCAATAATTACAGATAAAAATAAATAGAAAAATAAATCTTCAAGTCTTTTTTTATCTAAATTAAATTTATTTAAATTTCTAAGAGCAAAAAAATAAAAGTAAATAAATCCAAGAATATAGGATATGCTGTACCACCTAATGGTTAAACCAAATAGCTCAAATGCAACTGGCGATAAAAAATTTGGATATTCAAACACTCTAAAAACTAATAATACAACTTATCTGTCACACAAGGATAAACTTTATTTAAAGATATCAAAAATTCTTTATAATTCAGTTGAGGTCACTCAAATCCTCTTTGATTTGAAATCTGATTTTCGAAAACTAAAGAAATATTTAATCAACAGAAAAGATTAAAATTCATCAATATCAAGCCACGTAATACTACATATAGTGTTTACTAAGAGAGTTTATGTGATACATATAGTATATGATTGATAAAAATATTGATTCTAGTCCCATTTCTCTTCTAGAAGATATATTTAATGTGAAACAGTCTTCTAAAAACAATAAAAATAAGGACATTTCACTTTTAACAGAGATAAGCGAACAAAAAGTAATTATGGATTTTCAGTGGATAGACGACTTAAAGGTCCTTATCTCATCATTTAGCATTGATAATTATGAGTATAGTTTTCTTACTAATCACATGAACAAAATCAACAATAATCTTATTATTGGTACATTAAAACAAAACAATAACAATAAAATTATTTATAGGCATAGTCTACCGATACCTGGTAAAGCAACATCTGAAGATATAAGAAGCTATTTAGAAAATATATTATCTGAATTTAATCATTTAGTATCTGTATTACTAAAAGGAGATAAAGTTGTAAAGACTACACAAATTTTAATCAATCAAAAAATTGTCGGACACGCTTAAGCAAAAAGCTCTTTTCATAGGTTATGGACATTTAGCTAAATCCTTAACCTCTAGAAAATTATTAAGTCTATTAAATATCCATGCTATAAACTCAAAGAACGAGATAAAAAATATCAATTTAAAAAAAAAAATATCTAACAATAATTGCACTTATGAATATGTTTTTCTTCTTACTAGGCCTAAGACTTTTTTAAGTACTGGAACTCAATTTCAAAAATACATTTCAAAAGATACAATAATTATATCTTGTATGGCCGGTATAAAATTCAGCACTATAGAGCAAATTTTAAAAACTAAAAAAATTATAAGAATTATGCCAAACGTTATGGCATCAAATAATAAATCACAAACTCATCTTTATGTAAAAAATAAAAAATTAATTAGTAATTATCTAATTAATTTATTGTCCTCATTTGGAAAAGTTATAAATGTCAAAAATGAAGACCAAATTAATTTTGCTACATCAGTTTATGGAAGTGGGCCAGCATTTATTGCTTACATAGTAAGTAGTTTTCTTAAAGCATCAAAAAAACTTGCCAAGCCATTCAATATTAATGAAGTAGAAGTGTTAGAACTATTCAAAAATGTATTAGAAATTAACACCACATCTAAAATGTTAGATAGTTTTATTAGTTCTATTTCTAGCAAGAAAGGCACTACTCAGGCAGGTGTTAATTTTTTAAAGTCACAAAAAATGGAAAAAATAATATACACAACACTTTATAAGGCTTATAAACGAGCTAAGGAAATTGATAGTGAACAAAAAAGAGCAAAAACTGAATAAGACAAACCTAAAAATGCTTAACAATATTGCGCATTTGAAGAGTTTTCATAAAAAAATCAAATCTTTAAATTCTGAGTATGGTGACTTCAATATTTTCATAAAAGATTTTGAATATTTTATTTCAACAGAATTAAAAACTCCAACCAATGATCTTTCATTAGAAGATAAGATATTTGAAGGTATAATTAATAGATTAGATTTTCTTAATAATTATAAAAAAATAACTTTGAGAATTTATTTAGAATCTCAGAAAAAGCCAAAATATTTTTTAAATTTATCTAAAAATATTAATACTTATTTTAATTTATTCTTAAATACTCATTTTGAAAAAACGATTAGTAACATAATTTACGTTTATGCCTTTAATGTATGGATAGAAGATAATAATAGTATGGATAAAACTATGGCTTCTATTGGACATGCTTTTGATAATATAAATAGAGTAAAGTCATTTCTAAGTAAAAGATGATAAACTACTCTGACTTTGAAAAAGTTGACATCAGAGTTGGTACAGTAGTAGAAGCAAAAATAAATGTAAAATCTAATAAACCTAGTATTTATTTAGTTATAGATTTTGGAAATGATATTGGACTAAAAAAAACTTCTGCTCAACTTATAAAGAACTATCTACCAGAAGAGCTTATTGGTAAGCAAGTAGCTGCAGTAATTAATTTTCCACCCAAACAAATTGGTAAAATGATTTCTGAAGTATTAGTATTAGGCTTTCCTGATAAAAATAATAATCCTGTGCTTGTCCAACCCTCTAGAAAGGTATCTAATGGTGAAAAGCTTTTTTAGTTTATCAAGTCTGTAATATGACTGAAACTTTTAAACCTCCATAATTAGATTTTTCAAATTTCAATTCCCCACTATTTAATTTTATTAATTTTTGAACAATTGAGAGTCCAAGGCCAGTTCCTTGATTTAATTGATTAGAACCTTTAAGAAAAGGTTTTATTAATTGTTCTTTTGAAAGATTTGTACCAGGACCATCATCCTCTACCTGAATAACCCACTTATTGTCAAAAAAATTTGAGTTCAAAAAAATATTTTTTGCAAATTTATTTCCATTATCGAATATATTCATTAATGCTCTAGTAATTTGGTTTTTTCTTATAAATATTTTATTTGGCTCATTCTTTAAAATACTAATTTTTGGATAATTTTCAGAAATATTAGATATAAAATCATAGGTGTTTATCTCTTCTAGGTTCTCATTTTTTTCATTTTTAATAAAGTCTAGATAATGATTTAACATAATATTCATTTCAGTTATATTTTTTGAGATTGAGCTTTTTAATGCATCATTATTTAATTCCTCAATCATTAAATTAATTCTGGTCAATGGAGTTTTTAAATCATGACTTATACCAGCTAACATATTTCTTTGATTTTCAAGAGTGCTATTTATATTATTATGCATATTATTAAAGTCCTTTATCAAACCTCTTACTTCTGATGATCCTGAAGGTTTTAAGTTAGGCGTTTGTATACCTCTACCAAAACTTCGAGTTATAATCCCGAGTCTTTTAAGAGGTTGAATTTGTTTTTTTATAAAAAAATATGAAATTAATGATAAAAGAAAACTAAAAGTAATAGTCCAAATAAAAAAACCACCTACAGTATTTGTTTCAACTCTTTTTCGAGGTATTAAATAGTAATAATCAGTTATTTTTTGATTGAAAAAAATAAAGTACGTATCATTTTGTAATACATTAAAGTCTTTCGAAATTTCACTTAGAGACATTTTCATCCTCTTTTTAAATATCCAATTAGAAACCTCTGATGTCTCTGATATATTAATGTTATCTACTCTAATTATTTGAAGTGTATTTGCATATTTATCAATTTGTAATGAATTTTTTTGCATTTCAAGTATATTAATTTCGTTGGAAATAGATTGAGCACTTCTTTTTAAGACTAAGTCCCAGTGCAATTCAAAAAAAATGATTATTCCTACTATTTGTATTAAAACTATTGGAATTGTTATTAAATATACTGATCGAGCTAACAGGCTCTCATAAAGAATATTCCAATTAAACTTCAAATAAAAATTTTATAACCTTTCCCATGTACAGACCTAATAATATCATCTAAATCACATTCATTTTTCAATTTTAATCTTAATCTTGATATTTGCATATCTCCACTTCTAGATAAAAAGTCAAGTCCAAGTTCATTATTCAGCAGATCCCTTGTTAAATATTGTTTTGAATTATTCACTAATAACTTTAGGATTTTAATTTCATTGCTAGACAGTCTAATAATTTGATCTTTGAAATATAACCTTTCTTCTTTTAAATTGAATTCCACATCATTGCTTAGTTTTACCATATTTAATGAATTATTTTTTGATAAGTTTTTCTTTATTTTTAACAAAAGCTCTCTAGAGTCAAAGGGTTTACCAATATAGTCATCAGCACCTAATTCTAAACCAGTTACTCTGTCATCAACATCGCTTAGTGCAGATAAAAAAATTACTGGAGAGCTAATTCTATTTTTTATTGAATTCTTATAAAAATCTAACCCAGAACTATCTGGCAACATCACATCCAAAATTACTAAATCAAAAACAAAAAGATTTAGAAGTCTGTCAGCTTCTTGAATATTTTTAGCTATGGAAACGATATATTTATTATTGGATAAAAGTTTATATATAAGCTTTTGAAGTGTTACATCGTCTTCAACAAGCATGATGTGTTTATCATTCATTAGATAGATTCTATTATATTTATAAATCCAGACATGTTTTTTGGGTCAGTTTTCTTAAATATTTTTATTATTTTTTCATTAATTCTATTAGTAGTTTTTTCGATAACTTCTAAACCTTTGTCAGTGATTATAATATTGTTATCAAATAAGTTTAGAATATTTTTTTTTTCTAGATCCTTTAATATTAAATTTAAATTTTGTTTTTTTATAAAAACTTTATTTGCTATATCTATTTTTTTTTTGTAGCCTTTTTTTACTTCTAAAATAACTATGAGTTCATTAAATGTTAAGTCGTTTATCTCACAACAAATCTGAACCTCTCTTTGAAGAGATTTATATGATCTGTGAAGACCTAATATTATTTCTAAAGTATTCTCTTTTTTGAAATATAAAGTATCCGCAAAATTTAAATTCATAAGATATAAATATAATTATATTGTGAATTTAAATAAATAATAATACATTATTTCGGATTATGGAAATTATACCTTTTGATAAAAGAATTGGTTTTATTTGGTATAATGGTGAATTTGTTGAATGGCAAAATGCCACCACACATGTATTAAATCACGGCCTTCACTATGGTAGTTGTGTCTTTGAAGGACTAAGAGTTTATGGTGAAAAAATATATAAATTAGAAGATCACACTAATAGACTATTTTTTTCTGCACAAAGAATGGGTATAGATGTCCCTTATACCAAAGATGAAATTAATAATGCTCAAGAAGATACTATTAAAAAAATGAATATTAAATATGGTTATGTTCGTCCAGTAATTTGGAGGGGAAGTGAAATGATGGCAATTTCTGCACAAAAAAATAAAATAAATGTTGCTGTTGCTACTTGGGAATGGCCTACTTATTTCACTAAAGAGGATCGACTAAAAGGAATATCTCTTCAAACTGCTGTTTGGAAAAGACCTCCTCCAGATTGTATACCCACAGATACAAAGGCAGCTGGCCTCTATATGATTTGTACTTTAAGTAAACATGAAGCAGAAAAGAATGGTTATACTGATGCATTGATGCTGGATTATAAAGGAAGAGTAAGTGAGTCTACCGGTTCAAATATCTTTTTAGTAATTAATGGTGAAATTCATACCCCTGTACCTGATTGTTTCTTAAATGGTATTACAAGACAAGCTGTAATAGAAATTGCAAAAAATGAAGGTATTAACGTAATCGAAAGAGATATATATCCAGACGAAATTTCAAAAGCTGAGGAAATTTTTCTTACAGGATCTGCAGTCGAGGTAACCCCAGTTGGTAAAATTGATAATCAAAATTTTAAAGTAGGAGATATTACTACTAAGATTTCAAGTCTATATATGAAAGAAGTAGACCCTAATTATGAAGACAACGATTAATTAATAATTTCTCTCCATTTTAACATTTTTTCACTATCTTTACTTTTTTGATAGACTATTTCTTTCTCTTCGTTGTCTAATATATGAAATTTCCAAAAAGCGACATCTATCTTTAAGCTGTCAATTACATACTCACACGCTTCTATAGAATTTGACCGGTGAGATGAAGAAGTAATTACTAAAACTATTTTTTCTCCTAAGTTTAATCTTCCTACTCTATGAATTATTATACATTCACTAAGATCCCATTTTTTTAAAGCTTGTAGTCTAATTTTTTCAAGCTGAGATAATGCTAATTCTTCATAACATTCTAAAAAAATTCCTTTAATTTCAGTATTTGAAAAACTTAAATCAGACCTTACTGTTCCCAAAAAAAAACTATACGCACCATTTTTATTAGAAGATATTTTTTGGAACTCATTTTCTAGATCAAAACTTTCTTTTACAATTTTTATCATTATCCACCTGTGACAGGTGGTAGAAAAGCCAAAACATCACCGTTATTTAGTATTAGATCATCATCGTTTAACTCTTTTAAGTTAAGAAAATACTTTACACTGTTATCTTTAAAAATTTCTTGAAATATAGGGTCTTTTGAAATTAGGTTATTCTTCAATTCTTTAAAACTCATTCTTTCGTCTAGTTCAATGAGATCGTGGCTTTTTTTTAGCTTAACCCTGATCCAGGAAAAATATTTTATTGTAATATTCAAATATGCTTAAGACCCTTTGCTACATAATTGTATCCAGATAACAAAGTAATTATAGCAGCAAGCCATAATGTAACTAAGCCTAAATTCCATAAGAAATCGTTTAACTCAAAACCCAAACTTATTATAAGAATAGATAAACTAACCATTTGAAAAGTAGTTTTATATTTAGCTAAATTGCTTACTGGCATATCAGTATTTAATTTAGCCAAAAACTCTCTTAATCCTGAAATTGCTATTTCTCTTAATAAAATAACAATGGCTGGAATGACATGGACATCAGCTATTACTCTTGTGTCAATTAAAACAATAATAACTGCAGCAATCAAAAGTTTATCAGCTATCGGATCAAGTAAAGTGCCAAGTTTAGAAGATTGATTTAAAGTTCTAGCTAAATATCCATCAAAATAATCAGATATTGAGGAAACTATAAATAGTAATCCAGCTATAAGAACAACATTAGAGTTATCTGAAAAAAGTAAATATAAAATTATAGGTATTAATATAATCCTTACAAAAGTTATAATATTAGGTATTGTGTAAATCTTAGCCATTTATCTTATCTAATATAGCCTTTATATTTTTTGAATTTAAACCTTTTATCTGAGTTAACTCGTCTCTATTTGCCTGCTTCAAATTTTGCACGCTTCCAAAAAAATTGATAACTCTCATTTTTTTTATTTTTCCGATGCCTTCTATGTCATCTAAAAAACTAGTCTTTAAGGAGTCTGACATCCTTTTCATGCTATTTTTCTTAGATAGTTTGTGAGCTTGATCTCTAATTTTTTGAATAAATCCCTCTATCTGAGGACTATCTTTTAAAGATAAATTTTTCTCATTTAATGAATGATATCTATCAAATCTGAAATCCCTCTTAAAACCTTTAGAAACACCAATTAATTTAATATCCTCGTTTATATCACTTTTATTAATAGCTTCTTGACATATCTTCAAGTAAGGTTGCGCGCCATCTATGATAATTATATCAGGCAAAATTTTATCATCTTTGGAAAAACGAGATTTAAATACTTTTTTCATTAAGTCTGCATCACCAAATTTTTTTAAATCATAGTCTTTAAATTTATAGGTTCTTGAGTCCTTTATACTGAAACCTTCTTCATTAAATACTACATATGAAGCAACCGCATAATTATTTCCAAAAAAACTATTATCATAGGCCTCTATTCGTTCAACTTTATTTTTGATATTAAATTTAATCTTCATTAAATTTAAAATTTCTTGATTATTAACATATTTTTGTTTTTGAAGACTTACCTCTTTGTTATTACGTTTAGCAGTTAGATTTGATATTTTTTGTATGCCTACGACATTATTACTTTTTAGAGATACATCTATTTTGTAGTTTTCTTTCATAATAGATTTTAATTCGTTATATCCAGGAATTCTTTTTGAAATAATTATTTTTTTTGGTCTAAAACTTTTTAAATAGAATTGTATAATAAGTGAAGTAGGATCAATATCATCTTCAAATTTATCAGAATAGTATATTAAATTTCCTCCGAGGTATCTCCCATATCTAATAAATCCAATGTAAATTGAGAAATGTTTTTTATAATCAATTTGGATATAATCAAAATTAGTCTCTTGGGTACTTATTTTTACTTCTTCTCTAATAATATAATTTAATGATTGAATACTATCTCTTAATTCTGCAGCTTTTTCATAATTTTGACTCTCACTAAAATAAACCATCTGTTTCTCTAATTTATTAAATATTTTTTTCTGACTACCTTGAAAAAATTTTATGGTATCACTAACCTGATTTTTGTATTCATTTTCATCAACTTTGCTTACACATGGCGCAGAACATTGTTTAAGGTCATAAAGCAAACATGGTCTAGTTCTATTTTTAAACTCTGAGTCATTACAACTTCTAAGTTTAAAAGATTTTTGTAATATCTTTATTACTTTGTCAGTTTTCAAAGCTGATGTAAAAGGGCCAAATACTTTATCCTCATTTGAAAAATCATTTCTGAATCTAGTTAGTCTTGGAAAAGTCCCATTTGTTATTTTAATTAAAGGAAAACTTTTATCGTCTTTTAAACGAATGTTATATCTAGGAGAAAATTTCTTAATAAGTAAAGCTTCTAATAATAATGCGTTTCTCTCTGACTCAGTAAGTTCAAAATCTATATTAACCGTTTGTGACACCATTTTTTGGAGTCTTCTTGGTAACTTTGGTAGATTGCCATAATTAGATAATCTTCTTTTAATATTAATTGCCTTACCAATGTAGATTGGAATATCTTTTTTATTTTTAAAAAGATAAACACCAGATGTTTTAGGTGCATCTTTTAGCTTATTCTTTAATATTTCCAATCCAAACATTTTTACTATTTTAAACAGAATATATTAAGCATAAGAAAAATATAGATACTTTTAATTTAAAAAGAAATATATTAAGAATTCATTTGAAATCAGAATTAAAGACTCAATTATTATCACCATATAAATTTTTAGATGACAAATTCTATAAAAAATCCAAGTCTCCAAGTTTTCCAGAATATAAGATAAGATTCCGAAACAATAATTTTGAAGAATTCACAAAACTTAATAGCAAAGACTGGGTTAATCTTTTTGGAAAATTTGAGAGTGAATACTTACCATCTAACTCTAATTTAGCTATGAAATATCATGGCCACCAATTTAGAGTTTATAACCCTGAAATTGGAGATGGCAGGGGGTTTACTATTGCCCAATTTTACAAAGATAAAAAGCTGTTTGACTTAGGGACTAAAGGTAGTGGAAAAACAGTCTTTTCTCGAAGTGGAGATGGTCGATTAACTCTAAAAGGAGGAATAAGAGAGGTGCTTTGTTCTTCTTATTTAGAAGCAATGGGACTTAAAACTTCTCGATCCCTATCATTAATTGAAACTGGTGAAGATTTATATCGAAATGATGAACCTTCCCCAACGAGATCTAGTGTTTTAGTTAGAATTTCTCATTCCCATATAAGGATTGGAACTTTTCAATATCATGCATATCACCAAGATAATCAAAGTTTAGATAATTTGATAAAATCAGTTGGAAAATATTACTTCTCCTTTAGTGATGTGGAAAATACGCCATTAAATTTTTTTTCTTTAGTAATTCAAAATTGTGCAAAATTAGCTGCCTCTTACAATATTTTTGGCTTTGTCCACGGTGTTCTCAATACTGATAACATTAACATCACTGGAGAAAGTTTTGACTATGGACCTTATCGTATGATGGAAAAATATGATCCAGATAAAGTGGCAGCTTACTTTGATCATTCTGGTCTTTATAAATTTTCAAATCAAGTTGATTCTATTTTTTGGAATGTTCAACAATTGGCTTCAATCATGACACTTTTTATAGAAAAAGAATTAATAATAGAAGAACTAAAAAAATATATAGAGATATATAATAAAGAAGTTATCGAATTATTTTTTAAAAAATTGTCTCTTAAACCCAGCAAATCGCAATCGCATAATCAAAAATTATTAAATGATGTTTATGAAATATTACTAAAAAGCTCTTATCTTTACGAAGAAGTATACAACGACCTTAGAGGAGGAAGACAAAGATTAAATATTCAAACTGAAATTAAACAAAAATATAAAAATTATGATTTAGATACAATTTTTAAAAATCATGAAATTTTTGATAATCTTGATGTTAAGTCTTTGACTCAAATTCCAAAGGAAACTCTTCTGTATGATGAAATAGAAAAAATCTGGCATGATATAGATAATAATGATGACTGGTCGTTGTTTAATAAGAAAATCGATAGTATAAATAAATTTAAGCAGGTGAATATAAATCATGGACTGGGATAAATTAAAAATTTTTCATAATGTTGCTTTAGATCTTAATATATCTGAAGCAGCTCATAAAATGAATATTAGTCATTCGTCTATTAGCAGACAAATAAGTGCTCTTGAGAGAGATTTGAAGGTCTCGCTATTTAAAAGACATGCTAGGGGACTGACACTAACTGAACAGGGAAAAATTTTATTTAAAACTGCACACGATGTATTTGGTAAGATAGCTCTCACTGAGGCTAAATTGACAGAGTCTAAAGAGAAGCCTACCGGGCCACTTACTATAGCTGCGACAGTTGCATTTGGCACAACTTGGTTAGCGCCTAGAATTGAAAAATTTACAAATTCATATCCAGATATAGATGTCTCAATAATTATTGAAAACAAGTATACTGATTTGGCACAAGGTGAGGCTGATGTTGCTTTGAGGCTGACAGAACCTACTCAAATGGATCTGATTAGGTTTCCACTTTATGAATTTCAATTTAAAATTTATTCCTCACCAGAATACATTGAAAAATTTGGAATTCCAAAGGATGTCAGCGAACTACCAAATCATAAAATTGTTGCTTTTGGAGATACTGTTGAACCTTCTATTCCTGATGTAAATTGTATTTTAGACTTACTTCCTAAAAATAAAAAAGTTAAAACACTCTTTATCTCAAATATGTACGGAGTTATGAGAGCTATAGGAGGAGGTGCAGGGATTGGAGCACTACCTGAATATATGAGAATATCCAATAATAATCTTGTTCCCATTTTGCCAACTGCCGACACTCCTAAGACTATTATATATTTTACATATCCCCCTGAACTAAAAGGTTCTAAAAAAATTGAGGCTCTTAGAGATTTTTTAGTTAGAGAAGTTAATAAAGAAAAAAAAAGTTAGTCTTTTTTGATAAATTTTTTATTACAATAGTTACAAACAACTTCTTGTTTTTTATCGATCTTAAAATAAACAGCTGGATGGCCGAGATCGCCACTACCACCATCGCACATTATTACATTTACTGTCTTTGAGACATATTCTACTTCTTGAGAATTTTCTAAATTAACTTGATCACTCATAGAGATACAAGTTCTGAGACCAAATTAGTATATTTTTTTGGGTCGTCTAAGTTTTCACCTTCCATCAGTTTTGCATGATCATAAAGAATTTCACAAAATTTATCTTTTTGATTTTTATCTAAAGATTTTAGCTTATTAACCAATTCATGATTAATATTTATTTCTAGAATTCTTTTTTCATCAGATATATTTTGATTATTAGCAGCCATCAATTTTTTTAAATGCATATCCATATCATTCGCATCGGCAACCAAACATGAAGCACTTGTAGTTAATCTCTTAGAAATTTTAACATCTTTAACTTTATCCTTAAGATTGTCTTTTAAAAATCCAACAAAATCTTTATCTTCTTTAGGCTCTTCTTTTTCTTTTTTTGACTCTTTTTTGTCTTCTATATCTACTTCACCTTTAGTAATAGATGCAAATTCATACTCTTTGAATTTCATTTTCATTGGTATCCAGAATTCGTCAACTGGATCTGTAATTAAAAGAACATTTATTTTTTTATTTTTAAATAATTCCATTTGAGGACTGTTAAGAAGATTGTCTTTATTTTCACCTGAAATGTAATAGATTTTCTTTTTATCATTAGAAAAATCTGTTACGTATTGATCTAATGTAATCATCTCCTCTTTTTCAGAACAGTAAAATGTTGAAAACTCAAATATCTGATTATGAAAGTCATTAAATTCATATAGCCCTTCTTTTACGACAGGTCCAAAATTTTTCCAAAATTCTTCAAATTCCTCAGGTTTTTTTTTCTTTAACTCTTGGATTTCTTTAAGAACTCTTTTTGTAACAGCATTAGATATTTTATTAATTACTGCATTATTTTGTAAAATTTCTCTTGAGATATTTAAACTTAGATCCTCAGTATCTACAACACCTGGAACAAATCTCAACCAAGCAGGAATCAATGCATCTAATTTATCAGAAATAAATACTTTATTTACGTAAAGCTTTAGTTTGTTTTTTCGATCTGGATGATATAGATCTTGAGGTTGTGTTTTGGGTAAATATAGAAGGGCAGTATAGTTTACGACTCCCTCAGCTTTAAAATGAATTGTTTTCAAAGGTTCATCATAGTAACTTGAAACTTGGTTATAAAAAGATTTGTAATCATCTTTCTTTATCTTTGATTTTTCTTTAAGCCAAATAGCTTCAGCAGAATTAACTTGCACTTCAGGTTTTTCATCTTTTTTCTTTTCCTTTTTATCAGCTTCAGACGTAACAAAAATGGGGAAAGGAACAAAATCAGAATATTTTTTTATTATTTCTTCTATTTTGTATTTACTTAAAAACTCATTTTCATCCTTCTTAATGGATAAAGTAATTTCAGTTCCGACTTCATTGTATTCTGTTTCCTCAATTGAAAATGTACCTTTTCCATCTGAAGTCCAGAGGTAACTATTAGATGAGTCATATTTTTTTGATCTAACTACTACTTGATCTGAGACCATAAATGACGAATAAAAACCAACACCAAATTTACCAATTTGATTTATATCGCCTTTCTTATCTCCCATCTTTTTTATAAAATCTTCTGTTCCAGATTTTGCAATCGTACCTAAATTTGATTGCATGTCCTTTTCGTCCATACCAATCCCATTATCTTTTATAGATATGGTATTGTTCTTTTCATTTATATAGATTTTAATTTCAAATTTATTTGTTTTTGCAGCTTTAGAGTCGGTTTGACTAACATACCTAAGTTTTTCACAAGCATCTGATGAATTTGATACTAATTCACGTAAAAATATTTCTTTTTCTGTATAAAGTGAGTTAGCTACTATATCTAAGAGTTTTGATACCTCTGTTTCAAATTTTACTGTTTTCTTTTCCGCTTGTTGTTTATTCATTTTTTTCTAATATCCTTATTATAAGTAATGTTTACCAATGATAATACTGAGTGTTCTACAAAAATATCTATCATTTCTCAAATCAAATTTGAAAAATGGCTGTTAACTCAATCATCATTCATTAAAAATTGGTCTTTATCTAATAATTTCAAGGCAGAATCTGGAAAAATTCTAAAAGTTCCTTATGAAGATGGAAGACTAAAAGAGGTTCTGATTGGAGAAGGGGTAGATCAAAACCTTGAGGGGGTCAGTTCTTTTTCCTCATTAAATAATGGTAACTACTACATATTTGCTAAATTTGCTAAATCAAAAGAATCAGAGATACATAAAGCTTGGGCTTGGGGAAATTATAAGTTTCAGTCAAAATCTAAAAAAAATTTATTGTATATAAAAGACCAAAAAGAATTAGAGTTTCTTATTTTTTACACACAGTGTATTAATTTTTCTAGAGATTTAATCAACAGCCCCGCAAATAATTTAAATCCATTATCTTATTTCACAAAAATAAAAAATAATCGAATGTTTAAAAAATTTAATTTTGTTGAATATTCTGAGAAAGATATTGGTATACAATTTCCTCTCACTTATGCTGTTGGTAAATCTTCGTCTGTTAAACCAAAAGTAATAGAAATAACAAATAAAAAAATTCTTCAAAAAGATAAGCCTCTCGTCATTATTGGTAAGGGAGTCACATTTGACACTGGTGGCGTAAATATTAAACCAGGAAACTCTATGAGAAACATGAAAAAAGATATGGGCGGTTCTGCTATTGCAATATCATTATTTTTATTGGCAAATTACTTGCTAAAAAAAACTAAAATAGTTTTAATTGCACCTTTAGCTGAGAACTCAGTATCCTCTAAATCAATGAGACCAGGCGATGTCTACAAATCAGCGTCAGGGAAGTCAGTTGAAATTGCACACACGGACGCCGAAGGAAGACTTTTATTGGCAGATGCTATTGAAAAAGCGATGACTTATAACCCAAGTATGATTATTGATTTCGCAACCCTTACTGGTGCAGCAAGGGTTGCTTTAGGTGAGGACTTACCTGCTTATTTTTGTAACAATGAATTAATTGCAAAAAAAATTAATAATTTAAACAAAGAAAAACTGAGATGTTGGAGATTACCCTTGTACCAACCCTATCTAAAAAAGATTAATTCGCAAGTTGCAGATTTAAGTAATGCTTCTTTGGATGGAATGGCTGGATCTATCACAGCAGCACTTTTTTTAAAAGAATTTTTGAATAAATCTGACACACCTTGGCTACATTTTGATACCTATGCCTGGTCTCAAGGCTCGATATTAGGATCTAATGGTGCAGCATTACAGGGATTGGAAATAATGAGTGAATTCTTAAGGAAAAATTTTAATTAGTGAAATATTTAATTATCCTTACTTTTTTACTATCGGGATGTATCACAACAGATCGATCTTTTAATACCTCAAATATTTGTGATATTTTTAAAACTAATCCTAAGTGGAAATCATATGCAGAAAAAACGAAAGAAAAATGGGGCGTCCCTGTTAGTTTGCAATTAAGTTTTATCAAACAAGAGTCTTCTTTTGAAAGAACGGCAAGACCTCCGAGAAAAAAGGTACTAGGTTTTATACCAGGTTTACGACCTTCAAGTGCTTATGGTTATAGCCAAGCTTTAGATGGGACATGGGAAGAATATAAAGTTTCTACAAAAAACTTTAATGCTAACAGAAAAAATTTTAAAGATGCGAGTGATTTCATTGGATGGTATGTTGATGGAAGTTACCGATTATTAAAAATTAATAAAGGTGATGTCTACAATCATTATCTCGCCTATCATGAGGGCAAAGGAGGATTTCAGAAACAATCCTATAATAAAAAAAAATGGCTACTTGATGTGGCAAAAAAAGTAGAGCACCAAGCAAAAGACTATTCAAATCAAATAACAAAATGTAATTTCCATAAAAATAGTGTGTTTTAATTGTTACAAAAAACAGATCTTATAAATTATTTTTATTCAAGTTTTACCGACCCTGAATATAAAGGGATAGGAACAGAGCATGAAAAATTTATTTTTTATACTAAAGATCATAAAAGACTTGAATTTGATGGTGAGGTGAGTGTTCAAAATTTATTTCAATTTTTCTTATCAAAAGGCTGGCAGAAAAATGAATATAACAGCTTTAACCAACTAATATCTTTATCTAAAAATGGTGCTAATATTACTCTAGAACCAGGTTGTCAATTGGAATTATCTGGGAAAATATTAAAAAATGTTCATCAAACATGTACCGAGTCCTACGAGCATTTAAGAGAACTAGAAGAATATGCTGAGTTAAATAAATTATGCATATTAGGTCTTGGCTTCGACCCAATAAGTAAATTAGAGGATTTATCTTTTATCCCAAAAGAACGATATAAAATTATGAGAGAATACATGCCAAAAGTTGGCTCTAGAGGGTTAGATATGATGACAAGAACCTGCACAGTACAAGCTAATTTGGATTATTTTAATGAAAATGATTTAATTAAAAAATTTGTTGTTGCTAATAGGATCCAACCAATTGTGATGGGTATATTTTGTAATTCTCCTTTTCGTGAGTCTAAACATAATGACCTAGTCAGTAATCGAATTTTAACTTGGCAAGACACAGATAATCAAAGATGTGGAATAAAAAATTCATTTTTAAACAAAAATTTTACGATTGAAGAATATGTTGATTTTGTTCTAAAAGTTAAAAACTATTTTTTAAAAATAAATGGTAAATATTTTGATACTACTGATTACACATTTGATGAATTACTTACCAAAAGTGTCTCAAATAAAGAAATTTTGGGGTATAATTTAACAATTCAAGATTGGATAAATCACTTATCTACAATTTTTACTGAAGTCAGATTAAAGTCTTATATCGAACTTAGGGGAGCAGATGCAGGAAAATGGGAGATGATTTGTGCATTGCCTGCTTTTTGGATTGGCATACTTTATGATGATGAAAATCTCGACTCCTTATGGAAGGAAACAAGCACCTGGCAAGAAAATGACATATTAAATTTGTATCAGGATGTTCCATCTGAGGGTTTAAATAGTAACTTTATGAATTCACCACTATATGAGCATGGTAAAAAACTATTAAGTTTGTCAAAAAAAGGATTAGAAAAAAGAGGGTATCTAAATTCTGATGGTAGAGATGAAAGTATTCATTTAGAAAAATTAAATAGCATTATTGAACAACAAAAAAATCCCGCAGATTTGTTAATTGAAGAGTTCAAGGACAAAAAAAATATATTATCATTGCTAAATAATACATATTATTAAAATTATTATGAAATTTCTTTTTCAAATGGACGATCCTCAGAAAATTAACATCAACGAGGATTCTACTTATATGCTTATTCGTGAGTCTTTGAGTAGGGGGATAGAATGTTATTATAATGATCCAAGTTGGGTTTTTAGTGAAATAAAAAAAATTAATAAAATAAAATCTAATGTTTTGAGTTTAAGCTTAAAAAAGAATAGTAGACTTTCTTTTCAAAGAAAAAATATAAAACAGATTGATTTAGAAAAAATGAGCGCTATTTTTATTCGTCAAGATCCACCATTTGATTTAAAATATATATCTAACACATACTTATTGGATCAATTAAAAAAACCTTTGCTTGTAAATAATTCAAAGGAAATTAGGAATTTTCCAGAAAAGCATATTATGATGAATTTTCCAGAATTAACTCCTCCAACATTAATATCATCAAATTCAGAAATAATAACAAATTTTATCAAAAAAAATAAAGAGGTAATCATTAAACCTGCCTATGGAAACGGAGGATTAGGAATACAAAAAATTAACTATAATAAGTCTAACCTTAAAATATTTGTCAAAAACTATTTAAAAAAATTTTCTAATAGTCCAGTTATTATTCAAAGATTTTTAAAAAATTATAATAAGGGGGATAAAAGAATTATTTTGATCAATGGAGAAATAGCTGGTGGTGTTTTAAGGTTACCAAAAGCTAATAGTATAAAGGCTAATTTTCATGCGGGTGGAAAACCTGTAAAAACAAATATCACTGCTAAAGAAAAGATTATATGTAAAAAAATAAAACCATTTCTTGTCAAAAAAGGTTTAATTTTTGTTGGTATTGATGTAATTGACAATTATTTAACAGAAATAAATATTACATCTCCTACAGGAATTCAAGAAATAAATAGATTGAATAATAGTAAGATTGAGAAAGATATTATCGATTTTGTAATAAAATCACTGCAGTAAATTTTCAAAGAGTTTATTGATATTTTTTTGTATAAGTTCCTCAATTGGTTTTTTTATAGTTCCGTCAGGTATAATTCTTTCATAAGAATAACTTCCATTTTGAAATTTGATCACAAAATCTTCATTATCAATAATATCAAAAATTGTAATTTTGAAATTTTTTTGCACTAATTCTAATTCTGCTTTTAGAGTCTCACCGTCTGGTGATGATAAGATTAAGTCTTTAATTATAAATTCATTTAAATCCTTATTCAAAATTTGACCACTGATAGAACCACTTTGATTTATGAAAGAATTTGCAAGTGTATTTAATAATTCATTAATTTGTTCAAAATCTTCAATATCTTGTGACAAAGATTGTACAAATAAAACTAATGCAAATTCCTCATCTGAAACATTTACATTTATTGAACCATTTATATTTCCAGAAATATTTTGAATGTTAGTAAAGCTAATAGGATCTGATACAGTTAAATAAAGATCAATATAACCTTTGATGCGTGATGTATTTAAAAATAGATTATCTAATTTTGCCAAATTAATCTCTTTTAATTCAATTAAGCCAGTAAACATTTTATTATTAATTGATCCAGAAATGTTTGAAATTTTATCTTTATGAATAAGATCTAAATTTTCTATTAAATAATCATTATTTACTAGATCAACAATCAAGTTTGTTTCCAAATAATCAAAATCTACTATGTCTATAATATTTGAAAAGTCACCTTCAGTGAATTTAGAGATTATTTGTATTAATTTTGGTTTATTTAAATTATTAATTCCAATATTTATTGAAGCATCTTTATAGTTATCTAAGTCTAAATCACCTGTAATCGATAGATCTAAATCATCTGAACTAACAAAAACAAGATCTTTAATTTTTAATTTACTTCCTTCTATCATACCCCTCAAATTTATATGATCTGTATTTAAGATCGATAAAAATTCATTTAAGCTGTCAGATGGAATTAGGCTAAATTGGTCAAATTCATTAAGATGAATATCTAACCTCAGGTTATCGGTATTATTAAAATCATATTTACCTTTGATTTTAACAATTTGTCTATCTTTATTGTTTATATTCAGCTCATCTAATTTCAAAATATTATTTTCAAAATTACTAGAAAGTTGAATTTCATCAAACTCAAATTGTTTCATTAGTTCCGCATTAGGTAAAAAATTCAATAACTTAAAAATATCAACTTTAGAATTGGATATCAGATTTGTATTAATAACAATATTATCAATATCTAATTCTTCAATAGTTCCGTTTAAATCTATGATTGTCCCCTGTTCAGATCTATAAATTATTTTATTTACTAATAAATTATTGGAATTATAGCTCAAATCAAAAGTCTCAATTATTCCCTTAGGTATAGATGCAATTTCATTTAAAACTTTAATATTACTTACTAGTTGAAATAAATTATCTGTAGAAATATTTTGACCTCCAATAGTTAAATCTGAGTTTAAAAAATTATTCAAATCAATAGAGCCCTTTATGCTAATTTGAGATTTATCTAAGAGTGTTATAAATAAGCTCTCAATATCTAGACTTTCTTTTGAATATTCACCACTGATACTTAGGCTTTTAAAATTTATTTTCTTTAATAAATGTTGATAATTTTCTCCTATAAGTAATACTAATTCATCTATTTCCAAATCATCTATAGTAAAACCTATTTTTTTTACATCAGAGTTAATAGTATAAATATCTAAATATAAATCAGAACCTTTGTAGTTGAATTTATTTGTAGTTAATCTGGTAGCTTTTTCTTCAATTGAAATATTTAATTTTAAATTTTCAATATCACCCTCTAACAAAACAGCATTATTTATCAAATTAGAATTGATATTTTCTATTCTTGCTTGATTTAGCTTAATTGAAATTTCATCTTCATCAAACATTGATCTAGAAATTTCAATATCGTTTGCTGTAATATCAGTTTGAAATACATCATGATTAATTTTAAAACTTGAATTGTCTAATGATAGAATTGGTTTAGGTAAAATTTTTAATGTTTGATTAGATAAGCTATTTAAACTAACTAAACCTTTTGTTTCTTTGTAAACTATTTCTTGAGAAAGTAAATTAATAGGTAATCTCAAAAAACTTAATCCAAATAAAATAACTAAAATTAAAAAAGTTATAATAGTAATAATGACTTTAAATTTTTTCATTTATTTCTTTTATAAATATAAGAACGTAAAATAGATAATATAGGTTAAAATCAAACTCATAGAAATTAATTTACCAGCTATTTTTAAATAAATTATTAAGAAAAATAATAAAGATGTAGCCAGAAACAACAATTTATCTAAATAACCAAGTAATTCATAAAAATTTATACTGCCATTGATAAGTATGGCAATAATCGTTATTCCAAAGATGTTAGCAATATTTGAGCCCAAAATATTTCCAATTGCCAAATTATTTTGCTTTTTTACAATTGAAAGAATTGTAGCAATTACCTCAGGTAAAGATGTCCCAAAAGCAACAATTGTTATCCCAATAGTTGTCTCAGCTACTCCAAATATACTAGTCAAGTTTTTGGCATAAATGATGAAGTATTTAGAACTAAAAAATAAAGCAGCAAAGGCTAATAGTATTTTTAAAATAATAATAGGAGTTTGTGAATTTTTTAAATCAACTTTTGTAGAAACATCGTCAATAGGTTTCCTTACCTCAAAAAAAATAAAAGCACAGAGTATTCCAAAGAGAAAAATTCCAGATAGATATCCAAGGTTAAAGTTGAAAATAATAAAAATAAAAAAAGTAATTGAAAAAATAAGAAAAAATAGAAAAGTACTATTATCGCTTTTCTCAGTTACAAGCTTGGTAATAGGGTAAAGCATAATACCACCTACTAACAATATATTTGCGATGTTGCTTCCTACAAGATTACCCGCAACTATTCCAACAGAATTGAATTTTAATGCTTGAAATGTTGCAGCAAACTCTGGGAGAGAGGTGCCAACGGCAATAATAAATATACCAACTAGGATTGGTCTGACTTTATAAATTTGTGAAATAATTATTGAATTTTTAATTGCGAGGTCACATGACCATATTAGAATAATAAGACTTATTAATACTCCTATAAAACTTTCAATCAATTCATACCCATTTGATCTTTTTTTATTTTTCTAATTTCATCTCTAAACATTGCAGCTTTCTCAAAGTCTAAATTTTCAGCTGCAGTTAACATCTTTTTCTCTAATTTTTGAACATGTTTTTCAAACTTATTTGGACTCAATTTATCAATTTCAGATGTACAAACAGTATAGCTATCTTTCTCGTATATGCTTTCAATAATTTCACCAATATTTCTCTTTACAGATTGAGGCGTTATATTATTTTTTTTATTAAATTCAATCTGTTTAGTTTTCCTATAATCTGTCTCTTCAAGAGCTGCTTTGATACTTTTTGTAATAATATCTGCGTATAATATTACTTTCCCATTAACATTTCTTGCTGCTCGACCTATGGTTTGCACCAAACTTGTTTTTGACCTTAAGTATCCCTCTTTATCAGCATCAAGGATAGCTACCAAACCACATTCAGGTATATCAAGTCCCTCTCTTAGCAAATTTATACCAACTAAAATGTCAATTTCTCCTATTCTCAAAGAACGGATAAGTTTTATTCTGTCAATTGTTTCAACATCAGAGTGCATATATTCAACTTTTAGATTATGTTCTTTTAAATAATTAGTTAAATCCTCAGCATTTTTTTTAGTAAGAGTTGTGATTAGCACTCTATTTTTATTACCTAGTGTGGTTTGTATTTCACCCATCAAATCTTCCACTTGGTTGACGGTTGTTTTGATCACACACTCGGGGTCAATTAGGCCAGTTGGTCGAATAATTTGCTCAATATATTTGTTTTCAACCTCATTCAATTCCCAAGGACCTGGTGTTGCAGATAAAAAAATAGTAGGAGGTCTCATCATATTCCACTCTTCAAATGTTAATGGACGATTATCCAATGCAGATGGAAGTCTGAAACCATAATCAGAAAGAGTTTTTTTTCTTGATCTGTCACCTTTATACATTCCACTTATTTGAGGAACAGATACATGAGACTCATCAATAATCAGTAGGGCATTTTCTGGGATAAACTCGTATAAAGTGGGTGGTGCCTCCCCAGGTTGCCTACCACTTAAATATCTGGAATAATTTTCAATTCCAGAACAAGTTCCAGTAGCTTGAATCATTTCTAAATCAAAATTAGTTCTTTCTTTTAACCTTTGAAATTCTAGTAATTTTTTTTCTTTATCAAACTCCTCTAGTCTTATTTTTAAATCTTTCTTAATTTCTTTAATAGCATTCTCTAATCTTGGCTTGGGAGTTATATAGTGACTATTTGCAAAAATTTTCACTTCTTCAAAATTTTGAATAAATTCTCCTGTTAATGGATCAAACTCCTTAATTTCCTCTACTTCGTCTCCAAAAAAACTTACTCTCCAGGCAATGTCTTCTAAGTGTGCTGGAAAAATGTCAACACGATCCCCAGTTACGCGAAACATACCCCTTCTAAAGTCAATATTATTTCTTTTATATTGTAATTCTACTAATTCTCTTAAGAACTCCATTAAATTAATATTTTGTCCTTTTTTTATTTCAAGAGTCATTTTCGAGTAAGAGTCTACTGAACCGATACCGTAAATACATGAAACACTTGCTACAATAATTACATCTTCTCTTTCTACTAAAGACCTGGTGGCCGAGTGCCTAAATCGATCTATTTGTTCATTAATAGAGGACTCCTTCTCAATAAAGGTATCTGATCGGGGAACATATGCTTCAGGTTGGTAATAATCATAATAACTCACAAAATATTCAACAGCATTTTCAGGAAACAACATTTTCAATTCTTCATAAAGCTGGGCAGCTAAAGTTTTATTAGGAGCCATAATTAATGTAGGTCTGTTATATCTTTCAATTACATTGGCAATTGTAAATGTCTTCCCAGAGCCAGTTACACCCAGTAACACTTGACTTTGTTTTCTGTCATCTAAACCTTCAATTAATTTTTTGATTGCCTGTGGCTGATCCCCCTTTGGTTTA
Source organism: uncultured Alphaproteobacteria bacterium (assembly GCA_902516235.1). Taxonomy (GTDB): domain Bacteria; phylum Pseudomonadota; class Alphaproteobacteria; order HIMB59; family HIMB59; genus HIMB59. The sequence continues at coordinate 53,062 of CABXXO010000003.1, forward strand.
TTTTCACTTACTATTTTAAATGCCATGCTTGTAGAAATTTATAAATAAGTTTATAGATAACTAAATAAAAAAAATGATTTCAAATAGAGTAAATAACATAAAACCCTCTTTAACAATAGCCATAAACATGAAGGCACAGGAGTTAAAAAGGGCTGGAAAAGATATAATTGTTTTAGCAGCTGGAGAGCCTGATTTTGATACCCCAGATCACATAAAAAGTGCTGCCATTGAGTCTATTAATAAGGGTTTTACAAAATATGTTCCGGGTAAAGGTACTCCAGATTTACAACTTGCAATTCAAAAAAAATTTCAAAGAGACAATAATTTAGATTATGAACTTGGTAATATTACAGTTGGAGTAGGAGGTAAACATATAATTTATAATGCTTTTTCAGCAACTATTAACAGCGGTGATGAAGTTATTATTCCTGCACCTTATTGGGTGAGTTATCCAGATATTGTTATTTTAAATGATGGAAAGCCTGTGATTGTTGAATGTGGTGAACAAAATGGTTTTAAAATTTCACCTGAAGATTTAGAAAAGCATATTAGCTCAAAAACAAAATGGTTAATGCTTAACAGCCCAAGTAATCCTACTGGATCTATGTACACCAAAGATGAACTAATAGCAATTGGGGATGTTCTTAAGAAACATGATAATATTTTTATTTTATCTGATGATATTTATGAAAAAATTGTTTACGACACTAATGAATTTAAAACAATTGCTGAGGTTTGTCCTTTTTTAAAAGATAGAACCTTAACTATGAACGGGTTATCTAAGTCCTATTGTATGACAGGGTGGAGAGTGGGGTATGCTGCGGGTCCAACAAATCTCATCAATGCAATGAACAAAGTTCAATCCCAAAACGTATCCTCGACTGCATCAATTTCAATGGCTGCTTCAGTCGAGGCCCTTAATGGTGATCAAAGTTTTATTTTATCTAACAATGAATCTTTTTTAAGAAGACGTAATCTAGTAGTTAAGAATTTAAATGAAACACCAGGTTTATCTTGCAGAACACCTGAGGGTGCTTTTTATGTTTTTGGATCTTGTAAAGAAGTTTTAGGAAAGAAAACAGAGTCAGGCAAAATACTCTCCACAGATGGTGATTTTATGGATTATCTTCTCGAAGAAGTTGGAGTCGCAGGCGTCCAAGGTTCAGCTTTCGGATTAGAGGGTTTTTTTAGAATTTCTTATGCAACTTCTGACTCTATATTAGAGGATGCTTGCCAGAGAATTAAAAAAGCTTGTGATAAATTAAGTTAATTTACTTTTAGATATTATTTTCGCTATTCTTAGAGTGTTAGTTGTCCCAACTTTACCAAAAGGAACACCAGCGGTGATAATTATTTTATCACCATGTTTTAATATTTTTCTTGATTTTGCTATTTTACAAGCACGGTCTACCATCTCTGAGGATGAAGAAATTTCATCGACTACGTCCATAAAAGTTCCCCAAGTCAAAATATTTTGACGGGCTACTTTTCTATTAGTTGTTAGTCCAATTAAAGTTACATCAGGTCTCATTCTAGCGACTCTTAAAACAGATCTTCCTGTTTGAGAGAATGTAGCAATACAATTGCATTCAGCTATATTTGCAACTTCAAGTGCAGCAGTTGCAATAGCCTCAGTAGATGTTCTTACTACATTTAAATTATAATTTTGAATGTTAGCCAAATATTTAGGGTCACTTTCAACTCGCTTAATAATTTTATCCATCATTTCTACTGACTCTTTTGGATAGTTACCTGCTGCTGACTCTGCGGACAACATTACAGCGTCCACACCTTGGAATACCGCTGTTGCTACATCTGATGCCTCAGCACGGGTTGGTGTCGGAGAGTCAATCATACTTTCAAGCATCTGAGTAGCTACAATACATGGTTTTCCGAATTTTCTACATGTAGCAACCATCGTTCTTTGGTGAATAGGAACATCTTCAGGATTAGTTTCTACTCCTAGATCACCTCTAGCTACCATTATTCCATCACAATTCTCAGTTATCGATTCGATTTCCTCCATAGCAGATGGTTTTTCTACTTTAACCATGACTTTGAATTTTGTAGGAACGAGCTTTTTTGCTGTGACTAAGTCTTTTGTAGTCTGAATAAATGAAAGAGCAATCCAATCAACATCAAGCTTAATTGCAAGCCCAAGATCTTTTTTATCTTTTGGTGTAATAATTTTTAAGTCAAGTTTTGTATCTGGAATATTTAAGCCTTTATTATTTGAAATTTCACCACCATCGGTGACAATACATTTTATTGTAGATGAAGATTTCGACTTTACTTTTAATCTCACTTTACCGTCATTAACTAAAAGTCTTTGTCCAACTATGATAGATTTAAAAATTTCTTTATGTGGTAAATAAACACGAGAACTATCGCCATCTTTTTTATTTTGATCAAATGTGAATATTTGGTTTTTCTTTAATTGTTCTTTAACATTTAAAAATTTACCAACTCTGAATTTTGGACCCTGAAGGTCTCCTAAAATACAAATATAACGGTCATGTTTCTTCTCTAAATTACGAATTATTTTTACTTTTTTTTTGTGATCCTCATGATTACCATGACTAAAATTTAAACGAAATACATCTGCACCTGATAAAAATAATTCCTCAATTTCTTTTTCTGTTTCACAAGCAGGTCCTAAAGTAGCAACAATTTTAGCTTTTCGGTTTCTTAATTTCATTTGATTTGTTTAGAAATTAATAAATAACATGATATTAGTAAAATACCATGAGTAAAATATCCAAAGAACAAGAATACAAAATCAAAGCCAATGTGCTTGATCATTTGATTAACCATTTAAGAGATAGAACCGATGTACAAAACATAGACCTAATGAATCTAAGTGGATTTTGCAGAAATTGTCTATCAAAATGGTATGTAAAATACGCAAAAGAGGAGAACTATGATCTAGAGTATGAAGAATCAAGAAAGATAATTTATGGGATGTCTTACTCCGAGTGGAAAGATAAATATCAATTAGAGGCAACAAAAGAACAAAAAGAAGAATTCAATAAAAAATAAATTTTATGACTGATAAACTACCAAATTGGAATTTAGGAGATTTTTACCGTTCTATTAAAGATGAACAAATAGAGCTAAATTTAGAAAAATTTAAAAAATTTTCAATAACATTTAACAATAAATATAGAGGAAAATTAATTATTCAAAGTCAAAAACTTGAAAGCATCATAAAAGAATACGAAGATGGTAATGAACTTGGAGACAAGCTTGGAAACTATGCTTTTTTAGTTTACGCAACAAATATGAACGATCAAGATACCGTTCAATTTTACCAAGGCATCAATGAAAAACTTACTGAAATATCATCTAGCTTAATTTTTTTCACCAATGAAATAAATTCATCAAATGACTTGGAATTTGAAAAATTTTTATTAAGTGCAGGTAAATACAAAAATTGGTTAACAAACATCCGCCGATATAAACAACACCAGCTTGATGAAAAAAGTGAGATGATTTTCTTAGATAAAAATTTAACCTCTAATTCTTCATGGGTGAGATTTTTTGAAGAACAAATAAATGATTTAAAATTTAAAATAGATAATAAGGAATTAAATAGTTCTGATGCGTTAAATTTGTTATCTGATCATAGTGCAACAACAAGAAAAAAAGCTGCTCAGAGTATAGAAGATGTTTTCAAATCAAACGTAAAAACTTTTTCTTTTATAACTAACACTCTAGCAAAAGATAAAATTACTAATGATAAGTGGAGAAAATATAACTCTCCAATTGACTCCAGAAATTTAGCAAATAATCTTGAAAATGAGGTTGTTGAAGCATTGACGCAAAGTGTTACCTCAAATTATAAGAATATCTCACATCGATATTATAAAATTAAGGCAAAACTTTTTAATCAAGAGAAATTAAATTATTGGGATAGGAACGCCCCATATCCTGACTCACCAAATAAAAAGATTAATTGGTCAGAGGCCAAAGATATCGTACTGCGTTCTTATGCTAATTTTGATGAAAGTTTTAAAGATATTGCATTATTATTTTTTAATAATAGTTGGATTGATGCAGAATTAAAATCAGGCAAATCACCAGGTGCATTTGCAGCTTCTACTATTCCTTCTATCCATCCTTACATTTTGACGAATTTCCATGGAAAAACTAGAGATGTGATGACTTTAGCACATGAACTTGGTCATGGATGTCATCAATATTTATCTGCAAAACAAGGATTACTTTTATCAAGTACACCTCTTACGCTCGCTGAAACTGCGAGTGTTTTTGGAGAAATGATGACGTTTCGAACACTTCTAGATGATAGTGATCAAGAGGAAAGAAAATATCTATTAGCCTCAAAAATAGAAGATATGATTAACACAGTTGTTAGACAGATATCATTTTTTGAATTTGAAAAATTAGTGCATAACGAAAGAAAAAAAGGCGAACTATCATCAGATCAACTTTGTAATTTTTGGATGAAAACACAATCAGAAAGTCTTGGCCCTAATGTCGAATTAACTAACGGATATAGATATTTTTGGACTTATATCCCTCATTTTATCCATACACCTTTTTATGTATATGCTTATGCATTTGGAGATTGTTTAGTTAATATCTTAATCCAACTTTATGATGAAGGACTTCCAAACTTTAAAGAAAGTTATATTAATCTTTTAAAAAGTGGTGGTTCAAAGCACTATAGTGAAGTACTTAAACCCTTTAAAGTTGATCTTAAACATAAAGATAGTTGGCAAAAAGGTCTTTCAATGATTTCTAGTTTAATAGATGATTTTGAAAAGACTATTTAATATAACATGAAAGAAGATAACAATTTAGTTTCCAGAGTTAAAAGATACTCGAAAGTAACTACATCTATGACTTCGTTAGCGACTAAGTTTGCTGGAAAAAAGTATTTAAATTTTGATTTAAGTGATCAAAAATATGCAGCTCAGATAACTGAGATATTAGGTAATCTAAAAGGTCCTTTAATGAAAGTTGCACAATTAAGTGCAACTATTCCTGATTTACTCCCGGAAGAATATGCAAGAAAACTTGCAGAATTACAATCTAATGCGCCTCCAATGTCATGGGTATTTGTTAAAAGAAGAATGAAAGCTGAGTTAGGAGAAAATTGGGAGAAAAATTTTACAGATTTTGACAAAGATGCAAGTTTTGCAGCTTCCTTAGGTCAAGTTCATAAAGCTAAACTAAATGGTAATGAAATTGTTGCTTGCAAATTACAATATCCAGATATGTCCTCAGCAGTTATTGCGGACCTCAATCAACTAAAAATAATTTTTAAAATTTATTCTAGTTACAATAAATCAATTCAAATAAGAGAAATTTATAAAGAAATTGAGGCAAGGCTAAAAGAGGAATTAGATTACAAATTAGAGCACCGCCACCTCAAGATTTTTGAGTACATGCACAAAAAAAATAAATTTATAAAAATACCTAAAGTTCATAAAAAGCTTTCAACCCAAAGATTATTAGTTATGGAATATCTTGATGGAAAAAAGCTTATTGAATACAAAAACTCATCTCAAAAAGTAAGAAATGATTTAGCAAAAAAATTATTTATGGCCTGGTACTTTCCATTTTACAAATATGGGATTATCCATGGTGATCCTCACCTTGGTAATTACTCTGTAAATAAAGATAATAACATAAACTTGTTTGATTACGGTTGTGTAAGAATTTTTCCTGCTAAATTTGTAAAAGGTGTAATCGATTTATATTTTGCTCTTAAAGAAAAAAATAACGAAAAAATAAAACTAGCTTATAAGGCCTGGGGATTTAAAGATATTGATGACAAGCTTATGAATGTTTTAAATAAATGGGCTCTTTTTTTATATGACCCTATTTTAAAAAATGAAGTTAGAAGAATACAAGATTCAGACAGCGGAATATATGGTGCTAAAATAGCTGGAGAAGTTCATAAAGAATTGAGAAAATATGGCGGGGTTAAACCACCAAGAGAGTTTGTATTCATGGATAGAGCCGCAGTTGGACTTGGGTCTATTTTTATTCACCTAAAAGCAGAAATAAATTGGTATAAGCTTTTTCATGAGTTAATTAAGGATTTTTCTGTTAAAAATCTTGAAACTAATCAAAAAAACGCGATAGCTTTTTCTAAAAAATCCTGATTTTTATGATCTGTAAAAGCTTTCAGTAAGTAACTAAATCATAACTAATCCAGGCTGATTTATTAAATATTTCATTTTTTATTAAAATAAATTTAGTTTATCTAAAATGCTGACAAATGACCGTATAGTTTTAAAAATACTAAAAAATAATAGAAAAAGACCTTTGTCTGCATACGATGTCTTAGACAAGTTTTTGAGAATTAAAAGAGTACAGCCTGCAACAGTTTATCGTTCTCTTAGAAATTTATTAGAACAAAACCTTGTTTTAAGGCTAAATGTTTCAAAAAAATATATCGTGAGTAGTGAACCCCGTAATGAAAATGAGGTTTCTACAATCGTTTTGTGCAAAAATTGTAATGAATATGAAGAAATTAATATAAATAAAAATAAGATGAGTTTAGCTTATAACATTTTAGATTTACAAAATTT
>CABXXO010000004.1 GCA_902516235.1 uncultured Alphaproteobacteria bacterium
CTAAGAATGAGGATCCTGAAAGCTTGGGTTATAAAATGTTAGGTTATAAAGTATTTAAAACTAAACAAACAAATAATATTAATTATTTAGAGAATGTATTAAGTCTAAGTAATTTATCCTCATATTCTCAAGATCCTTTTACAACTAATTTAAATAAAATAGATTTCAATTTAAAAAAGGGACAAATTTTTGGTATTGCTGGAGTTGCAGGTAATGGCCAAAAAGAGTTAATGGAAATTTTGTTAAATGAGAATGATTTTGAGTTTAACGGAGATATAATTTTTAAAAATATTAACATCAATAAATTATCTACATTTCAAAGAAAATCTTTATCTATTTCTTATGTGACTGAGCAGAGATTGGGTCATAGCGCAGTTCCTGAAATGTCTTTAAGTGAAAACATTTTACTTAGTATGAATCATAAAAGTTACTTTAAAAAAGGAGATTTCATTAATTTTGATAGAATTAATTCTTACGCTAATGAAGTCATCAAAAATTTCAATATTGATACTCCCTCATTTAATGTCAAAGCTGGTAAGTTATCAGGTGGCAATCTTCAAAAATTTATAATTGGAAGAGAAATCATGTCTAATCCTGAATTATTAATTTTATCTCAACCCACATGGGGTATAGATGCAGGTTCTGAGGCTTTTATTAAAAAGTCATTAATAGAATTATCACAGAAAGGTGTGTCAATAATCATTATTTCCCATGACTTGGATGAACTCCTTGAAGTTTGTCATAGTATTTCTGTTTTATATGAGGGTTCACTATCAAAATCTTTAAATGTTGAGAACATAGATATCACCAAATTAGGTAAGTATATGGGGGGTCTATTTGATTAGCATTAAATTAAGAGAGGAATATTCTAATTTAATATTTTATTTATCCCCATTAGTTGCAGTTTTTTTAACATTATTTTTTGGGTCATTTATTTTTTTAATTTTAGATCTAAGTCCTATCGAGTCTTTTAAAATCTTTTTTATTAGCCCCATTTCAAATTCTTACGGTATCTCAGAATTATTTGTCAAAGCTACTCCACTAGCTATCATCGCTCTTGGTTTATCTTATTGCTTTAAAAATAATATTTATAATATTGGAGCTGAGGGACAGTTAACAATGGGAGCTATCTTTGGAGGAGGTATTGGAATCCTGTTTAATGACTCTACAAGTATTTTCTTACTTCCTTTTATGATTTTATTTGGAGCTATCGGAGGTGCCTTTTGGGCTACAATACCAGCTATCTTAAAAACAAAATTTAACACTAATGAGATTTTAACTAGTTTGATGCTGACTTATGTAGCACTTTTTATTCTCGATTATTTTGTTGTTGGCCCTTGGAAAGACCCAGCTGGATATGGTTTACCTAAATCAGTGCCATTCCCTGATGCTGGAAGACTACCGGTGTTGTTTGATGGCCTTCGAATTCATATTGGTGTGTATTTCGCCTTAATAATATGTTTCATCTCTTATATTGTTTATAACAAAACTTTATTTGGCTTTAAATTAAGAGTTTCTGGTCTCAGTTCAAAAGCATCTCAATATGCAGGTTTTAAATATAAAAATTTAATTTTTTATACTTTCATAATAAGTGGTGCCTGTGCAGGATTAGCAGGGTTATTTGAAGTATCTGGACCAATAGGATTGTTATATAGAGATATTTCTCCGAACTATGGTTTTACTGCAATTATTGTTGCTTTTTTAGGAAGATTAAATCCTATTGGAATAATCTTATCATCATTGTTGATTGCTTTAACTTATTTGGGTGCCGAGGATGCCCAACTATTTTTAAAAATACCCTCAGCTGTAGGTTTTGTTTTTCAGGGCCTAGTTTTATTTTTTTTATTAGGCACTGACTTTCTTAACAAATATAAAGTATCTATATCATGAATACAGACTTAATTATCGGTATTTTGAATATAGTTTTAATATCAACTACACCCCTTGTATTTGCTGGTATTGGAGAATTAGTTACTGAAAAAAGTGGAGTTCTCAATCTTGGACTTGAAGGATTAATGTTAGTAGGTGCTGTAACAGGTTTTATAACTTTAGTTTTAACGGGTAATTATTTTTATTCTTTATTTTTTTCTATTATATCCGGTGTAATTCTTTCAGGAATATTTGCCTTTCTAGTTCTGAATTTAATGACTAATCAAATAGCCACTGGATTAGCCTTAACAATATTTGGTATCGGTTTAAGTGCAATGCTTGGAAAAAAATTTAGTGGAACTCCTATTGAAGGATTAAACCCATATTTCTTTATATTAATTTCATTCTTATTGGTATTTCTGGTGAGTTATTTTTTATCTAAAACTAAATCGGGTCTAATTATCAGAGCAGTTGGAGAAAACCATAATTCTGCCTATGCTCTTGGTTATAATGTTATAAAAACCAGATACATGACCATCATATTTGGAGGAGTAATGAGCTCTATAGCAGGTTTCTATATTTCTATTTGTTATGCTCCAATGTGGCAAGAGGGAATGACAGCTGGCAGGGGATGGATTGCTTTAGCATTGGTGGTTTTTGCCACCTGGAAACCTTGGAGGCTTTTAGTTGGTGCCTATATTTTTGGTGGTGTAGCTATAATGCAAATGAATCTTCAAGCAATTGGCGTAAAATTACCTGGGCAATTTTTTAATATGATGCCATATTTAGCAACAATTATTGTATTAGTTTTTATATCTTCTAATAAATTAAGACTTAAATTGAGTGCCCCAGCTTCTTTAAATATATCCTTTGAAAAAAATCAATAGGTTATCCACTAATTTTTTTTCATATGGAGGGCATCTATTACTTTTTTTGTTATAAATTTATTACATATTTATTATTAACTAGATTCATTATTTTTTAATAAAAATAGTTTTATAATAAATTTAATAAATTTTTTAAAAGATAGGATTTTTAATATGATAAGAAAAATACTAACTATTTTCTCATTTTTCACCATAATTTCTGTATCTGCTCTTTACGCTGATCAAAAGAAAATTGGTTTTATATACATAGGCCCTCCGGGAGATCATGGATGGACTTATATGCATGATCAAGGCAGAATTTATATGGAAAATGCTTTAGGAGACTCTATTTCAACAACTTATATAGAAAATGTCCCTGAAAACGCTGATGCTGTTAGAGCAATTAGAAAACTTGCTGCTTCTGGTCATGACTTAATTTTTACTACTTCATTCAACTACATGGACCAAACTCTAGAAGTAGCAAAAGAATTTCCCGATGTAAAGTTTGAACATGCTACTGGGTTTAAGAGAATGGATAATGTTTCAACATATTCTGCTAGATTTTATGAGGGCAGAACTATTATTGGGCACATTGCGGGTAAAATGACTAAGACAAATACAATAGGTTACATAGTTTCATTCCCAATACCTGAAGTAATAAGAGGTATTAACGCTTTTTACCTAGCTGCTGCTAAAGTAAACCCAGATGTTAAGATTAAAATTATCTGGAATTACTCTTGGTATGATCCTGGAAAAGAGGCTGATGCTGCTAATACATTAATTAATCAAGGCGCAGACATAATTGTACAGCACACGGACTCGTATGCTCCTTGCCAAGCTGCTGAAAAAGCTGGGGTACTTGCTTTCGGTCAAGCTTCAAATCAAGAAGCATTCTGTCCAAATGCCCATATGACTTCAATCGAAGATATTTGGGGGCCTTATTATGCTGCAAAGGCTCAAGCTGTTGTTGATGGTACATGGGGTTCCGAGGACACATGGCAAGGTTTTAAAGATGGCATGGTAGAAATGTCACCATATAACACAAAACTTTTACCTTTAGATATAATTTTAGAAGCAAAAAATATGGAGACTGCAATTGAGAATGGAACACTTCATTCCTTTGAAGGCCCAATATATAATCAAGCTGGAGAGCTAGTTGTTAAAGAAGGCGAAGTTGCTGATGACGGAATGCTCGCTGGAATGATGTTCTATGTTCAGGGTATCGATGGAGAGGTACCTCAATAAATACGAAACTAGACATTTAATTAATCCTGTTCCCAAGGAAAAACAAGCCAGTCTTTATCACTAAAATCATAAAGATGAAGATCGGCTTGTTTTTTTCCTGAGGTTTTCGCATACAAAACTACAAACTTTGAATTTGGCATCATTTCTTTGACAATTTTAGCTGTATCACCGCTATCTACTAAATCATCAATAACAACCAATTTTTTTTCAGATTTTATTCTTTTAAAAATTTTTATATCTGAGTTTTTTTTTCTATCTGCATAAGTTTTAAGAGCAATAACATCAATATCCTGTATACCAAGATAATTGGCTATTACAGAACCTGGAATAAGTCCACCTCTAGAAATTAAAATAAGTTTTTGGGGTTTATATTTTTTTTTTATCATTTTAGCTAATTTTATACAATCTGTGTGTATATCGTGATAGCTTAAATAAACTTGTTTCATTCAAGGATTATAATAAAAAATAAATGAAAAGCAATTTAGCTGTACTAAGCTCAGATCAAAAATCAATTGATTTCATAAAAAAAAATAAATTATCTAACAAACTAAATCTATACGCCAATAGTTCAAGAAACACTGAGGTTGCTCAAGCATTTTGTAAGTCTTACAAATTTAATAAATATTATGGCTCGTATGAAGATCTCATCTACGACAAAGAAGTAGATTTTATTTTAAATTTTTTACCCTCGGGCATTAAGTTTGAATATATTTATCTTTGTTTGAAAAATAATATTAAAGTTATAACTGATTACCCAATTATTAGTAATTCAAATGATTTGGAGCATTTCAATGAATTAGTTGACTCTAAATTAATTAATAATCTTTTTTTAATTGATGAAATTAATTTGAAAAATCTTTATGAAGAGTCAATTAATAAAAAAATCATTACTTATACAAAAAATTTCCAATATTCTAATGATTTTGAAAATACTCTAGATATTAAAGATGTCTTGTTTGATCTGTGCCCAGATCTCTTTTATTTAATTTATAAGTATCGTAATAAAAAAATTTCTATTCATATTAAAGATAAAAGTATTGATAAAATAACTAATAAAATAATCTATTTTAAATGTGAGATTGAGATAAATAAGCAATTAAAAATTAAAATTATGTTAAAAAGTAATAGTTTTAATACTGACTCAACAATTAAATCAAAACAAGAGATATTTGAGACGAATAAAACCCTATATAACTCTTTAGATCTAAATTATTTTGTAAATTCAAAGAATTCTTTTGAAAACTTATCTATTTTTACATATTATCCCTACAAATTATTTCAAGAGGTTCTTTATGAGTGAAAATATTACATTCTCAGTATCAGGTTCTGAGACTTACTACCACAAAGATTGGCTTAAAACCAAAGGCTTTAAATGGGCCGCATCAACTAAAAAATGGGAAAAATTAAATATATTAGAAATTGAAGCCGACCAGCTATCAGAGTACTGCAGAGAGTTTGGACTTTATTATGAAAGGTCAGATAAGGGCATGCCTAAATTTGATTATGAAAGTTATTTATGGGATGGAAATGTTCCTGATAAATCAATTTGGTATGAAGATAAGAGCCTTCCTAATTCTACAAATAAAGATAACTAGTGTATCAAAACTGAAAATATTCCATAAAAAAAGAATATTAGCGCTATCATTGAAGCAAAATAATAAGGTATTTTTTTCCTATTCATAAATGAAACCATTATTACCAAATACTTATATACTTAACAATAAGTATCTACAGTCAATTATATCTCCGAGCACAGATATAATTGATTACAATTTTACTTCTGAACAAGTACATAAACTAAATCTTTTACAAATACTAAGACCTGATATTTATTTTAATAAAAATCTTTCTGAAGAAGAATTTTTTGACTTATCAAAGAAATACTATCAAAAACTTATCGATGAAGAAATTATTTATAAATCAGAAAAAGAATATTTTTTATATAGGATTGACTCTGAAAATCATTCTCAGACGGGCTTAATTTCTTTATTAAATATACAAGATTATATTAATAGAAATATTAAGCCTCACGAAAAGATTTTAGTGAGTAAAGGAAAAGAAAGAGCTGATCAATTATCTAAAGTTAAATTCCAGTTAAGTCCTATTTATCTTTTTTATGACGATGAAAGTATTGATTTAAACCTTGATATTCATCACGATAAAAAACCAATCATAAAGTTTAAATCGGGTAAGTATACTCACTCTATATATAAAACTAACACTGATTTTAGTGGAATAAATTTTAAGGAGCTTTTTGTTGCAGATGGCCATCATAGGATTGAAGGATTTGCACAATTAGATGTTGATAAAGATACCAAGTTTTTATCTATAGTTTTCCCAAAATCTAAGTGCTTAAACTTATCCTATAATAGAAGCATTAAGTTTCCTAAAGATTATAAAAAAGATTCGTTTTTGACTCATTTAAAAAAATATTTTCATTTTGAGGAGCTAAAGTATCACGAGAAGATAGAACGTTTTTTTGTAATCTACTTCGAAGGTAAATTTTTTAAAATTGATTTGAAAGATGAATACTCTACAAATGGTGCAGATTGCATTGATTTTGGAGAGTTTGTCTTAAAAGAAATATTAAATATTTATGATGAGACTAATGATGAGAGGGTAGAATTCGTCCCACCCACACTAGGGACTGATTATTTGATTAATCAAGTTGATACAGGTATAACAGATCTATCAACATTGATGAGACCAGTTAGTATGGATTTAGTTATAGATTATTCAAAAAATTTGAAATTTATGCCACCAAAAGCTACTTGGTTTGAGCCAAAGCCACTAGATGGCCTATTTTTTTATAAAATTATTGAATAAATTTTTAAAACTGAGGAGTAATATAAACAATGCAAAAACCCACTATTAAACCAAATCATCCATTTTTTTCATCAGGACCTTGCTCTAAAAGACCTGGTTGGAAATTAGATGCATTAAGTGATGCGGTATTAGGGAGATCCCATAGAGCTAAAAGTGGTAAAGCAAAATTAAATGAAGTTATAGTTAAATCAAAAGAGGTACTCGAATTACCTGACGATTATTTAGTAGGTATTGTACCTGCATCAGATACTGGGGCTATAGAAATGGCTATGTGGAGTCTTTTAGGATTAAAAGGTGTTGAGGTTTGTGGTTGGGAAACCTTTGGATTGACTTGGGTAAAGGATATTACAAAACAGTTAAAACTAGGAAATGTCACTGTTCATAAAACTGATAACTATGGTGAGCTTCCAGATTTAACTAAAGTAAATTTCAATAATGATGTTGTTTTTACTTGGAATGGCACAACCTCTGGTGTTTGTATACCTAATGCCGATTGGATCCCAGACAACCGAGAGGGTCTATCAATTTGTGATGCAACTTCTGCTGTATTTGCAATGGATATGGATTTTAAAAAATTAGATGTTGTTACTTGGTCTTGGCAAAAAGTTTTAGGTGGAGAGGCTGCACATGGAATGATTGCCTTATCTCCAAAAGCTGTTGAAAGATTAGAGACTTATGAACCTTCCTGGCCAATGCCAAAAATTTTTCAACTAGCTAAAAATAAAAAATTTGCTAAAGATATCTTTGAGGGTGCTACAATTAATACACCATCTTTACTTGCTGCTGAGGATGCTTTAGATGCTTTGGATTGGTGTATTGAAATAGGTGGTCAAAAAGAGCTGATATCACGATCAAAAAAAAATCTTCAAGTCATTAGAGATTGGATTGAACAAAGGGACTGGGTAGAGTTTTTGGCTGTTGATCCAAATACCTATTCTTCTACTAGCATATGCTTTAAGTTTACACATCCTGATTTTGTTGCTTTAGACAGTGACAACCAAAAAAAATTAGTAAAAGAGGTTTGCTCGATATTAGAGGCAGAAGATGCTGGTTATGATATTAATGCTTATAAAGATGCACCAGCTGGTATTAGGATTTGGGGAGGTGCAACCGTAGAAGCCTCTGATATTGAAAAAGTTTTACCATGGATTGAGTGGTCCTTTTTTGAAACAATGGAAAGGTATAAATAATGAAGATTTTAATTTCTGATAAAATGAGCGATAAGGTTGAAGACGTTCTTCAATCTAAACAAATTGATTACGACATTAAGACTGGAATGTCTCCAGAGGAACTCAAAGAAGTAATTGATCAATATGATGGTATTTTAATCAGATCTGCCACTAAACTAACGTCTGATATACTTTCAGACTGCAAAAACCTTAAAGTTATAGGAAGAGCAGGGGTAGGTGTTGATAACGTTGATCTAGATCAAGCAACAAAAAATAAAATTTTAGTAATGAACACTCCCTTAGGAAATCTTGAAGCAACTGCAGAGTTAAGTGTGGGTTTAATGTTTTCACTTTTGAGAAATATACACTTAGCTAATGACTCGACTCATCAAGGAAAATGGGAAAAACCAAAGTTTATTGGGACTGAATTAAAAGGAAAAACACTAGGAATAGTTGGTTATGGTAATATTGGCCAAAGAGTTGCTGAAATTTGCTCAACAATTGGAATGAACATTATTACTAACTCTAAATCAGCTAGTGATGAAGATCTATCTAGATTTAAAGCAAAAAAAGTTTCAACTGAACAGTTAATAAAAGAAGCTGATATTGTTTCAATTCATACAAAATTAAATGACGAAACCAAATATATGTTTAATAAAGAAACCCTTTCTACCATGAAACCTACATCAGTAATTATAAATTGTGCAAGGGGTGGTTTAATCAATGAAGCGGATTTAAAAGACGCTTTAAACAATGGAGTTATAGCAGGAGCAGCTATCGACGTTTATGAAAATGAACCTGCAACAGATAACGTTATGTTTGGAGCTAAAAATTTACTTTTAACACCACATTTAGGTGCCTCTTCAAAAGAAGCGCAATCTAATGTTGCCATTGACGTAGCAAACCAAGTTGCTGATTTCTTAAAAGACAATAAAATAGTTAATAACGTTAACTCTTTTTAAATTTTTTTAAATATTCATATATCGAAACTTTTGTGAGCACGTTTTGAATTGTTTTACTTTCATTAATTTTTTTTAATTGAGAAAGTGTTAGTTTAAAAATTTTTATTTCTTCATTTTCATTCTTATTGTATAGCGATTTAAATTCAATTTTTTCTACCTCGGCATAGTAAACATGAACGATTTCATCAGAGTAACCTGGCACTGGACAATATGTAGTTAGTTTGACTATTTTTTTCGTTTTAACTCCAATTTCTTCTTTAATTTCTCTTTTTAAGGCTGTTGTTAAACTTTCACTCTTATCAACCAGACCACCAACAATTTCATATTTAAATTTTTTTCCTCTTACAAAGTAAAATGGTCTAAATTGTTTTATTAAATAAAATTTTTTTTCATCTGGGCTAAAACATAATGCAAATACAACATCACCAATATTCAAAATTTCTCTATTAATTTTATAGGGTTTAATTTTTTTGTTATAGCTCTTGATTAAAAACTGGTATTTCCAAAAGCTAAAAAAACTTTTTGATAAAAGGGTTTTTTTTATTTTACTTACTTTTTGCATGTAATTTAACTGTTTGACTATTTATAAGACAAAAGTATATATATTCAATACTCGGGGAGTAGCTCAGTCTGGTAGAGTGTCTGCTTTGGGAGCAGAAAGTCGCAGGTTCGAATCCTGTCTCCCCGACCAGTAAGTAAACTATGAAAAAAGTTATAATTAAAAGACCTTCTAAAACAAATATGCAATCGGGTCTTAAAAAAACTAAATTATGGATCATTGAATTTGACTTTGACCCTAGTCTTCAAAAAGATGTTTTAATGGGATGGAATAGTTCAAAAAACACAACTAAACAGCTAAAACTCAATTTTGATAACCTAGATGATGCTATCTTATGGTGTCAAAAGAACTCATATGAATATAGGGTTGTAGATCAAACTTATAAACAAGTAAAACCAAAGAGTTACGCGAGTAATTTCTCGAATAACAGAAAAACCTCCTGGACTCATTAATAATTAAATATTCATTTTTCTGAATATAATACTATTATCACTGCATAATTATTAATTAATAAGGGGGAAAGAAATGATTAAGTTCATTACAACTCTGCTTGCTTTATTTATGTTTAGCACGTCATACGCTAAAGAAGTTAAAGTTGGCATTATTTTAGGTTTTACAGGACCTATTGAATCATTAACGCCAGGTATGGCTGCGGGCGCCGAGTTAGCTTTTACTGAAGCTTCAAACTCTGGTGCATTATTAGATGGTTCTACAGTTAACTCAATAAGAGCTGACTCAACATGTATCGACTCAGCAGCAGCAGCATCTGCAGCTGAATTTTTAATATCCCAAGGAGTTACAGCGATAATGGGAGCAGATTGTTCTGGTGTTACAGGTGCAGTACTCTCAAATGTTGCTGTTCCAAATGGTGTTCCTATGATTTCACCATCTGCAACTTCACCAGCATTAACAACCGCAGAAGATAATGGTTTGTTTTTTAGAACAGCTCCATCAGATGCAAGAGGAGGAGAAGTTTTAGCAGATATTACTAACGACAGAGGTATTACAAGTGTTGCAATAACCTATGTAAATACAGACTACGGTGTCGGTTTGGCTGATGTTTATGAAGCTGCTGCAGCTGCTAGAGGTATTGAAGTTACTGCAAAAACTGCCCACGAGGGAGATAAAGCTGACTATAGTGCTGAGGTAGGTGTTCTTTCATCTGCTGGTGGAGACGCCTTAGTTGTTATTGGCTATTTAGATCAAGGTGGAAACCAAATTATACAGGGATCACTTGATAGCGGTGCTTTTGATACATTTGTGCTTTCTGATGGAATGATTGGTGCTTCATTAACAGATACTTTTGGTTCTGATCTTGATGGATCTTTTGGTTCTATGCCTGGTTCATTAGGCGCTGGTGCTATGAAGTTTAAAGCGTACGCCGAAGCAAATGGTGTTGACCCTTCAGTTTATGTTGGAGAGTCTTACGATGCTGCAGCATTAATCATGCTAGCAATGTGTAAAGGTGGATCTGATGATAGTGCAACTGTGGCTGCAAATATTATGAGTGTAGCTAATGGTCCTGGTACAAAGATTTATGCTGGTGAACTAGGTAAAGGTCTTGAGCTTGCTTGTGCAGGTTTCGCAGTTGACTATGACGGAGCAACAGATGTTAACTTCACAGAAGTTGGAGAAGCATTTGGAGCATTCCTTGAAAAAGGAATTGAAGGCGGTCAATTCACAGACGTAGCTCAAAGATAAACATTAAAATTTAGCCTCATCTTTTAGGTGGGGCTAAATAATTTTCTTTAATTTTTTATAACCTTTTCCGGAAGTAATCCTTTCGGTCTGTATCTCACAACTAATAGTAGGCCCAAACCCATCATTAAATATCGAAAGTATGGAACACTATTTTGAAGATGATTTTTGATGTAACTAGTTTCATCTAAATGGCCAGTGAATAAGTTAATTACAACCATTGCAAATGGTGCTGATTGTATCCAAATAAACCAGACTACAAACCCTCCAAGTACTGCTCCATAATTATTCCCTGTACCACCTAAGAGGACCATCACCCATATTAAAAAAGTATATCTTAGTGGTTGATAACTTGATGGAGTAAAAAGACCGTCATAAGTAACGAGCATTGCACCTGCAAAACCAATAATCGCTGAACCTAACATAAAAATAAACAAATGCTGTTTAACAACATTTTTACCCATAGCCCTAGCTGCTTCTTCATTATCTCTTATGGCTCTCATCATCCTACCCCAGGGAGAATTTAAAGCTTTTTCTGAAAAATATAGAATTACAAATACAACGACTAAAAAAATCAAACTAAAACAAAGTTTCACAAAAACACCTGAAGAGGTAATTACTAATTGATTAAGTAAAGAAATTTTTACTTCAGGGTCTAAAACATTGGATAACTTTGAGGAGTTAAAAAACTGAACTAAATTAATAAACCATTCTGACTCTTGTAAATTCACTTCATAAGGAACGGGTCTCTTTAGACCAATAACATTCTTAACACCTCTTGATAGCCACTCTTCATGTTTTACAATCGTAATTATAATTCCCGATACCAACAGAGTAGAAATAGCTAAATAATCTGATCTTAATCCCAAACATACCTTTCCTACTACAAAAGCCACTAAGGCAGATAAAATTGCTCCTACAAACCAAGAGAAAATAATTGGTAAATTCGCACCCCCAAGGAAACCAGAAGTAGCAGCATTTATAGACTCAATTTTACTAATTGATGGTCCTGCTATGAATTTAAGTAAAGGGATAGATAAAATTATAATTAAGAATACAAAATAGTTTTTATATTTATGTTTCGATAATTTTTTATTAATCATAAATACGCTAATTACAACAGCTGCTAAAAATAATCCTGATATTAAAATACCTATACCTCCAGCACTCCATGCTTCATGCACAGGTGGCACAGAAACTAAAACAGTTGCAAGCCCTCCTATTGCTAAAAAACCCATTACACCAAAGTTTATTAACCCCGCAAATCCCCATTGTATATTTACCCCCATTGCCATGACCGCAGAGATCAAACAAAGATTTAACATTGATAGAGCGATGCCCCAGGACTGAAACAGGCCAACTAAAACTGTTAATACAGTCATCACAGAGAAACAAATTCTAAAGTCTATATTTTTGATCATATGACTTTCCCTTTAAAAATACCATTTGGCCTAAATATGAGAACAACTATCAATATTGCAAAAGAGATAGCAAATTTATAATCAGTTGAGATAAATTGTATAAGCGTACTCGGCTCTAAACTTTCTGGCAAAATATATTTAAAGAATTTTTTATATGCATAGGTAAGACCTATTTCAGAGAATGCTATTAAAAAGCCCCCATAGAATGCCCCTAAAGGATTGCCTATCCCTCCAACTATTGTTGCTGCAAAGATAGGAAGAAGATTATTGAAATAGGTAAAGGGCTTAAAGCTCTTGTCTAATCCATATAATGTTCCTGCAACAGTCGCTAAAATAGAAACTATAACCCATGTTATTAAAACTATTTTTTTTGGGTCAATGCCTGAGAGTAGGGCTAGGTCTTCATTATTTGAATATGCCCTCATTGATTTTCCAGTCTTTGTTTTATTTAAAAAATAAAACAGTATTGAGCAGGTGATTATAGTTGTTACCAATGTAATTACTTGTGTAGACTTTATTGCTAGACCTTCATTTAAACCTGTTAATTGTTTAAATCCTCTCGCTTTCATTATGAATTTATGTCCATCCATAAAATTTATATCATTTGGCCCAATGATAATTCTCACCACTGCATTTAAAACAAACATAATACCAAGGCTCACAACTATAAAAGTTACAGGATTACTTTTTTTATTTCTGTAATATTCAAAAACTGTCTTGTCAAAGAATAAGCTCACAGCAATTGTCAATAAGATGCCAATAGGTAAAGCTAGAAGAGCCGTTGGAAGTAATCCAAATGAAATTCCCTTTGACTGTAAATACCATGTCATAAGAATTACAACCATAGTTCCAAAAGCCATTAAGTCTCCATAGGCAAAGTTAGCAAATCTTAACACTCCATAAATCAAAGTTACCCCAATAGCACCAAGCGCCAATTGAGATCCATAAGTGATACCAGGTACGATAATAAAGTTAGTTAGAAGTATGATAGAGTTTAAAAAATCCATTTATCCACCCAAAAAAGCTTTTCTGATATCTTTATCATTTAGTAGGTAGTCACCTTTACCTTCGTATGCATTCTTTCCTGTCACCAATATATAACCCCGGTCAGATACTTCTAAAGCTTGTCGTGCATTTTGCTCAACCATCATGATAGCAATATTTTGCTTTTTAATATTCAGGATGTGTTGAAATAATTCAGTCATAATAACAGGTGAGACACCTGCTGTAGGCTCATCGAGCATTAAAACATCAGGATCAGTCATTAATGCCCTTGCTATTGCCACTTGTTGCCTTTGTCCGCCAGATAACTCACCAGCAAACTGATCCTTCTTTTCTTTAATTATAGGGAATAGATCATACATTTCCTCTACTCTAGAAGCTAGATTTTCGTCATTGATAAACGCTCCCATCTCTAAATTTTCTTTTACTGTTAACTCTGTAAATATATTTTTAATTTGAGGTACGAACGATAAGCCTAGTTTTATTCGGTCTTGTGTTTTTAGATTTGTAATATTTTTACCATCTAGCATTACATTACCATCTTTTAATTCTAATATACCAAGCATGGCTCTCATTGCCGTTGATTTTCCAGCACCATTGGGGCCCAGAATTGACACAATCTCTCCACGATCTACATTGAAAGAACACTCTTCAATAATGTTAACTCCACCGTATCCTCCTGTTAGATTTGTCGCTGAAAAAAACATTATTTTTTTAATCCCTTACCCAAATAGGACTCAATAACCTGTTCATTTGACTTAACCTCTTCAGCAGAACCTTTAAAGAGAACTGATCCTTCTGCTAAAACAATAACTGGGTCACATAACTCACTTATAAAATTAAAATCATGCTCAATCATACAAAATGTGTAACCTTTATCCTGATTAAGTTTTAAAATCGACTCACTAATATCTTTTAAAAGAGTTTTATTAACACCTGCCCCAACTTCATCTAAGAAAACTATTTTTGCATCAACCATCATAGTTCTCGCCAATTCTAATAATTTCTTTTGTCCTCCAGAGAGATTTCCAGCTCTTTCATTTTTTAAGTGTTCTATCTTAAGAAATTTTAGAACATCCATAGCCTTATCTCTTATAATCTCATCCTCTTTTTTTATTTGTCGATTATTCATAAGAGAGTAAAGAAGTTTTTCACCCTTTTGATTACCTGGAACTACCATTAAATTTTCAATAACTGTCATATTTGAAAATTCGTGTGCAATTTGAAATGTCCTTAATACGCCTAAATGAAACAAGTCGTGTGACTCTTCATTTGTGATTTCAACACCATTATAGAAAACTTTCCCTGTGTCTGGTTTAAGATTTCCAGTTATGACGTTAAATAATGTCGTTTTGCCAGAGCCATTAGGCCCTATAATACCAGTAATGGCTTTATCTTTAATTTCTAAGGAGCAGTCATTAAGCGCTACTAAACCGCCAAAAGTTTTTACTAAATTCTCTACCTTTATTAATGTGTTGTTCATTTAAAAATTAATGCATATTAAAGTAGAAAATATAAAGTTGAAGTGGTAAATATTCCAATAAATGCGCTCTTAGCTCAGCTGGATAGAGCATCTGCCTTCTAAGCAGAGGGTCGCAGGTTCGAATCCTGCAGAGCGCGCCATCCAAAAGATAATTACAAGTTTAAAAAACTAAATCGCTTCAAACTAATTTGAGATTTTATCCCCAAAAGTAAGGGTCAACCAATTGACTAGTCTGTGTACCTTTTGTTAGCGTTTGTTTATGAGAATCTATTTAAATTTGTTTCGTAGGGTACACATAGGGTACACAGAGATATTTACCCACCCCCATTGTGTCTTTGACAATTACAATGGAAGTGATTTCAACCCACGACAATTTTTCCTAAAGGCTAAAAAACATTCTCAAGCAATCACAAACCTTTTGAAAGCGAGACAATAATCGAAAGGAAACATAAAATGCAAAAAATAATATTCAATAAAACCAATATAGAATCCCTAGAGACCCCAATTAAAAGATCTAGGGTATATTCTACTGAGATAGAGGGATTGTTCTGTGAGACCTTTAAATCTGGAATTAAAACCTTCCGTGTTCAGTATAAGTTAAACAACTTAAAATATACTTTCACAATAGGTCGATATCCTAGTATTCATCCAAGTTTTGCTATTACAAAAGCAAAGGAAGTTAAAAGGTTAGTAGCAGAAGGTGAAAATCCACAACTAGCTAAATCAGAAAATAGAAAAGAACCTACATTTAGAGATTATTATCTAAGAGAATATATTCCTCTAAAGATTTCTACTTATGAGGATCATAAAGATGTTAAAGCTTATTTTGATAATAATACTTCACTACAGAATATTTATAGAATTAGATATTCCAACAAAGTAGGGAAGGGATTAGAAACTTTAGTACAGAATTATAATTCTACTCTCAGATCTCATAGTTTCTGCAATAAGAGGATGGTAGATATATCACCTCTAGATATTCAAAAACTATTTTTAGATATTTCCAAAAAACAAACTGCTAATCAATTAATGAGACAGTTAAGAAATGTATTTGAGTTCTATAATCCCTCTAATAACCCTGTCAAACTTGCCCTAAAGAAGTACATAAAACTCCATGTAAGCAATGAGAGAACACGAAAAGCGACTGAGCAAGAGTTAATGAGATTGGGTAATGCACTCAATAAAATAGAAAGTGGGTTCTTAATGGATAATGGGTTCTATTATCAACCCCAAAAAACCCAAGCAATAATTATTCGTGTTTGTTTATACGAAGGTTTAAGACCTAATGAAATCTATTCAATGAAGTGGGAAGAGATTGAAAGCTCTAGATATCAAACTCTTTCTAAAACGGGTTTAATAGAAACTGAACTAACTTCACAAACTCTTAAAGAATTAGAGAAGTTAAATAGAAATACTGTTTATGTGTTTGAAGGTAGAAAACCAAATACACATATCAAATCTATCAGAAAAACTTGGCATAAGGCTTGTGAGTTAGCAGATATAACTGACCTTGAACTATATGACTTAAGAAAAACATTTTCCTCTAAAGCTACACAAACCTTTGGAGTGTTTAATAGTTCTAAACTAACGAACCATAAATCATCTAAAGTAGTAGAGAAACATTACTCTCATTTGGACAGTGGAGAAACTAAAGAGAAAAAGGATCAGATAGCTGAAAGGTTTAATAACCTCCTCAATGGTGGTGGAAAGGTAATCAACCTTGGGTAAGATACTTAAATTTGATAGGGGAGTTGAAGAAGCTCCCCTAGGTTTAACACATCATAGATCTCATTACGCTAGTACAATTAAATTGTTTGAGATGTTTAAGTTTTATAGATACATCAAACAGACAAATCCAAATCCTAGCTTAGATAATCGACCAGATCTTTTTGTTAAAGAGAAACATAAAATAAAGTTTCTTCATTTAGCATGGGAATACGAATACTTAGATCTAATTTATTCTCAAAATACGAGACCTTTTTCAAATGAAGAATTAAATTACATAATACCAAAACTAAAAAGAATTAAAAAAGATATAGACGATATTGAGAAGTTAATGAAAGACAAACTTGATAATAAAAATAATTCTAAACCTAAAAAAACTCTTGGAAATTTATCTACATTTACAATTGATGAGAGTAGAAAAGAGTTACTATCTACAAAAAGATTATCATTCATCTTGGAAAGAGAAGCTAAAGGAGATTTAATAAAACAAAAAAAGAACAGACCTAGAGAGGCATTATCCCTTGTATATGCAGTTCAAATATTAAAAGAGATATATAATTGCCTTGATATTAAACAAGAGTGGAAAACATTTATTCACCAAGAAATACTTAAATTACCATCACTATCTGAGTTAAAATATATA
Organism: uncultured Alphaproteobacteria bacterium; assembly: GCA_902516235.1. GTDB lineage: Bacteria > Pseudomonadota > Alphaproteobacteria > HIMB59 > HIMB59 > HIMB59. The sequence continues at coordinate 17,469 of CABXXO010000004.1, forward strand.
ACTATTGAAACTGCTATAAAGAAATCAAAAGGTAAAGCTTTTCAGGATCAATGGCTTAGATCTGCTAGAGATGAGGGTGAATTTGAGAATATCCGCAAATTCATTTTGGGCTAATTAATTTTTAAATCTTTTTTACTTAATTTTAATCTAAAATTCCTAAATTATTCAAATTATATTGCGCATTGTACATTTTCATTGTGTGAGGAATGTAAATCTCCATCATAGAATAATCACAACCTTCTTTTTCAATAATCTTGGTAGTGTCAATTTCACTTTGAATAGCTAAATATTCAATTTTTTTTGTTTGGTTTTCATTTAATAGGTTTTCTCTAAACGCTGCATCTAAAGTACTCATCAAAATATATTTCCCATCGTGTTCTTTATGTTCTTCTTTACACATAGACATAATTTTGTTGATTGCATATCCAGATACAATAAAGTTTTTTATATTTATAAAGATCTCATCTTCACTTACTTCTAAACTTTCAAGGTCTTTTTCTTTATTATCCTCTATTCTGTTAGTAAGTAATTCACATTGATAATAAATAAAATTGTAAATCCTCTCACCATTGTCTAAAGCAAATCTTTCAGAAATTGTAATTTTTAAATTATTCTTATTCAGTTCACCAATACCTCCTGTATACCACCCTAAACTATTGAATTTGATGAATTCATCTGAAATTGAAATGATATCTGAATATTTTACGGTTAAACCATCAGAAAAAATATTTTCCAAGGTTTTTTTTTCTAAGTCAAAGATATAGGTTTCATAAATACCAGTCTCAGAAAATGCTCCTTTGTTTTCACTTAACATCTCACAATTATAAACAATTTCGTTACCCCAACTCAAACTAGGGATTAATAACAATAGAGCTAAGAGGGTTTTCATTTAATCACATTTTGCAACTATATTGAGTTCTGAAAATTCATTTTGTGATGGAAAATATTTAAAGTCAAATGGATTACCTTTTGTTTCACCACTATTACTTGATTTAAATGTGGCTATTCCTTTTACTAAATCATCATCAGACGAGTAAATATGAACATCATAAATTATATCTTGACCTTTATATCTGTATCTAATGGTTCCAAAATTAAAAGATATATTTAAACTTAAATCATAAATTGAATTTCCACTTTCGGATACACACTGGGTCATATAATTTTTTCCCCAACTCAAACTAGGAGCTAATAATAAGATAGCCAAGAATATTTTCATAAATTAATTTTATAAAATATTTCGCATATTTGCATGTCTTCATTGACATCTAATTCATCTAAATAACTAAATATCTTTAGATTTATCAATCTTAGGTATTTTTTCTTTTTTTATTGGTCTGATATTTCTTCCGAATATTATTACTGTTTTATACTTAAGTTTGACTAAATCCTCAGGCTTTCTAACAATTATAGACTTAATAATTTTAACCATTTTTACTATCCTTTGGTTTATTGGCAGAATTAAAAAACTTTTTAAGTTTTTGATTAGGTAATGGTTTTTGATGAAATTGAATATAAGAGCGATGAATAGGTATTCCTAGTTCTCTTATTTCTTTTAGAGTTAATTTTTTCATTGGCATTGTTAACCTCCTTTGGTTTAAACAAGGCAACTAATGGGGAAATTTAATATTCACCGTTTTAGCTGCATTTATATAGCACCCGCAATATTGTGTAAGTAAATCGGTGCTGATTATAAGATAAGTTATTAACTAAATATTGTCAATAGCACTACAGCTATCAGAGCTACAATAACCAATCCTTTAAGATTTTTTATTAGAAGAGTTTGTTCTTTTAATTGAATCTCTATATTTCTAAGATTTCTAATTCTCTCCAATATTTTATCTTGTAATTCTGCATTAAATCTAATTTGCTTGGCAACCCAATATTTCACTTTCAAATTTTCTTGTTCTGATTGCTCAGTTGAGTCTTTAATTTTTGAAAACAAAACTGTCTCAACTAATTTAGAGTTTTTATCTATTTCTTTTATCAACTCTTCTTCATCTAAATTCCTGTCATAAGAATCATCAGTATTAAATAAAGTTGGAGCCTCTTGCCTTAGCGTTGTTTTTTTATAATTATATTTATTGTCTAACCATTCATTATTAGTTTTATTTTTATACTCAATAAATAAATCTGCTGTTTCATTCTCTTTTTCATCTCTTCTTAAATAGAATTTATGGTTATCAATAGCGGCCTCAATAAATAAATCTTTATCTTTATTATAATATTGTTTAATTGACTCCAATGTAGGTTTATAAACCCGATAATATCCATATCTTAAATGCTTATCTTCATTTGTTCTAAAATAATTCCAAATCCCTTCATTGTGTTCGTTATCCTCACAAATTTTAAAACTAAGTAATTCTCTAAGACTATTTATGTCTTTCTCTAAACCAAAATATTCAGAGTATTTTTTTTCCTTATCCTTATCGTATTCAGGTTTGTATTTCCATTTATTGAAGATTGAATTGATAGATTCTGTTGATGGTTTAACAACTTTATAAGCTATCCGTTCATATAAGATCGTCAGAATAGCAACATGTGTATCATTTGAAGGGCTTAAATGTTTGAGTAAAGCCCATGGTGCATCTTCTGCTTTTCCTCTTTCATACCAAGACCACCCATCCTCAGCATTACCAAAATTATCATATTTTATTGAGCCAAACAGACCATCTACTTCGCTCTTAATGTTATTATTCCATGAAATATATCTTAATATTTCTATCCATCTGTCATCAGATAATTCTTTATATGGACCTTCATTATTTCTATAAAATATGCGTTTTAAATCTGTTAGTTGAAAGCACTCATTTCGAAAATAACTCTCTAAATGTTTTAGTGGAGCATTAGATAAAAAAATTTTAAAAGAATTCTCATCGAAGAAAGTCTCATCTTTGTGCTGAAGCATAAACGGCTTAATAAATTGATTAGATAAAACTAAATGTTTAGCTGAGTCATTAGAAGCAAAATAAATAAGTTTTAGACTATCACTATCTCTAACGACTTTAGCTAATGCTAAATTAATCAAATCATTTTTTTTCCCAAGACAATACTTAATTGTATCTTCAGGAATAAGTAAGTTTTTGTTTAACTTATAATCAGAATTATCATCCAATGAGATAATTTCTTTATAAATGTCATCAACTTTTAACTTCGAAATAAAACTTTTTGAAACATGTGGGTTTAATATAATTTTATTCATTAATTCTCAAAAGCTTTAATCATATATGCATCTTTATAACGATAATGTTTGTTATTATGAAACAGCTCTTTCGTGTAATTAATTCCATAGAGTTGAATATAATCTTCAAAATTATTTGAAATAAAATCTGAATCTTCAATTTTTTGTATTTGTCTAAATGAACGATAATTATGATAATAATCTTTCATATCTTGTTTTGTTTGTTCATTAAAATAATTAAGTATTGTCTCTGTAATATCTACTTTTTTACCTTCATCTAGTAAATTTTTATGATCCTCGATTTGATTAATTGTTAAATCTTCTTTTTTAATAGTTATTTGTACTTCCCAGTCTACTGATGGAATTTCTAGTGGCTCCTGCAGATGTTCTGTATGATTATTAAATTTTTCAATCATGATAAAATTACCGTTGAACTTAAATCCATACTCAACCATGTGATCATTATCTCCTTCAGCAAAAAATAAGTTTAACTTTGATGACATAATTTAAATTAATCCAATTTTAATACAGTCTCTCCCTCATTAGGAAGAGGGTTTTTTTGAATTTCTAACTCCTCTAAATAGTCCTCTTGTCCAAGGCGTAAAGCATTTAAATCCATAGCAACATCAGCAATATTTTTATCTAGTGTCTCTTGTTTTTGTTTCCAGATTTTTTCCTCAAACTTATAAACTAAGTAATTTTGAATATTAAATTTTCCATAAACTAGGTGATAGGCTAAATAACAAATAACAAGTATAAAAAAGATATTTACTATCATACTTGCTTTAAAGAGTTTCATTTTAAGATTTGATTTATTTTAAACATCATTTAATTCAAATATTTTTTTTGTGCATGCATGTGCTTCTTTGTTTATTTTATTATATATAGGTGACGGTGGATAACCCAAAGGAGCTTTCATTAATTTTCTATAATACCTGTTCCATATTTTTTTAATTATAAACAGATTGTAAGGACTCAATTTATTTAATTCAGAGTCATTTATCGGACAATTAAACTCATATTTTCCCATTAACTAATGATAACCAACATAGTCAATATTCTCAATATAGATTTCTCTTCTACAATCTAAGCAAATATGGACTTCTATATGTTTCCATTTCTCTAAAACATCAGAAGCTTCACCACATTTCTCACATTTTCTTTGTTGTGGTTTTAACTCTTTCTCATCAAATTCACCGTTCCACCAACCCATTATTCTTGAATCTTTATCCTTCCTGCTGATACACCTGCACATTTAAAGTGGTCAGTATGATCACAAATTATTACTGGTAATGGTGAGTCCATTAATATTCTTTCTTGCATATCGACATAATTGTGGTCTGCATTTGCTTTAGGTGGAAAATCCTTAAAAGCATTTAGAAATAATCCTAATGCTATTGCCCCTAATAATAGTTTTACTGATAGTTCTAATTTAATTGTCTTCATTTTTACCCCTTTTGTTTATTTTTATCAAAGTTCTAAACTACCTCCAAGATAGGGGGGATTTATTCTGTGAATAATTTGCATAATATAATTATGACAACAGACTTATATCAATCCCTCATTGAGGGTGATGACATTTCTTCTAAGAAACATAAAGATGATTATCTTACTGAGAAGGAAGTCGCAAAAGAATATCCAATATATACATCAAATTCACTAAGGTTTTACAGATCTACAAATAGATCTTTATTTCCTTTTCATAAGATTGGAAGAAAGGTTCTTTACAAAAGAGAAGATATAGAAAATGCCCTGGCTAGTAGTAGGGTGGTTCAACAATGAGTGAAATCCTTAAAGAACTAGAGAAGATCAGAGAGCTCTCAGATAATCTTATTGGTTATATTCAAGCAATAGATGAAAATAATTATTCCGAATATCTAACAAAAGGAAATCAAGTGAGTGAATAATGAAGAAACTTCCCTTTCTCCACCTAGCGACATCTGATGAAGTCGCTTCCACTCACTTGTTAACTCCATATGAAGTAGGTTGTGTTTGGAAGCTTAGATTACAACTTTGGGAAAATAATAGCATACCTCTTAAAGACGATGATAGTTATTTAGCAAAGATTTGTAATACTACTCCAAAAAAATTTAGATCCGCTAGAGTTAACTTTGATTATCTTTTTGAGAAAGAAAATGGAAAAATTTTTCATATTTCTGACAAAGAGAAATGGGATCATGCATTGAATAAGTCTAAGGTTCTCACTAATAATGCAAACATTCGTTGGAATAATGATAATGCAAATGCAATAGAAATGGATAAGGAATTAGAACCAAAATTAAAACAAGAAGTAGAATTAAAACAAATAGATAAGGAAAATGAAACAAGGTTCGATAAAGCTCTTTGGAATAAAACTATGGCTACTTTTAAAGGGGAGTGGGATCAACTCCAATACAAAAGAGGGAGCTTGGTTCAAGCGGTAAAGAATTATTTATCAATCATTGATGACCCAAACTTAGAGATACCTAGTATCGAACAGTTATTTATCCTCTACAAAGAACATCAAAAACAGTATTTAGATCAACCTAAATATATAACTTCCCTTGATAAGTGGATCAGTAACTATAAGTGGTTAGAAGATACTTCGTTTAACATTCAACAAAACCTTATAGAACAGAGTGAAGCTGATTTCCAAGAGCAACAAGATAAAAAAGATTGGGAATTTGCAAAAAAAATAGGTTTTTGGTTGCCTGCTTACAGTGCTGAGAGAATTAATAGATGTGAACGAAAGTACGGATCTATTACTGACTAACAATAATTATTATCTAAATGTTATGAAATTAATCGAAATCTATACGAATTTAAATTAATTATGGCGAAAATATTACAAAAGAATGATTAAAATTAATAATAATATTATTTTGGGTAATCACTTAGTTCACCCCTTGAGTAAGCCCCACAAATAGTTTCTTTAGCTTCTATGGAACCTGATCTATTGGAGTCGTGCATTCCTGTTTTTTTATGTAATTTAGTCATCTGTCCGTAACATTTAGAATATTTGTCGCTATCACCGATATTACTGTTACTACTTGACTGAGACTGTGTAGTTGAGGTATTAGAATTTGAATAATTTTTTTTTGATTTTTTTTCATCATCTTCTGGAAAAATCAATCCATAAATAGCACCAATAACCATAAAAATAACAAAAAGAATAAAAAGTTTATTTTTAAGACTTCCCATTTTATTAATTTTTTTCTTATTAAAACCTATTTCATAAAGTTTTTTTGGTCAAATTATTTTTGCATAATGAATAACTTAACAATTCTGTGTACCCAAATGTATTGTAATGTTAGTTAAGTTTAGTATTTATATAATAAGAAAGGTACACATGAGGTAAACAGAATAGGGTATATCTCTATAGTTGTTGAGTTATGTTGTCTTTTGAAACAAGCACTCATTCCTTCTAAGCAGAGGGTCGCAGGTTCGAATCCTGCAGAGCGCGCCAATACAACAACATGTCTGATATTAAAAAAAAGTTAGACTTCTTATCAAAATCCTTCAAAGAGCTTACTGGATCTGATCTATCTAATAAAATAGCTAAATCATACGTAGACTTATTCAATCAAATAAAAAATAAAAAAACATTAATGATAGCTGGATCACAAGGTTCTGGTAAATCAACATTATCAATACAAATTAAAAAATATTTTAAAAAATTTTATTTTAAAACTGTTGTAATTCTTAGCATTGATGACTTTTATTTTTCATCCTATCAAAGAAAACAGTTGGCAAAAAAATTGAAAACTAATTTATTTAATACCAGAGGTGTTCCATGTACACACAATTTAAAATTACTTATTGAGACAGTTGATAAATTAAAGAGAAATAATTTTCCAGTATATATTCCGATCTTTGACAAAGTAACTGATAATAAAAAAAAACATAATAGAAAAATTAATAAAGCAGATTTAATAATTTTAGAAGGGTGGTGTGTTGGCTCTAAACCAATTAATCCCGAGTATTTAAAAAAAAATATAAATGACTTAGAAAAAATAAATGATCCCAATATGATATGGAGAACAGCTTACAATCAAGCCTTAGTTGAGTACCAAAAACTTTTTAATAAGTTTAACTATTATATTTTTATCAAACTACCTAACTGGCAATATGTTATTAACTGGAAATATAAACAGGAATTAGGTCTTCGTTCATTGAGAAGTGACAATCATCTTAAAAAGAAACTCTTTCTATTTATCCAATATTATGAAAAATTGTCAAAATGGATGTCTTTTACTTCTCCTAATATATGTAATGTTTTAATTACGTTAGATAAAAATCAAAAAACTAAAAAGATCTTATATAAATGAAAAAATATCTAATCTTCACTGATCTCGATGGTACTTTATTAGATCATGAAAATTACTCCTACGGTAATAACAAAAAAACTATTACTAGAATTATCAATAATGAAAATGATGTTATTTTTAATACAAGTAAGACATTTAGTGAGTCTATAAATTTATTAAAAAAATTAAATTTAACCAATATGCCTTTTAGCACAGAGAATGGGGCACTTTTATATTTTCCAAAAAATCGTTTTAAGAAAATTAAGAACTCATCTGATTACGATAAGTATTGGAAAATCAGAATTGCAAAATTATCCTCTAAGAATTGGTATCAATTTCTATTAAAAAAACAAAAAAAATTTAAACTTCTAATAGCCCAAGATCTCCATTCTAAAATTTTAAAAAAATACACAAACTTAGATAATACTAGTAAGATGCTAAATAGAGAGGCTAGCCAAATTATTCTTTGGGAAGATAATTTGGTAAATTTAAAAAAATTTAAAAATGAACTTAAATCTGAAAAACAGGGAATATTAATACAAGGAAGTAGATTCATGCAAGTTTCATCTGTATGCAACAAAAGAATAGCTAAAAAGTTAATATCTCATGTATATGATCATCAATTTTATGGTACATACTTTAAAAATACTATAGCTCTAGGCGACAGTAAAAATGATATTGATATGTTAAATTCTGCCAGTTACTCTTGTCTTATAAAAAATCCATCTGGATCTTTCCCTAAGTTGCATTCAAATAAAAAAAATATAATAAAATCATCAAAGTTTGCACCTGACGGTTGGAGTCAAGTCCTGTATAAATTGAACAATACATTGGAGAATAAAATTTTTTAAATATGCCTGATTTTCATCAAAATGGTGTCATAGCAACTCTTCATAATTTTAATACAAAAAAAATTGAAAAAATTGAAAAAGATCTTTTATCTTTTTCAAAAACTTCTCCTATGACTTTAATTTTACCTTCTCTTTATTCTGAGTTAGAAAAACCAGCTTTGACTTATATTGTTAATACTTTAAAGAAAGTAAAATACATCAAAAATGTAGTTATTGGTTTAGATCAAGCTAATAAAAATGAATTTTTAAAAGCTAAAAAGTTTTTTTCAGTCCTTCCACAGAAAACTTATATCCTTTGGAACGATGGTCCTAGATTAAAAAAAATAGACCAGGTTTTATCCAACCTTGACTTATCTCCGACAGAAAAAGGTAAGGGTAGAAATATATGGTACTGTATGGGTTTTGTAATCTCTTTAAAAGACTCTGGAACAGTGGCTATGCACGATTGTGATATTGTTACCTATGATAAAAATTTATTAGCTAAGTTATTTTATCCTATTGCAAACCCAAAGTTTTCTTTTGATTTTTGTAAAGGTTTTTACCCCCGCGTAGCTCAAGGTAAAATGAATGGAAGAGTTACAAGATTACTAGTAACACCTTTAGTAAAATCTTTACAAAAAATGGTTGGTTATAATGAATATCTTAATTTCCTAGATATATTTAAGTATCCTTTAGCTGGTGAATTTTCATTTAAGTATGATCTTTTAAATGATATCAGAGTTCCTCACGATTGGGGTTTAGAGATTGGAATACTATCTGAAATGTATAGAAACTTTGCTAATAATCGTATTTGTCAAGTTGATTTGGCAGAAACCTATGAGCATAAACACCAAGAGGTTTCAAAAAATAATAGACAAAAAGGTTTATCTAAAATGACCATTGATATTTCTAAAGCTATTTTTAGAAAACTCGCTACACAAGGTCAGGTATTTTCTCATGAAAAATTTCGTTCATTAAAAGCTACATACTTTCGTATGGCTCTTGATATGGTTCAGATATATAAAACAGATGCTGAAATGAATGGCTTGGACTATGATGTTCATAAAGAAGAGGAAATGGTTGAGCTGTTCGCACAAAACATCATTGAAGCAGGCAAGATTTTTCTAGAGTCTCCTAGTGAAAATCCCAACATCCCAACTTGGAGAAGAATTGACAGTGCAGATCCAACAATTCTAGATAATTTTAATAAAGCTGTAAAAGAAGATAACAAATAAGTTGAGAGAAGAATTAAAAAATAATTTAAATATCCATTTTCAAATTATTTATAAAGATATTTTAGATCAAAATGAGATCTTAAAGCTAATTAATATGGTTTTAGATATATTTGAAAACAAAGATCAGGGTATTACTGAACCTAATTGGTCACAAAAAGATATTTTTTTAATATCATATGGAGACTCTATTGTTGAAAACTCAGATAATAAATTAAAATCACTATCTAAATTTTTAAATAAATATTGTAAGAACCACTTTAATAATGTTCATATTTTGCCCTTTTTCCCATATAGCTCTGATGACGGATTTTCTATAACAGATTATGAAATTGTAAGACCTGATTTAGGCAACTGGCAAGACATGAAATTATTGTCAAAAGATTTTAGAGTCATGAGCGATATAGTTATAAATCATGCCTCTATAAAAAGTAAATATTTTAAAAACTTTATTGAAAATAAGGAAGATACACAAAATTTTTTTATCAAACTAAAAAATGTTAAAGAAGGATATGAGAGTGTGGTACGTCCCAGAAGTTCAGATCTTTTTAAGGAGTACGCAATCAATGATGAGACTTTTTATTTGTGGTGTACATTTAGCCATGATCAGGTAGATTTTAATTTCAAAAATCCTAAGGTTCTTTTTTTCTTTATCAAATTAATCCATTTATATTTAAAAAATGGTATCAGAGTATTTCGATTAGATGCTATTGCTTTTCTGTGGAAAGAATATGGAACTAATTGTTTAAACTTACCTCAAACACATGAAGTTGTTAAACTCATAAGGACTCTTTTAAATGCATATAGTAAAAACACACTTCTTATAACAGAAACAAATTTACCTAATTTAGAAAATCTTAGTTATTTTGGGGAAAATGATGAAGCTAATGCAATATACAACTTTGCTCTACCTCCTTTATTATTGTGGACATTAGTAATGGGTGACAGCACAGCTATTAGAAAATGGTCAATGAGCATGCCTCCTGCGAAAGATAACACTTCTTATTTTAATTTTATAGCTTCACATGATGGAATTGGTCTTAGACCTACAGAGGGTATTTTAACTGACAAAGAAAGAGACACATTAGTAGATATCATGACTGACTTTGGTGGCCAGACTACTAAAAGAAAAAAAATTGATAACACAGAGTCTGTCTATGAAATAAACATCTCCCTGCTTGATGCTCTTAAAGGTACTTTTTTTGGAACTGATCACATGCAGTTAGAGAGATTTGTGTGTTGTCACTCCATAATGTTAGGTATTGAGGGAATACCAGCTATTTATATACACAGTCTCGTTGGATCTACAAATGACTATAAACAAGTTGAAGAAACAAAAAATAAGAGATCGATTAACAGAAGATCATGGAAGTATGATGAAATTGATAAATTACTAAGTGACAAAGATACATTAAATAATCAGATCTACAGTGAGTTATCAAAATTAATCGATATTAGAAAAGATCAACCAGCTTTTCATCCGAACGCCACTCAATTTACATTTAATTTAGGAAAAAACTTTTTTGGCTTTTGGAGACAAAGTCACGATAAAAGACAATCTATTTTTTGTGTTAGTAATGTTACTAATGTTTTTCAATATTTAGATTTATCAGAATTAAATTTAATTTCCTCTAATGAGTGGTGGGATTTAATTTCTAATGAAATTATTATTGATATTAAATCTACAATAACTCTTAAAGCTTACCAAACTATGTGGATTACAAACTATTAATTAAGACATGTAATTTATTCATATTTAGGTTATCTGAGACTTTTTTTCCATTACTTTCACATTTAAATATATGATATGTTTAAAATATCATGACAGATCCTAAAACATACAAATTTAACACTAAGACATTACATAGTGGGCATCAGCCAGATAAAAATTTTGGCTCACGTGCTGTTCCAATTTATCAAACAACCTCTTATCTATTTCAAGACGCGGATCATGCCGCTGCATTGTTCAATCTTGAAGAGGGTGGACATATTTATAGTAGAATATCAAATCCTACTATCTCAGTGCTAGAAGAAAGAGTTGCTGCTCTTGAAGGTGGTTCAGCTGCTTTAGCTACTGCTTCAGGAATGAGTGCAATGACTCTTGCTATTTTAAATATTTGTAGTGCAGGTGATCATGTAGTTTCCTCTTCACAGCTTTATGGAGGATCATTTAATTTATTAAGATTAACCTTAAAAAGATTTGGAATTGATACGACATTTGTAAAACCAAGAGACACTGAAGGTTTTAAAAATGCAATTCAACCAAACACCAAATGTATTTGGGGCGAACTAATAGGAAACCCCGGTATTGAAATTATGGACTTACCTGAAATTTCTAAAATCGCAAAGGAAGCAAATATACCTCTTATGGTTGATGGAACTTTTAACACCCCATATCTATGTAATTTATTTGATTTAGGTGCAGATATTATTACTCACTCTCTGACAAAGTGGATGGCTGGTCATGGAACTTCAATGGGTGGAATTATTGTTGAAAAGGGTGATTTTGATTGGAATAAAGGGAATAAATTTCCAACAATGACTGAGCCATATGAAGGCTATCACGGTTTATCTTTTGCAGAAGAATTTGGACCCGCTGCTTTTACAATGAGAGCTAGAGCTGAAGGTATGAGAGATTTTGGACCATGTATGAGTCCAACAAATGCTTTTAATATTTTAATAGGTATTGAAACTTTATCAGTCAGAATGGAAAAACATCTATCTAATACTCAAATTATGCTTGATTACTTAACAAACAATGAGAGTGTATCATGGGTTAATCATCCAAGTTTACCTGATCATCCAGATCACAAAGTAGCTTCTAAGTTAATGCCAAAAGGTGCTGGTTCAATGATAGCATTTGGTATTAAGGGTGGAAAAGAGGCAGGTCATGCATTTATAAATGCCTTGAAGCTTACCTCTCACCTCGCCAATGTTGGCGATGCAAAATCTTTGGTTATTCATCCTGCATCTGCAACACACTCTCAAATGGACAAGAAATCACTTGAGTTAGCTGGTTTAACTGAAGATATGATAAGATTTTCAGTGGGACTAGAAGACATGGAAGATATTATGACTGACTTCGATATGGGTTTTAAAGCGTCTCAAAGACCAAGACTTGTTGCTTCTAAATGAAGATAAAGATAAATGGTAAAGATGCTTATTATACTTCCAGTGGAAGAGAGATAGATAAAAAACAACCAACTATTGTATTTGTTCATGGTAGTGGTTTGACTCATGTTACTTGGGTTCTTCAAACTCGGTATTTTGCTTTTCATGGATACAATACAATAGCTGTTGATTTACCAGGTCATGGTGAGTCAGAGGGTCCTGCTTTAAAAACAATTGAGGAAATGGCTGATTGGATTGCTGATTTGATAACTTCTTTAGGAATAGAGAAGACTTCTTATGTCGGTCATTCACAAGGATGTTTAGTTGGTTTAGAATTCGCTCAAAGACACCCTGATAAATTAGAACTTCTGGCTTTAATAAATGGATCTATGTCAATGAAAATGAATACAGAGCTTTTAAACTTAGCATTAAACAAAGATCAAAAAGCTGTAGATTTAATGATGGATTGGGTACACGGACCTTTAGGACATAAAGGTGGCCATCCTGTTCCAGGGTTAAGCCATTTAGGAATGGGTGGTCAATTAGTGTCATCTAATAATAATGGAACACTAGGCACAGACTTTAATGCATGTGATATTTACGCAAATGGACTGAAAGCTGCAGAAAGTGTAAAGCATCCTACTTTATGTATTGTTGGTAAGCATGATAAAATGACACCTAAAAAAGTTGGATTAGAATTAGCGTCTAAAATAAAAGACTCAAAAACTATTGTTCTTGAAGAGTCAGGACATATGGCAATTTTAGAAACTGCAAGTGAAACTAAAAATTTATTAAAAAACTTTTTTAGGGAACATAGAAGTGCATCATAAGGGTTCTTGTCATTGCAAGGCAATTGAATTTGAAATTGAGTCCGATCTCGACAAAATTATGCAGTGTAATTGCTCAATATGCATAAGAAAAAATGCAAAGATGATCATGGTGCCTAAGGATAACTTTAAACTTTTAAAAGGAGAGAGTGATTTATCACTTTATCAGTTCAATTTAAATTTAGCTGAACATTTTTTTTGTAAACATTGTGGTATTTATACTCATCATAATCGAAGAACAGATCCGAACGGTATGGGTATAAATTTAGGATGTTTAGACGATGTCGATCCTTTAGATTACGATGCTGGTCTTAATGACGGAAGAAAACTCTCTTAGTTCAGTCCTTGATTTTAATATAAAAAAATTTAGTATTGGCCATGGCTCAAGTTAAAGAATATTTAACGTTTGACGACGTTTTATTGAAACCCCAAGTATCCAATACACTACCTAATGACGTTGATATATCTACAAATCTTACAAAAGATATAGTCTTAAACACTCCTATTATTTCAGCTGCTATGGACACAGTTACAGAGTCTAAAATGGCTATTGCAATGTCTCAAAATGGTGGATTAGGAGTAATCCATAAAAACTTTGATATTGAAACACAAAGTTATGAAGTGAAAAAAGTGAAAAGATATGAAGCAGGCATTGTTTATAACCCTATTACAATGAATCCAAATAATACAATTGAAGATGTTTTAAGTGTTATGAAAGAGCAAAATATATCAGGATTTCCTGTAGTTGATAAAGACAATTCACTTTTAGGTATAATAACTAACAGAGATGTTCGTTTTGTAATTAATAAGAAAACAAAAGTTAAAGATTTAATGACAAAAAAAGTGATTTCTATTACTCAAACGCAATCAAAAGGTATGTCTTCTTTTGGTTTAGCCAAAAAACTTTTACAAGAAAATAGAATAGAAAAGCTAGTAGTCACTGATAATAATAAAAAATGTATTGGTTTAATCACTGTTAAAGATATTCAAAGAGGAGAGAAGTTTCCTTTCTCTGTTAAGGATAAAAATGGCCAATTATTAGTTGGTGCCGCTATAGGAAGCAAGCCTAATGATTTATTGAGAGCTATAGAATTAGATAAAGCAGGTGTTGACATTTTATTTATAGATACAGCACATGGGCATTCCTCTGCGGTATTAGACTCATTTAAAAAAATTCGTAAAAAAATTAAATTACCCATAGTAGTTGGAAATATTGCAACTCCTGAGGCAGCAAAAGATTTGATTAAACTAGGAGCAGATGCAATAAAGGTTGGTATTGGCCCTGGCTCTATTTGTACTACAAGAATTGTTGCAGGTGTAGGTGTCCCTCAATTCACTGCGATTCAAGATATTGCTTCCATCACCAATAAAAATAAAATTCCAATGATCTCAGATGGTGGTATTCGTTACTCTGGCGATATAGTGAAAGCTTTAGCAGCGGGTGCTAATTGTATTATGGCTGGATCTTTATTTGCCGGTACCGATGAGTCACCTGGGGAGGTTTTTCTTTTTCAAGGTAGATCCTATAAATCATATCGTGGCATGGGTTCGTTAGGTGCTATGGCTAGAGGGTCTGCTGATCGATATTTTCAAGATGAAATAAATGAGGCCATTAAACTAGTCCCTGAAGGAATAGAGGGAAGAATTCCTTATAAAGGGCAGGTATCTAATGTGTTATTTCAACTGACTGGAGGTTTAAGATCTGGGATGGGATACACTGGATCAAAAGACCTTAAAACACTTAAAAAAAATGCAAAATTTGTTCGTTTAACTAACTCTGGCATTAACGAAAGTCATGTTCATGGTGTTCAAGTAACTAAAGAAGCTCCTAATTATCGTTCCAATTGAGCAAGTCAGTTTTAATTATTGATTTTGGATCTCAGTATACACATCTAATTGGAAGAAAAATTCGCGAGTTAGGAATTTATGCTGAGATTTATCCCCCAAAATATCTCAACAATGTCACTAATATTTTAAATCATTCAGTATTAATTTTATCAGGCGGGCCAGACTCTGTGTTAAATAAAAATGCTCCTAAAATAGATATACCTTTGAATCAAATACCTATACCAATTCTTGGTATCTGTTATGGATTTCAATATATCTCAAAAGAATTTAATGGTGTGATTGAAAAAAGTAATCAAAGAGAATATGGAAAGACAATTATAAAAATATCAAAGAGTGACTTATTCAAAGATACTAATTCAGAACAACAAGTGTGGATGTCTCATGGAGATAGCTTAACTAAAATACCAAAAGGTTTCAAGATACTTGCAAAAACTAAAAATAAAATACCAGCAGCTATTTATAAAAAAAATATATATGCAATCCAATTTCATTGTGAAGTAACGCACTCAGAATTTGGAAATCAGATTTTAAAAAACTTTTTATTTGATATTTGTCAATTAAAAGAAAATTGGAGAAATAATGATTTACACCAAACTATAGGCAGATATTTTAGAATTAACGTAAAAGAAAAAAAACCTAAAATTGTTTGTGCTGTTTCAGGAGGTGTTGACTCAACTGTTTTAGCATTTGCTTTATCAAAATATCTTAAGCTTGATAATGTTCACTTTATTTTTGTTAATAACGGATTGCTTAGAAAATATGATGTTAAAAATATTAAAGCAGTATTCAAATCCTTTAATCTAAGACTGAATATAATCAATGCCGAACATCTCTTTTTAAAAAAACTTAAAAATGTTACTGAGCCAGAACTTAAAAGAAAAATTATAGGAGGTTTGTTTATAGAGGTCTTTTCTAACTATATTAGAAAGTTATCACAAAAAGATTTCTATTTAGCTCAAGGTACTCTTTATACAGATATAATAGAAAGTCGCTCGTTTCATGGAGGAAAGAGCGTCACTATTAAATCTCATCATAACGTTGGTGGTCTACCAAAGGACCTTAAATTTGACGTTTTAGAGCCTTTTAGAGAGCTTTTTAAGGATGAAGTAAGAAGATTAGGTTTGTTCTACAAACTTGATCATAAATTTGTTAATCGACATCCCTTTCCCGGCCCTGGATTGGGTATACGTTGTATTGGTAAGGTGAACCGACAGAGATTAGATACATTGAGGGATATAGATGAAATTTTTATTAATTTTTTAATTGATAAGGATTTGTATAACAAATCATGGCAAGCTTTTGCTGTATTGTTACCAGTTAAATCAGTAGGTGTTATGGGAGATGAAAGAACTTATGAGGAGACTTGTGTTCTTAGATGTATCAATTCTGTTGATGGAATGACTGCAGATGTAACTCCAATTGACATAAATACACTATCTGAAATTGCAACATTGATAATTAATAAAGTTCCTAGAGTGAACAAGGTTTTGTATGACATAACAAGCAAGCCTCCGTCTACTATTGAGTGGGAGTAGTGGACTGGCTAATAAGTGGCGTAAAATATAGAAAAAAAACTTACACACTTCTTACACACTTTTCAAAATCGTTCCATTTTTCAACATATTTAAAATCTATCTTACACAAAACTTACACATTTCTGATACTACTCCAAATCATAAGTTGAAAACATAATAAAAAATTGAGATATTTTTAATAAATGCCTCAATGTCCAAAATGTAATATCAATGCTTTTCACAATAATGTGTGTAACAGATGTGGTTATATTGAAAAAAAAATGAAGTTAAAACTTCAGAAATAACAATTAATGAAAATGAACATAAGGAGAAAAAGATAGAAATGAATGGAAATGAAAATACCCACACGCCAAAATCTGAAAATAATAATTTGATAACTTGTCCAGACTGTAAAAAAGAAATTTCCCGTAATGCCGAAGCCTGCCCTCATTGTGGAGCGAGATTAAAAACATCATTTTTATATAAATTTATAAAATGGGGACTTATTATTGGGGCTATATTTTTTGTTTTTCAAATTATACTTGCTATAGTTGCCTTTAATACAATTTAAAAATATTTATTTTAACAAGTATTATAAAAAAGGTTCAAATAAAGGGATAAAGTTATGTTCGAATGTGCTTTATAAAAACTTTGTCTTTTTATGAGACAATAAACTTACACAATGTGTAAGTTTAAATTTAAATGTCTATATTTTATAATACCAATCAATTTTAAAAATGAGATTTAATCTTACACAAAACTTACACACTTCTAAAATGGGTGGTAGAATGATTGGCTTACAATGTTAATTTCATCATCTACTATTGAGTGGGAATAAATAATTGAAAATTCCTATCTACCAAGTTGATGCTTTTGCATCAAAAATTTTCAAAGGAAATCCCGCAGCTGTATGCCCTTTAAAAGAATGGTTACCTGATCAAATAATGCAAAATATAGCTATGGAGAATAATTTATCAGAAACGGCATTCTACATAGAAGAGGGAGACAAATATTATATAAGGTGGTTCACTCCTAAAGCTGAGCTAGATTTAGCTGGCCACCCGACTTTAGCAACTGCTCATATTTTAATAAATGAATATAAAACTAAGATTAGATCATTGATTTTCAAAACAAAAATAGGTGATACCTTAAATGTTTCTATTAATAGAAATCTTTATCTAATGGACTTTCCTTCAAGGCCGCCAAAAGCTGTTAAAGCGACATCTGATATTTTTGAAGCATTAGGAAAAACTCCTATTGAACTGTTAGCACATAGAGACCTAATAGCAGTATTTGAAAATCAAAATGATATTAAATATATGAAGCCAGATTTAGAAAAATTAAAGAAACTTAATTACCCTTCTGTTGTAATTACAGCAAAAGGAGATGAGTCAGATTTTGTTTCAAGGAATTTTGCTCCAAAATTAGGCATCCCTGAAGATCCTGTAACAGGCTCCTCTCATTGTGAATTAATTCCATATTGGTCAAAAAAACTCAATAAAAAAGAGATGATTGCTCTTCAAATTTCTGAAAGAGGTGGAAAAGTTCATTGCACAGATATGAATGATAGAGTTCTCATAGGGGGAGAAGCAATAACTTTTTTTAGAGGTGAAATTGAACTAGCCTAAAAAAAAATTTTTAATATTTTAATACTTTAGATATTTATAAAAAAATCTATTTTAAATATTGTGAAGCAAGATTTTAACAGAATTGATCGTTTACCTCCCTATATATTTGGAGAGATAAATAAACTTAAAGCAAAACTAAGAAAAAACGGTAAAGACATTATTGATTTTGGCATGGGCAATCCAGACATGCCAACACCAAAGCATATTAGAGACAAATTAAAAGAAGTGACTGATAAACCAGGAACAGGTAGATACTCTATGAGTAAGGGTGTGCCCGGTTTAAGAAAAGCTCAAGCTAAATATTATCAAAAAAGATTTGGTGTTAAATTAAATCCTGACAGTGAAGTTATAGTAACTTTAGGATCTAAAGAAGGTTTGGCTAACTTAGCTCAAGCAATTTCAACACCTGGTGATATTATTATCTCACCTAATCCTTCATATCCTATTCACCCTTATGGATTTATCATAGCGGGCGCTTCATTAAGACATCTACAAACCATGAAAGATGGTATTTTTGATCCTGAAACATACCTAGAAAGATTAGATCGATCTATCAGAAATAGTACACCTTCACCTGTAGCATTAATAGTTTCTTTTCCATCTAATCCAACAGCGCAAGTGGTTGATTTAGATTTTTATAAGGAAATAATTAAGATGGCATTAAAGTATAATGTTTATGTTTTATCTGATCTAGCTTATGCAGAAATATACTTTGATAAGAAACCACCACCCTCAATTTTGCAAGTTAATCGAGCCAAAGATATTGCTGTTGAGTTTACTTCGATGTCAAAGACGTATGCTATGGCTGGTTGGAGAATAGGATTTGCTGTTGGGAATAAAAAACTAATTGAAGCTTTAACTAAAATCAAATCCTACTTAGATTATGGAGCATTTACACCTGTTCAAGTTGCAGCAGCTACTGCTCTAAACGGATCTCAATCATGCGTTTCTGAAATTAGGTCTATTTATGAGAGCAGAAGAAATGTCCTAGTTGAGTCTATGTCAAGATCAGGTTGGAGCATCCCCAGTCCCAAAGCAAGTATGTTTGCATGGGCACCAATACCCAAAAAATACCAAAATAAGGGATCTTTAAAATTTGCTAAGGATTTAATGACAAAAGCTGAAGTAGCTGTTTCACCAGGTATTGCTTTTGGCGAATATGGTGAGGGTTTTGTGCGAATAGGTTTAGTAGAAAATGAACAGAGAATCCGCCAAGCAGCGAAAAATGTTCGAAATTTAAAGCTTTAGTCTAATTTTCCTTCAAATTATCAATTAAATAAAATATTGCTTATATTCTTGATAATTATATAAAACCAACCTTAAGATGATTAATACAAAAAAAATAGGCTCTGTTCTTAAAAACATTAATAATATTAATGAATTGAGTATCTCAGATTTGATTGATAGTAATCAAGGGCGACTAATTGCAGTCAAAGTAATTTCAGTAAATCCTAATTACAATAAGTTAGAGCTAATTTCTGGAAGAATTACTGAATTAACCGAAGGAGATATTATCGTTGGTGCTTTAGGTAATAGGATTGCGTCCTCTGGAATGACAGGATCTGTTCCCTCTGAATTAAATAAACACGATAAAATTCATATTTTAAATTTAGGAGGGGTCATTGGTAATTGTAAAGATTTCAATATTCTCTTAGGCCCGGCTACAGAATGTGAAGTGCTTGGATCTATTATAGATAAAACAAATAAACAATTGAATTTAGTTGATTATTCTAAAATTAAAGAAAAGAAGATAAAGAACAAAGTTCCATCTATTGCTGTCATAGGCACTGGTATAGACTCAGGAAAAACGACAGTAACTTCCTTTATAATTAAAACACTCAGTAATTATTATAAGAAAATTAATGCATGTAAGTTAGCAGGCACTGCTTCCCAGAAAGATCTATACTCTTATGAAGATAATGGAGCTTATAAAACATCAGATTTTGTAGATTATGGTCTTCCTAGTACCTGTATGAATGAAAAAGAAACTATACAAAATTGTTCAGCCTCTATTATTAGTGATATGTCAGAAGATGCAGAAATAATTTTAATGGAATTAGGAGATGGCTATCATGGAGATTATGGAACCAAGGAAATCATTCAAAATACTGAAATTACGGAGTCAATCGAAGTAATTATTATTTGTGCTTATGATGTATCAGGGGCAGTAAATATAATTGAGAACCTAAAATCAAATAATCTAGATGATAAATTATTGATTATAAGTGGACCTGTAACAAATAATGTCTCTGCCTACAAACAATCTATTGATAAATTTTCTATACCTAATTCAGACTTTTTAAATATTTATAATTCAACTAACCATGTCAATGTTTTTGCTAAAATAATTAATAGGATTAATAATGATTAAAGTAGGCATAATAGGAGCTAATGGATATTTAGGCATAGAATTAATACGAATTCTCTCTATGCATCCAAATGTAAAGCTTTCAAAAATATTTCAAAGAGAATTATCGATTGATGAGGAGTTTCCTCATTTACAATCATTAAATTTAAAAGACATACAAACAGAAAATTTAGATGATTTTAAAAATTTAGATTGTGTTTTTTTAGCATTACCTCACGGATCAGCTCATGAATATGTAAAAGAATTAATATCAAAAGTTAAAATTATAGATCTGAGTTCTGATTTTAGAATTTCTAATCAAGAAGATTATAATAAATATTATAAATCTAATTTTGATGTCAATACTCAGAGTCAGTTTCAATATGGCTTCATTGAAAATTCTGGCGATGAAATAAAAAAATCTTCAAATATTTCTAACCCAGGATGTTTTGCATTAACAACACAGTTATCTTTATTACCATTTCACTCCATAATTAAAAATGTATCTGTAACTGCTATTACAGGATCTAGTGGTGGTGGAAAAAATCCAACAAACAAAAATCATCATTCGACAAGATCTAAAGATATATTTTCTTATAATATCAACTCACACCGACACCTAGCTGAAATTTATCAATCCTTTCCAAATTTAAGAGAAAACCTATCTTTTGTCCCATTATCAGGGCCTTTTTCAAGAGGTATATATTTAACTAGTCATATTGAAACAAAAGAAACCATCAATAATGAATTTTTAGACTCATGTTTGGCAGATTGTTTTAAATCCGCTCCTTTTATAAGAATTCAAAATAATACCAAACTCTCAAATGTAGTTGGTTCAAACTTTTGTGATATTTCAGTGTCTTTTAAAGATGAGAATCATTTTGTTGTTGAAGCCTGTTTAGATAATTTAGTAAAAGGTGCTTCTGGTAACGCTGTAGAATGCATGAACCTCACCTTTGACCAGGATCAAGCACTTGGATTAAATCAAATAATACCTTTATACCTATGATTAAAAATCAAAGTTTTTATCAGTCCATATTACAAAATTCTATTCTTGTAATTAAAGTAAGTGGTAAAATTTGTGATAATCAAGAAAATATCGATAATGTTATCAGTGATATCAAAGAACTATTAAATTCTATTTCTAAATTAAAAGTAGTGTTGGTCTTTGGATTTGGTCGACAGCTAGATAATTATATGATTAACGTACATGGTATAGAACCAAAAAAATTAAATGGAAGAAGAATAACTTCATCTCATGATATAGAGGCAGCAAAGAAAATTTCTGGTCAAATTTTAATAGATATTTTTAGTTTAAGCTCGCGATATAATATTAGAAATTTTCCAATTCCTATTTCTAAAAAAGACTTTATTGCTGCAAAGAGAAGAGAAGTAGTAGATGAGATTGATTATGGTCAGGTAGGTGATGTTGTGTCTGTTGATGCTTTACAAATTAAAAACTTATTTAAAGAACACGATATGATAATTATGCCAAGTTTAGTTTTAGATAAAAATACTTCTGAAGTATTAAATGTTAACGCCGATACTATTGCTACAGAATTAGCAATTAATTTATCAGCAAGTAAACTTATTTTTATTTCCGATGTTCCTTATATTAAAAATAAAAATAGTGAAAGAATATCTGCTGTTGATGAGAATGTTGCTAAAAAACTATTTGATGAAAAAATTATAAGCAATGGCATGATCATAAAAGTTGAAAATTCTCTTAAAGCTCTCAACCAAGGAGTCCAAAAAATTCATATAATCAGTGGAGAAATAAAAAATGCACTACTTACTGAATTAGAAACAGAGGACGGCATTGGTACTGTTTTTCAAAAACAATCTCTTGATTATTAATTCAAACGTTTAAAAAGAATTCCAATTTTTTCTAATTCAGTCCAAAATCCATCAATGTAGTAATGTCCTTCTTCATTTTTTTCAGAGGGTCCAACCATAATTACTTGTTCAGTATGATCAGAGGCTAAATCTAAGTTACCTACAACACTAAATAACCCATCTTGTGCTTTAAAATCTATTTTCTCCCTATTTTTTTTTCTTATATCTTGAACAGAGAAAAAATTTGAAAATGACAGATTTCCATTTTTTACTATTACCTCATCAAAGCCCAAGTTAGTATTTTTAATAACATTTCCTTCATCATTTAATTCTAACCAATACCATTCAATTCTATATGGTCCATCTTCAAAATCTTTATCTGCTGCTATTGAGGTATAATCTGAAATATTAAATTTACAATTTAAGCATCTTGGCTCACCATTTATAACAAAACCATCTTTATCTCCAAGGTCATCACAGTTATAACCAAGCTCATTTAATAGATTGCTAAATTCATTATCAGTGCATTTTTGTGCTCTAGAAATGCCATCGTAATATGCTACTAATTTTCCAGAATATTCTTTAGGTCTATTCCCTGAATAAATGCCATACCTAAAGACTGGACTATCATACAATTTTTCCTTGGATGAATAAACTACTTCACTTATGTATCCAATTTCGGAATATTGTAAATCACCATTAACAAATAGTTTCATAAATCCATCTTCACCCCACTTGACATGTAAAATTATATCATGCCACTTATTAAATAAATTTTTCTTATCAATCACAGAATTATATTTTGATACTAATTTGTGCAATCCTTTTTCGTTACAATATTCTCGACTAACACCTAAGCCTTTATGATCAGGTTTAAGTTTAAACATAAATGTAACACCTGCATAACTATCGTTTTCAGTCTCACAATGAGAATATTCTTCTATTATTGGATAAGTAAAACTTTGTTTGAATTGTCCAAATTGGATTAAATGTTCATCTGTAAAAGAAGATAGATCACTGTCATCTATATAAAATGACCAAGCATACCAATTTTCCCCAATCTCACCAGCATGTTGATCATCCATAGGATTATTCAAATATGCCTCAGTTCTTCCCCATGAACCTTTGTATGATCCCCTAGAGCAATCATCACCGGCACATTCTTTTGCTCTTAATTCAAATCTATGAGAAAAACCATTAATACGTGTAAAATCATTTTCGACATCTTGACTCCACTTTTTCTTAATGTCTCGTCCGTGTTCCTCAGTATTACCCCAATTAATTGTTTCATAAGATTTTCCAGACACACCACTTTTTAAATTAGATGTAGATTTTTCTGAAGAATTTGAGATTTTCCCATCATCACCTACAGTGAAACCTAACAATATTTTTGGAAATAAAAATAGAATTAAAATGAATAGCTTTATCATTGAATTAATATTTTTCAAATTATCTTATAAATTAAAAAAAAAAATTACAATGATTTTGATATTATATCTAAACCATTATTTAATTCTTTTTTGCTAATTATTAGAGGAGGGGTTATTCTTATAATGTTACCCTGAATAAGTGTAGTAATAAGTCCATTTTTTGCCATTTTTGAATATGTTTTTGAAGCAATTTCATTCGTTTTAAATTCTATCCCAGCCATGAGACCTAAGCATCTGGTATCAACTATTTTATCTTTATGATCGTTATGCATTTTTTTAAGCAATTTTGATAAATATTCACCATTAATTAGTATTTTATCTAAAAAAGCCTTAGTGTTAATAGATTTCAGCACATTATAAGAAACCCTTGTTTGAAGCATACCTCCACCAAAAGTAGAACCATGAAAACCAGTAGAAATTATCTTAGATATATATTTTTTTACTATTGTTGCACCAATAGGAATACCAGAACCTAATCCTTTAGCTGAAGTTATAATGTCAGGATTAACACCGTAATGTTTGTATGCAAAAATTTTACCTGTTCGACCTATACCACCTTGTATTTCATCTCCAATTAATAAAATTTTCTTACTTTTGCAAATTTCTTTGATAGCTCTGGCAAAACTCTTACTACAAATATTAATACCTCCATCTCCTTGAACAAATTCTATGATAATTGCTATTGTTTTTTTATTGACTAGTTTTTTGAGATGAGAGACATCATTAAACTTACAAAACTTTACTTTACCTGGTACAGGTCCAATATCTGTCTTATATTTTTTATTACTACCAACTGATAAGGCTCCAATTGTTCTTCCATGAAAAGAGGAAGTCATAGCAATAATCTCATCTTTGCCTTTTTTACTTCCATAGTTTCTTGCTATTTTTAATGCAGCTTCAATGCTCTCTGCACCTGAATTAGAAAAGAACACATCACCTTTGTTTGAATTCTCAGATAATAATTTAGATAATTTAGTCTTGAACTCATGCATTTGTGATCCTGATAAATGAGTGATGCCTGTTTTTATTTGATCTTGTAAACTTTTTTTTACAACTGGGTGATTATAGCCAAGAGAATTAACTGCGACACCAGCTGAAAAGTCTAATAATTTTTTATTATCCGAAGTGTGTAAATAACACCCACGTCCTTTGACAACTTTAAAACTACTAAATTTGTAGGTTTTTAATAAATTATTCATATTTATATTTTACTTTTAATGAAATAAGGAGATTTTTAAAGTCAAAATCTCCATTGACTTATTTTATTCATAAGGAAGTCTCTAAAAGCAATAAGTTTTAAACTTCCTTTTAAATTTTCATGATAAACCATATGGACTTCATAATTTGGTCCTTGAATATCAGGTAATACTTTAACTAAATGTGCTTTATGTTGAGCCATATAATCAGGTAATGCAGCTAAACCTGCACCAGTCTCAACTGCAACTAATAGACCATAGAGGTTATTGATGGTTATATGAGGTCGTCTATTTTTTTGGTTTTTTTTAACTCCTGTTTTTAATATCCAGTTAGTATCAGAGAGAGGAGAGGGCTTACCTATACCATAAGTTATCAAACGATGACTATTCAGCTCAGATCTTCTAAGTGGCATACCCATTTCGTTGATATAATTAGCAGAACCATAAATATGGTATTTAATAGTAGCAATGTGTTTTGACACTAGGTCCAAATGTTTAGGTTTTCTCATCCACAAACCAATATCATAGTCTTGACGAAGCATATCTTGCTCGTCTTCAGAATAGTTTAGTTTAAGATTTATCTCTGGGTATCCATGAATAAATTCATTTATTCTAGGACTAAGCCACATAGATCCAAATGCAACTGTTGTGTTTATAGACAAGTTTCCAGTGGGAACTGACTTATATTCAACTATCTTTTTTTCAATAGAATTTAAATCAGCAAATATTTTCTCAGTCTCTTCAAAAAGATATGAGCCTTGTTCTGTTAGAGTTATACCCTTGGTGTGTCTTTTAAATAGCTTCGTCTTTAGACTGTGTTCTAAAGATTGTATTTGTCTTGTAATCGCTGATTGACTGAGATGGATTGTATCCATGGCTCTAGATATGCTACCAGCTGTAGCAACATGATAAAATGTTTTTAATCTATCCCAATCCATTAATAATTGTATTTAAATCCCCGTTAAAAATAAGAATGTCTATTAAATAATATTTTCTGAGAGAATTCAAATCTAATAAAATATTTTGTGCATCATTTAAGTCGTTCTGACTTTCTATTAATTCAGTGATATTAATTTTCTGTGCCTTGTACAATATTTCATTGCCTTTCAATTTCAGTTTCAGGGTATCCATAATTTTCACTTGGTTATCAATTTTATTTAAATAAAAATTATAGTTATTCCATGCCTCTAGATATGTATTTAACATATCTCTCTTCAAATCTTTATGTTCAAGCAATTTTTTTTGATAATTGTATTGTTCTATATCAAAATTATTTTCATCTTTGTAGCCATCATAAATAGGTACCGTTAATACCAAAGATAGTGAAGAGGATCTTCTATGATCAATTGTTGCAGAGTAATTTTGGCTTTCACTTAAAGAGTATGACAGATCGACTGACGGTCTCAGATCTTTTTTACTCATTTCCAACTCAGGTAAATATGTATTTTCTATAAAAGATAAATATTGACCATAAGAAGATCTCATTAAATCTGAAAATAATTTTTTATCAATTTGTGAGTTAGAGACATCAATTTCGTAATCAAAATTAACATCCTCATCTTTAATTTCTAAATCAAGTAATTTACTTACTTGCAACATTAAGTTATCTATCTGTCTATCGAAATCTAATAATACTGTTTGTGCTTCTAACAGTTCATTTTCTAAATCCAATAACTC
>CABXXO010000005.1 GCA_902516235.1 uncultured Alphaproteobacteria bacterium
GGCTTAAATGGCTTTGATTTCAGTTCAGGATGAAACTGTACACCTAAAAACCATTTATGGTTTTTATTTTCGATAATTTCCAGTAATTTTTTATCTTTAGAAAAACCTGAAAAAACCAAACCTTTTTTTTCAATAGATGATCTATATTTAGGGTTTACTTCATACCTATGTCTATGTCTTTCGTAAATTAATTTTTTTTTATAAACTTTTGAAGCTAAAGATTTCTCTTTTATATAACAGGGATATGAACCCAATCTCATTGTAGCTCCCAAATCATTCTCTTTGGTCCTTTTAACCTTTTGATTTTTTTTACTCCATTCAGTCATTAAGGATATGACATTATTTGTGTGTTTACCAAATTCAGAACTTCCAGAATTATTCATTTTTAATACATTTTTGGTGAATTCAATAATAGATAATTGCATACCTAAACAAATACCCAAGAAAGGAATTTGATTTTCTCTTGCATGCCTAATAGCTTCTATTTTTCCATTTATACCTCTATTTCCAAAACCTCCTGGTATCAAAATACCTGCGGCACTACTCAGTAACTCTCCAACATTTCTTTTATTTATAGTTTCAGAGTCAATCCATTTTATTTTAACATTTGTTTTATTATGAACACCAGCGTGATAGATAGCCTCATAGAGGGATTTATAACTATCTTTTAAATGAACATATTTTCCAATAATAAATATATTTAATTCCTCTTTTGCCCTCGATTCTAAAACTTCGAAATTTGTCCATTTTGAAAGGTCTTTTTTCTTTGTAGATTTTATATTTAAACTTTTAATAACTAGGTCATCTAATTTAGATTTAGATAATAGTGATGGAACTTGATAAATACTTCCTACATCATAAGAAGGTATCACAGCATTTGTGGGTACGTTACAAAATAAACTAATTTTTTGAATTTCTTCATTCTTAATTTTTTTATTACTTCTACAAACTATTATATCAGGCTGGATACCTGCATTTAAAAGTTCTTTTACTGAATGTTGAGTAGGTTTCGTTTTAATTTCACCTGATGTCTCTATATAAGGAAGTAAAGTTAAATGTATTAGAAGAGTGTCGAGCTGTCTTTCATTTTTAAATTGTCTAATAGCTTCTAAAAAAGGGAGGCTTTCAATATCTCCAACGGTACCTCCTATTTCACAGATAATTACGTCATCTTTGTTGGTTGATTTTTTTATTGAATTTTTAATTTCTTCGGTGACATGAGGTATAACTTGAACTGTTGAACCTAAATATTCACCCTTTCTCTCTTTAGACAAAATACTTGAGTAAATTTTACCTGAGGATATTGAGTCATTTTTTGAACATTTTATGTCAGTAAATCTCTCATAATGACCTAGATCTAAGTCAGTCTCATAACCATCATCTGTTACATAAACCTCACCATGTTGATATGGACTCATTGTTCCAGGATCAACGTTTAGATAAGGATCTAGTTTTCTAATTTTAAGTTTGATACCTCGAGCTCTAAGAAGAGAGGCTAATGATGCAGTGACTATTCCCTTACCAAGCGATGATACAACACCTCCGGTAACGAAAATTAATTTCACTGATTAGGCACTTCTGGGATCATTTCCTCTATAGACTCGTCTAAGATAATTTCTTCCTGAATAGTCTCTAAATCAGTTGAAGAAGAATATTGTTTTGTAATAATTGCACCCATAAATAAACACCAAAACAAAAAACCAAAACCTAAAACATAAGTAATTTTTGTCATGCCTGTAAAAGAAGATTTGTTTGTTGTCATACCACCAGTAAGAGAAGTTTGAGTGCCCAAACCAAGACTTCCACCTTCAGTTTTTTGAAATAATATTATCAGAATTAATACTACTCCAATAATAGCACTTATAATTAGAAAAAGGTTTATCATAATGTCATTTAAAATGTTTAATAAAAGAAGATTTTGTAGAAGCCGAGCCTACTAAAACTCCGTTTAAATTTTGTAAACTTAAAATATCTTTAATATTTGATAAATTTACCGAACCACCATATAAAATATTTATTTTTTTAAAAGAATAATTTTCCAATATTTTTGATAAAAATCCCAAAATATCGTCAATTTCTGATAATTTGGGTGTTAATCCGGTGCCAATTGACCAAAGAGGCTCATAAGCTAAGACGACTTCTTCATAATTATTTGATTTTTTAAATATTTTATTGATTTGTTTTTTCAAAAAAACTTTGGTTTTTTTTGAATTATAAATCTTTAACGGTTCTCCAATACATACTATGGGCTTTATTTTATTAATTAAACAAAGATCTGTTTTTTTTTGTACTATCAAATCTGTTTCACCAAAATTAGATCTGACTTCAGAATGTCCAAGAATACAATACTTAATCTTGTTATTTACTAAGTCTTCAATATCTATAGAGCCAGTGCTAGCACCTTTACCATGCAAATCTATATTTTGTGCAGCATATATATTTTTTGGATATCTAGATTTAAGAGAGAGATTATAAAAGTTATTTGGACTACAAATAAGTTTGTACTTTTTTGTATTTGGAAGCTTTGATAAAATTTTAGATAAGTTCATACTTTCGGCTATATTTAAATATGATTTCCAATTAAATATTATATATTTCATATGGTTAACTGATATCAAAATACAGAGAAAAATGAAAACTAAAAAATTAATTGTAATTATATTTAGTGCTGCACTTGCAGTAAGTTTCTTGTTTATTGGATTTGGATCTTATGTTGGTAAGACATATGTACTGAAAGTAGGGAATCAAAAGATTTCATCTATTGAATTTTCTAGAGCAT
Organism: uncultured Alphaproteobacteria bacterium; assembly: GCA_902516235.1. Taxonomy (GTDB): domain Bacteria; phylum Pseudomonadota; class Alphaproteobacteria; order HIMB59; family HIMB59; genus HIMB59. The sequence goes on from CABXXO010000005.1 coordinate 2,780, forward strand.
ATGAGAATTATAAATCTGAAAATAAGCTCTCTAATCTGTCAGAACAGGATGAGTTATTTTCAAAAGTTCAATTTACAAATCAATATGTAAATGAATTAGTATTTATTAATTACTTAGACGAAAAAATTAGTATTAGTGATAATTCAAAAAAAGTAGTTTTAAAAAAATCACTAAATAATGATGAAATGTTCAGAAATTTAGATGAGGCATCCCTTCAAAATTACCTAAAAGAAATTGAAGGTAACATATATATAGATTTATTTAATAATAGTCTTGATGCACAGAGCTTAGTAGGTAATGAGATTAATCCAGAACTTCTAATAGAAAAAGAGTTGAACATTTACGAAATTAAAAAAAATAATAGTCTGATTAATTATCAGCTAGAAGAAGAGTTTTACATTGATAATGAATTATATGAAATCACAATAAACGAAATAAGTCTGAGAAATTATATACTAGAAGAAATTATAACCGACGCAACTATAGAGAATTATTATAGTGAAAACATTACTACTTTTATTGAGCCTAAAAATTATACATATGAACAAATAATTTTAGAAAATGATAGGAATGAAAGTTTTGTAGAACTCAAAAATAGTAATAATTCTCAATTTAAATTATTTGAAGGTGTTAATGAGAAATTAATTTTACCTCAAGTGCTTGATAATTTAAAAAAACTTAATATTGGGGATGAAAGTGAAAGTATTAAGATTGGTGAGAAATTCTTTTATGTAAAACTTTTATCATTCAAAGATGAATATCAATTGAATTTAAAAGATGCTTATGAAGGTATAATAAACACATTAACACAATTAGAGATTGAAAATTTTGAAATGACTGATGAAATAAAAAATATTGATAGTTATAGTACAAATCAAATTTTTTATTCTAATTCTTTTAATTTCTTAGAAAATATACCAGATCAATATAATTTTATTAACTTCAATCAATCATCTGGAGAAATAAAAAAAGATAATTTTTTATTTCAATTTAATGTAAAAAAATTATTTAAAGAAGATTTACCTATTGACATTAAAGAAAAATTTTTAATTTCATACAGTAATTATAAAAAAAATATAGATACCTCTCATGGAGATGAATTATTAAATAAAACTGGTACCGTAAAAGTAAATTATTTTACTGACTCACTCACTATTAAAAATAATTTTATTGAAGCAGAGGACTTGGAGAAAATTGTCATTATTAAAAATGATGAAAAATTAAAAGTGGTATTACCAAATGAGGTTATATATTTAGATATAAATTCAATAGGATCTATAGACTCTTTAAATATTAAACAAAATATTGTCAATTTAATATACTCAAATATCATAAAACAAATAAAAAATAACATAGACATAGAAGTAGATAACGAACAACTTATTCAGCTTTAATATGTACGTACACGGTAAAAAGGTTTTCTTAGATACTGAAAATACAATTACGATTTACAATAAGCTTGCTAAAAAATTTAAAGACGTCTCTATTTTAGAGTCTGTAATTGGAGGAGATAATAAAGGAAGATATTCAATTATTCTCTTCAATGTAAATCAAAATATAGAAATTTTTCATAATTATGTGTTAATTAATAATCGAAAAAAAATTATAAAATCACCAGATATCTTTATAAAGAATATTTATAAGAACTTAAAAATTAAAACATTATATGAACAAAATATACCACTCCCTGTCTTTATTGGAAATATTTGTTTTGATTTATGTAAATTTATACTTCCAAAATTAAGTTATGACCCTAGTAAAAATGAAATTGGAATTCCACTTGCGCACTTTGTTAAACCAACAAATTTAATAATAATTGATAATGTTCTTAACGAAACTCACTTAATTGAGGTCTCAAATAATAAGAAAATTCCAACTAAATCTTTAAAAACTTTAGAGGTTTTACTCAAATCACCCTTTCATAAATTATACAAATTAAATGTTAAAAAATTAAAGAAGTTTAAAAATCATGTAAATAGAGAGGATTTTTTAAAAAGAGTAGATGAAATAAAATCAGATATCAAGGTGGGTGAAATATTTCAGGCTGTTCTATCTCAAAGATTTTCTAATGAATATTTAATTGATCCTTTCAATTTTTATAGAGCCTTAAGATCAATTAATCCCTCTCCTTATCTTGTTTTCTTAAACCTAAAAAACTATCAGATTATTTGTTCAAGTCCTGAAACTATGATCAGAGTAAAAAATAAAGAAATTACTTTAAGACCTATTGCTGGAACTAGAAGAAGAGGAAAAAATGAAATAGAAGATAATAATTTAAAAAACGAATTACTTAATGATAAAAAAGAGTTAGCAGAGCATTTAATGTTAGTAGATTTAGGTAGAAATGATGTAGGTCAAATTTCAAAAAATAATACAGTAAAAGTAACTGAACAAAATATAATAGAGTATTACTCTCATGTTATGCATATAGTAAGCAATGTAACAGGGGAATTAAAAAATAATTTAACACCAATTGATGTTCTTTTTGCCGGTTTACCTGCTGGTACAGTTTCGGGTGCACCTAAAATAAGAGCACTAGAAATATTAGAGAAACATGAACTTATAAATAGAGAATTTTACTCTGGATCAGTCTGTTATATAGATGCTAATGGAGATATGGATAGTTGTATCAACCTAAGAACAGCAATGATTAAAAATAAAAAGATATATGCTCAAAGTGGTGCAGGTATAGTTTTTGATAGTATAGCTAAAAACGAACATAGCGAGTGTATTAATAAAGCTAATGCTTTATTTGAAGCATACAAATTGGCTCATCAAATATAATGATTACATTAATAGATAATTACGATAGCTTTACTTATAATCTTTATCACTGTCTAAGTAAGCATGATGACGTTTTAGTTATTAAGAATGACTATATACTAAAGAATTTTGACAAAATAATTAATAGTAAGGGTGTAGTGATTTCTCCTGGACCCAGTAATCCATTTAATGCAGGAGAATGTCTAGATCTAGTTCACCAAATTTACTCGTTTATGCCAATATTAGGAGTGTGTTTAGGTCATCAGATACTAGGTGTATATTTTGGTGCTGAAATAGATACTTTAAAAATACCCATGCATGGGAAAGTATCGAATATTAAAAAAATTAATGAATGTAAAATTTATAAAAATATTAATATGAATTTTCAAGCTACGAGATATCACTCTTTATATCTAAATAAAGATAATTTTCCTAAAAATTTAAAAATAACTAGTATTTCTGATGATGATAAAAAAATAATGAGTTTTAGACATGAATTATTTTCAATATTTGGAGTGCAGTATCATCCAGAAAGTATTGAAACTGTTATTGGTTCTAAAATTGTAGATAATTTTATGGAGTGTATATGAAATATAACATAGGTGATACAGTTACTAAGAGAAATATAAAAAATGTAATTAAATATTTGTTCCATACAGATAATATAGCTCATCAGGCAATAATCATTCATCAACTTAATAAATTAATTAATGATAGTGATATACTTTTATCATTAAGAAATTACATCTTTAAAAATTCTAATAAAATTAAGCAATATCCTAATTCCTTAGATACATGTGGAACAGGTGGAGATGGATTAAAAACGCTTAATATATCTACCACAGTTGCAATCTTATTATCTTCTGTTGGAATACCCATAGCAAAACATGGAAATCGGGCTGCTAGTTCATTAAGTGGTTCCTCAGATATTATCTCTGAATTAAAAATACCAAATGAGAAGAATTCAAAAAAGATTATTAAAAGAATTTCAAATAATAAATTTGTATATTTAAATGCACCATTTTTTTATCCTAACTTAAGTAGAGTTGGAGAAGTTAGGAAAAAAATAGGAATAAAAACAATATTTAATTATATGGGTCCTACATTAAATCCATTAGGTGCAAAATTTCAAATATTAGGCACAATAGATAAAGGTTCTGCAGAAATTATGTCAAAAATATTATTAAAAATTAAAAATAAAAAATTTACTATTTTTTTCTCGGAGGATGGTTTAGATGAGATAAGTATATTTGCTCCAACAAATTTTTATTTTAAAAAAGAAAAAAGTATTACAAAGAAAAAAATTTCACACATGGTTTATAAAAAATACCTTACCTCAAAATTAAATTTTAAAGATATCAAAGGTGGTTTACCATCTTACAATGCAAATAGATTAATTGAATTGTTTCAGGGAAAAAAAGATAGTTACAGAGATATTACAATAATTAACTCTATCTATGCAATGCAAACCATTAAACCAGATTATCAGTTTGATAATTGCTATGAAATTTTAAGTAATTCTTTAGATAATTCAATAGCTTTTAATCATTTAAATAAAATTAAGAAATGATGAATATTTTAGATCAAATAGTTTTAGAGAAAAAAAATCACTTAGAATATTTAAGTCAAAAGGTAAATAAAAAAAATAATTTAAAGTCTACTAATTCAAACTCTTTTTTGAATGCCATAGAAAGTAATTTAAGTAAAAACAAAAATGCACTTATAGCAGAATTTAAGAGATACAGTCCATCTATTAAAAGCTTTAATAAAGTTAGATATCTACAAGATGTTATTGAACAATATCATAAATCAAAATGCTGCTGTATATCAATTTTAACTGACAAAAATTTTGGAGGTAGTTTAAATGATATAAATGTTGCAAAAAAAATATCTAATAAACCAATTATAAGAAAAGATTTTATAATTAATGAAGCACAAGTGTTTGAAACTAAAGAATTTGGCGCTGATGCAATATTATTGATTGCAAAAATTTTATCAAAATCAGAAATTAGAAAGTTATACCAACTAGCAAACAAAATTGGTTTGGATGTATTGATAGAAATTGAAAGTATATTAGAAGCTAATAAGATTAGAGATATAGACGCCAAATTAATTGGAATAAATAATAGAAATTTGAAAGAACAAAAGATTGATATTAATAAATCAATTAAATTATCTAAAGTATTGAATGATAAAATAATAATTAGTGAGAGTGGAGTTACGGTATCGAATATTAAGAAAATAAAAAATAATAGTGGAATATCATCTTTTTTAATTGGTGGGAGTATTTTAAATAATGAAGATAAAGTTAAATATATAAATAAATTATATAAATCCTAATGAGTTTATCGCACTTTAATAAAAAAAATAAGAATATTGAAATGGTTGATATTTCAAAAAAAAATAAAACCAAAAGATATGCAGAAGCTCATTCTATGTTAAAAATTGATAGAAAACTTTTTCTTCTTCTTAAAAATGATAGAGAATTACAAAATAACTTATATCATACAGCTAAAATAGCAGGGGTTTATGCTGCCAAAAATACATCCCATCAAATTCCGTTAACACATAATATACCAATAGACTATGTTTCATTAACGTTTGATTTGAAGGAAAATGAATACATTTTGTTAAAGAGTATAGTTAAATCAAATTATTCTACAGGATTAGAAATAGAAGCATTAAATAGTGTTTCTTGTGCATCTATTACAATTTTTGATATGCTGAAATCATATAAAAAAAAAATTACTATTGAAAAAATAGAAATTGTAAAAAAAAGGGGAGGTAAAAATAATATTGGATGATATTTTTAAAACAATAAAATTAATTTCAAATTATCTTCCAAAAAAAAAATTATTAACTATTTATACAAAGAATTTAAAAAATAATAATTTTATTCAATCAGATATAAAAATTCAAAATAACATACCTCCATTTAATCAATCATCAATGGATGGTATAGCTATAACAAATATAAGTAAAAAATTTAAAATAGTTGGAAGATCAAAGTTAAATAATTTTAACAATATTAAAGTTAATAAAGATGAGTGTTTGATAGTTAAAACTGGTTCTTTAATACCAAATAATATCAAATACATTATTCCTCAAGAACAAATATTTATTAATAAGAATTTCGCTTTTGTAATTAACTTTAACAAAAAAAATAAATTTATTAGAAAAAAAGGCCATATCTTTAAGAAGGGTGAGAAAATTAACCTTCAAAACAAATATTTATCTTTTAAAGAGTTAAGTAGTTTAAAAAGTCTGAAAGAAACCAAAATTAAAATATTAAAACCTTTAAAATTTAAAATAATATCTACTGGTAGTGAATTTACTAAAAAACATTTTATTTTTCCCACTAATGGTTTTTATTTGAATAATTTTGTATTAATAAATAACCAAATAGTTGAAAAGACTATTCATTTAAGAGATGACCAAAAATTACTACAAAAAGAAATTAATAATTCAAAATCAGATATTACAGTAATTATTGGAGGGACTGGTAAAAGTAAAGATGATATAGATTTTAATAATTTTAATTTAATTATAGATGGTCTCGACTTAAAACCAGGGAGACCATTTAAATTATTTATAAAACAAAATAGGATTTATTTATTTTTCCCCGGTAACCCCTGCTCATCATTTGTATTAACAAACATAATTATAAAATCATTAATAGAAATTTATAACTTTAACAAATCTACTTTTAACCATGAAATAATAGATATTAAGAAAATTAAATTTAATTTCAAAAACTATAAAAGAAAATCTTTTTTATTTGGATTTAGAAATAATAAAAATATTAAGATATTTAATAATCAAGAGAGTTCTAATTTAAAAAATATATTAAATGCAAATTGTCTAATTTATTATGATAGAACTACTAAATTAAGATTGTATCAGGTTAATGACTAAAAACGCAAAAAAGCTATTAGAATTTTTAAGAAAATACATTGAAAAAAATAAGATATCTCCAAACTATGAAGAGATGAAAGAGCATATGGGTTTAAAATCAAAATCATCCATATTTCAATATTTAGAATACCTAGAGGAATTAGGTCATATAAAAAAAGACAAATTAAAATCAAGATCTATTGAGTTAAATAGTGTAATACCATTCTATAATGAAATCTCTGCTGGTAAGCCAATAGATTTTCTAAATGATCAAATAGAGTATATTGATGTTAATAATTTTATAAAATCTGATAAAGCCAACTGTATTGCTTGTAAGGTACATGGAAATTCAATGGAGTCGTATGGTATTTTTGAAGATGATATTATTATAGTAGAAAAAGTTACAAATTATAATTCAAATGATATACACGCTGTTCAAATAGATGATAGTGAGATAACCCTTAAAAAGATAAAACTAATCAAAGGTGAAATTGAGATATTTGGCGATCATAAAAATTTTTCTTCAGTCAGATATAAGAAAGATAGAGTTAAAATATTAGGCAAAATGGTTAATTTAGTTAGAAAATATTAATGATAATAACAAGGTTTGCCCCCTCACCTACTGGAAATTTTCATATGGGTAGTTTAAGAACCGCAATTTATAATTTTTTATATGCTAAAAAGAACAAAGGAAAATTTTTGTTAAGAATTGAGGACACTGATAAAGAGAGATCAAATCAAATTTATGAAGAAGAAATATTAAAGATTTTAAATATATTTAATCTTCAGTATGACAAACTACATTATCAATCAAAGAATTTAAGTTTTCATCAAGAGTATTTAGAGAAACTGATATCTACTGATTTAGCTTATCAGTCAGATGATGGACCTTATAAGTTTAGAGTAAAAAAAGATAACGATTTCTTTAAATATGATGATTTAATTCTAGGAGAAGTAAAAATACCTTCAAATACAATAGAAGATTTCTCGATAGCTAGATCTGATAAAACTCCCACATTTATATTATCAAATTTAATAGATGATGATTTTGAAAATGTTACAAATGTAATTAGAGGTAATGATCATACAATTAATACGGTTAAGCAAAAAATATTATCTAATGCTCTGAACTTCAAAGAAATACATTATGCTCACATTCCACTTATACATGATATTGAAGGAAAAAAATTATCTAAAAGACATAATATAACTAATGTTGAGGATTACTTAAATGATGGTTACTTAGCAGAATCCATATTTAATTTTATTATCAAATTAGGTAATAATTTTAATGATATTGAATACCTAAATATTGATGAAGCTGTTACAAATTTTAATTTATCTAAGACAGTTTTATCACCTGCAAAATTTGATATTGAAAAGCTAAACTTTATTAATCAATATTATTTAAAAGATTTATCTTTTTCAGATTTTAATAAATACTTAGAGAAAGATGTAAAAGATCAAGTTTCTAGTTTTAAGTTAGAGCCCATATATAAAGATATCTTAGAGAGATGTCATAAATATACAGAAATTAATTTAGAGGTAGTCAAACTTTATGATTTTTTTAAAAAAAATTCAGTTCTTGAAATTGATAAGAATGAAAAAGATTTGATTAAAAAAATTCATACAATTATTAATAATTTGCATGATAATGATAATACTGTATCAATACTTGAAAAAAATGGCCTACCTTTAAAGAAAATTGGTAAGATAATAAGAAAAATTACAGTAAATTTTGAATCTAAGATACCAATTGAAAAAATTTTTATATTCTTTGGTATTGAAAATATAAAAGAAAGGCTATTATTATATATAAATGATTGATGAAAAAAGATTTAAATTGGTTGATACTAAAACTGGAAAAGAATATGAATTTGATGGTCTTTATGGCTCTATTGGACCTGATGTAATAAATATTTCATCTTTATACAAAAAAACAGGTCTGTTTACGTACGATCCAGGCTTTACATCAACCGCTGCTTGTAATTCTAAAATTACATACATTGATGGTGAGAAAGGTGTCCTCCAATACAGGGGATACCCAATCGAGGAACTTGCTAATAATAGCTCTCATTTAGAAGTTTGTTACTTACTTATGCATGGCGAACTGCCCTCAGAGAGTGATAAAAATGAATTTGAAGAAATAATTAAAAATCATACTTTACTTAATGAACAAATAATTCAATTTTACAAAGGCTTTAGAAGAGATGCTCATCCTATGGCTATGATGATTGGAATTGTAGGTGCCTTATCATCTTTTTATCATGACACTTTAAATATTGAAGATCCTGAACATAGGATGATAGCTTCACACAGAATACTAGCAAAAATGCCAACTATTGCTGCTATGGCATATAAATATTCTGTAGGGCAACCTTTTGTTTATCCAGTTAACAAACTTAATTACGCAGACAATTTTTTACATATGTGCTTTGCAACACCAACAAAAGAATATGAAATAAACCCACATTTTTCAAAAATAATGGATCAAATATTCATTCTTCATGCTGATCATGAACAAAATGCATCGACATCTACTGTGCGAACCGCAGGGTCTTCATTAGCAAACCCATATGCATGTTTATCAGCGGGTATTTCCTCACTTTGGGGTAAGTCTCATGGCGGAGCTAATGAGGCCGTTATAGATATGCTTGATGAGATAGTTTCAAATGAATTACAGCCAAAAGATTTCATAGAGGAAGTTAAAAATAAAAAAAATAAAATTAGATTGATGGGTTTTGGTCATAGAGTATATAAGAGTTATGACCCTAGAGCGAAAGTACTTAAGAAGAGCACCGAAGATTTATTTAAAGATTTGAAAATAAAGTCTAAAGATCTTGAAATAGCAAAAGAAATTGAAGAATTAGCATTAAATGACTCCTATTTTAAAGAAAAAAATCTCTATCCAAATGTAGATTTCTACTCAGGGATACTCCTTAAAGCTCTAGGTATACCCACATCAATGTTTACACCTATTTTTGCAGTTGGAAGAACAGTAGGTTGGTTATCACAATGGAAAGAAATGATTGAAGATAATGAATTTAAAATTACAAGACCAAGACAACTATTTACAGGTGATAAAAATAGGACATACAAAAAAGTTCCTGATAGAGAGAAAAAATCGATATTTAATTTATTATGGCTTAAGAAGACTTTTCTAAATAATCAATAATCATATTTGGACGAAAACTAGTAAAATTACTATCTTCAAGACCTCTTAACATATTGTTTCTGTAATTAACTAAAGTTTTTTCATCAGATCTTAAATTTTTAAAAAAAAGTAATAAATTTTTTACATTAAAATCGCTTTGAATATACTCTTTTATAATTTCTTTTTTATTAAAAATATTTACTAATGATAAAAAATGAGATCTTACAAAGAATTTAAAAATAAAATAATTTATATAATTTGCTTTATAAAAAATTATATGGGGAATGTTTGAAAAACATAATTCTAAATGCACAGTACCTGAACATGCAAAAGCAAAGTCTAATTTAGAGATTTTTTGATAGTACGTATCATCATTAATATGAAAAATTAGATTTGAATTTTCTTTTAAAGTATCTTTTATAAAATATTCAAATTCATCTGTAATAAAAAAATTAAAAATAAGGTCTCTTTGGTCTTTTAGACTATATAGAAGCTCCTTTATAATTAATATATTATTATATATCTCTTGACGTCTACTACCTAAAAAAAAACCAATATTCTTCAAAGATTTATCATAACTATTAGAAAAATGAGTTTTATTCATTAAAGGATGTCCTATATATCGATAGAGATTTGGTTTATAGTATGGCTGTTCAACCTTAAATATTGAAAAAATTCTATCAAAATTATTATTTATAAAATTAGCTTTTTTTGATTTCCATATAAAAACAGAAGGACCTACAATTTGACAATATTTAATTTTATTTGATTTAAATTTTTTTGTATAAAATTTTGAGAAATCAAATGAATCAATAAAAAAAATATGAGTAAATGAGTTATTTATAACAACTTCATTAAGCTTTCGTCTTAACTTAAAAAGATATTTTAAATTTAATATTATATTTACAAATCCCATAATAGAATTAATTTTAATATTAGTGATATCATTAAAGTTTTTATAATTATCAAGCATTCCAAAGGTAAATATTTGATTTTTATTGGTATTAAAAAATTTTTCATCAAGTAGTGACTTAAGAATTTGTCTACCAGATTGTTCAAGAGTAATAAATAAGACCTTCATTACATTACTAATAAAGAGATTTTATTAGTTTTAATTTGCTTTAAGAATTTTTCCTTTTCTGAGATCAAAATATTATTCTTAAATAAACAAATAACTCGAAATTTATACTTAATTAATAATTTTAATGTTTCCAAGCCTATTACAGGAAAATCAATTTCATCTATTTGATCATATTTCTTGGACTTTACAAAAATCAAATTATTAAATTTAGAACTAATTTTACCTATCCTAGTAATCATATCATTAGTGCCAAAAATATCCTCCATTGCTATTAACCTATCACCATTAAAAATAAATGATTGTCCAATATTCATTGAATATAATTTTCGAATAAAAACCTTTTTTTTTGTTAATTGAGTTACAATTTTTTTATTTTCTTTATGAACATATTCATCATTTCTAGTAACAAGCATTTCTTTTAATAATTTTTTTTGTGAAAGTAGAGCTAATTTATTATTTAATAAATATTTCTTCAAAATTTTAGATTGGTCATTAATATTATTAAGGAATATATCCTTGGAAATTAAAAGTTTTGATTTAAATGATAAATTAATTTTATCAAGTGATGGAAGGTCTACATATCCTATTACAATTATTTTTTTTAGATTTCTAGATTTTATAAATGAAATAATTTTTTCTAAGTTTTTTACATTAAATTGTTCATAATTATTTTTGAAATTTTTTTCAAGAGATTTATTTTTATTAATAATAATAATTTGGCCTAATAATTTTTTAAAATTTAAATAATTAGCTACTTCATTTACAAATAATCCTGAACCAGCTATTAAGCAAATATCATTTTTGTATGTGGCCAAGTTTTTCATTCAAGATTGATTTATATTCATAAAATATACTCTCTACTTTATCATTAGTTGAAAAATTGATATCTTCACCAATAAATCTTTCATGCAAAGCACTAATTTTATTTACATCTTCTTTGTTAAAATTATTTCTTCTTATTCCAACTAAATTTAAACCCCTCAATTTTGCTCGATTACCAATGGCTAAACTAAATGGTAATACATTTTTATCAATTCCACTCATTCCTCCAATCATTGAATAAGAACCAATGGTTACAAACTGTATGACTGCAGATAAACCACCTATTACAACATTATCAAGAATATTTACATGCCCTCCAAGTGTTACTTGGTTTACTAAAATATTATTATTATTTATTTTACAATCATGAGCTATGTGCACACCAGTCATAAAAAGGTTATTATCTTTTATACTTGTTAACATACCACCATCTTTGGTTCCTTTACTTACTGTAATATTTTCTCTGAAAGTATTAGAATTTCCAATCTCTAAAAAACTTTCTTCTCCGGAATATTTCTGATCTTGTGGATCACATCCTATATTGGAGAAAGGATGAAAAATATTATTGTTACCTATAGTCGTATTTCCAGTTATGGAAACATGTGATTTTAATATTGTTCCTTCACCAATTGAGATGTTTCCATCAATATTACAAAAAGGACCAATTTTTACATTGTTTCCTAATTTAACAGATTTACCTACTGTGCTACTTTGATGAATCAGAGACGTCATGTATCATCGCTGAAAATATACATTGTGCATGTATAACATCATTTACAAAGCATTTACCTTCAAATTTGTAAACATTCTTAACTTTGTTTAGGCGATTAACCTTCAGATCTAATACATCACCTGGCATTATTGGCTTTCTAAATTTACACTTATCAATTGTCATGAAAGATACTCCTGGATTTTGCATAGAGTCTTTCAAATGCATAGCCACTGTAAAACAAGCAGCTTGAACAATAGCTTCTATAACTAAAACACCTGGCATAAGAGGCCTATTAGGAAAGTGTCCTTGAAAAAATGGCTCATTTATAGTGACGCATTTTATTGCATGTGCAGAAATATCTGGTACAAAGTCAATAATTTTATCTATAAGTAAAAAAGGGTACCTATGTGGTAAAATTTTTTGGATATCATTAATGTCCATTATTTTTCTCTTTAATAATTTTTCTTTTCCACTCTTTTATATCAATGGCTGGAAAACCAGCAACAACAGAATTATCTTTAATATTCTTTGTTACACCGCTTTTTGCAGCTATTACAACATTTTGTCCGATTTTTATATGTCCAGCAAAACCAACTTGCCCTCCCACAGTGACATTATTACCAATTTCAACACTTCCTGAAATACCTGTCTGGGCAGCAATGCAAGCATTATCTCCAATCTGGACATTATGAGCTATATGTACCATATTATCTATCATTGAATTTTTGCCGATGTAAGTATAATCAATCTTACCTCTATCTATAGTACATGACGAACCTATATGAACATTGTTATCTATTATAACAATACCGATTTGAGGATTGAGAGAGTTGGTACCTCTTTTTTTTAAATCAAAACCAAAACCTGTTGTGCCTATCGATGAATTATCACAGATAGTAACGTTATCTTTAATTATAGTATTTTTAATAACTACATTATTTTTAATCACACAATTTCGACCTACATTAACACCCCTTCCAATGACACAATTATTAAATATTTTTGAAGATTTATGAATATGAGCATTCTTTGATATAAGAGAATTATCAATTAAATCAAATTCATCTAAATAATCTAAACTATCATCATGGGAATAAATGTAATTTATAATAATATTATATGGATCATTTAAATCTTTAACAAAAATAACATCTTTATAGTTTGTATCCTCAAATATATTCACATTATTTGTAATAAGGATAATATTATTAAGATTTTTTTTATTAAATTTAATATTATTTTCTAAAAATAAAACTGAGTACTCTCTTAAATTATTAGTAGAAGAAATATCTTTAATATCAAAATTTGAAGAAATTCTTTTATCCAAAATATTAATTTTTAAAAAATTTACTATATCGTTAATGTTTAATTTATTTCTAATGAAAAGAAATTCACTTCTATTGAATTTTAACATGAATATTCAAAAGGAAGTTCCTATTGTAAAATTGAATTCTCTGGTTGTATCATCTCTATTTTTATCAACTGGGATTGCATATGAAAATGAAATTGGGCCTATAGCGGTTAAGATATCAAAAGAAATACCTACTGCAGACCTTAATTCGAGATCATTTTCTGAGGTATAATCACTATCCCATATTGAACCCGTACTATAGAAAAATTTTGTATTAATATTATCTTTATCATCGAATAAAAATGATCCTCCCACACCTATGGTCGAGGTAAAAAATTTATTTCCACCAAGATAAATATTATCAGTCTTTGGTCCAATACCTCTATAATCAAAACCCTTAAAATCTAAACCACCTAAGCTAAAAGCATTTAATGTTTTAAGTTCATTGTCTAAGGAATCTGATATACCAATATCATTTGACAGGAATAAAAAACGATTAGAATTTTTAGATTTACGATATAAATCATTTCTTATTAAGACTTTATAAAAACTATCATCTGATATATTTTTTGGTGAGTATTCAAAGTAAATTTTATTAAGTGTGCCGTTAGTTGGATAAAGGAAGTCATCAGTAGTGTTATAACTTATAGACAAATCAACAGTATAAACATCAAATGTGCCAATATTATCATTGATTGCAGATATATCCTGTGAAGGAGAATTTCTATTTGAGCTCTTATAACTAAAGCCTGATGAAACGCTTGTTTTTTCATCTATCTCTAAATTTAATGAATATGAAAGACCTTGCTCTTTTGATTTAAAACCAAAAGAATTTGTTAAATCTTTTTCCGTATTAAAAATTGAATATCTATTATTAATTTTAGATGATGCAATAGGATAGTGTACTAATGAAACCATAAATAAAGTATTCTCTTCGTTAATCATAAATTCTGTATCAAGATTATTACCAGTACCAAAAAGATTATTATCTTTTATAGCCAAAGATAAACCTGCACCAACATCACCTGAAAAAGTTCCAGCAGCCATTATCTGACCAGTTTTTTTATTTTCATCAATATTAATGGTAACATCAGCATTATCTTTGTTTGATTTTTTAGAAATACTTATGTTGTTTATATACTTATATTTTAGAAGATTTTTTTCAGTAATATCAATTGCATTTTGATTGAAATAATCACCTGGTTGAAAATTTAATTTAGATCTTATAGTTTTATCTTTAGTTATATCATTTCCATAAATTGAAATAGAGTTAATTATTTCTGGCTCAACATTTTTTTCATAAATAATTAAATTATGTGTATTATTTTTATTTTCAATATTGCTTTGATATATAAAATTAAATTTGTTAAATTTTACTAACAAATTATTTATAGATGATAAAAAACTATTTACTAATTGCTTATCATAAAAATTATCGTTTTTTTTTAGATTTTTCATAAAAAAATCTTTTTCTTCAGAAATTTGGTCTAAGAGATCAGAATTATTTAAGTTAAAAACAACATCATTTATTTTTATTCTATTACCTTCGTCAATAAAAAAAGTTAAATTATATGAATTATTAGATATTTTGGTAATATCATAATTTACTTTAACATCAAAAAAACCCTTATTTTCATAAAAAATAATAATTTTATTTTTATCAAAAACAAAATTATCATCGTTAAGATTAGATCCAGATGAAAATATATTATAAAATTTAAGAGATTTAGTGCTAATTAATGATGATAAATATTGATCTGAATAAGAAGAATTTCCAATAAAATTAATAATTTTGATTTTATTTTGTGCTCCTTCATTAATCGTATAAATTAGATTAACTCTATCCTCAGAAAATTTTTCAGTAGTGGCGACAACATTTACAAACTTAAAGCCTTTTGATTTATATATATTTTTTATAAGATTTAGATCGCTGTTGATGAAACTTTTATCAATAAATGTATTTTTTTTCTGATTTATATTTTCTATGATTAGTTCGTCATCTATCCTAATATTTCCATTTATATAAATATTTTCTATTAAGTTATTTTCTTCAATTGATATGTAATAAATTTCACCTTCATCTTTTAGTGTCAAATCATAAATAAGTTCAGATTTATAAAAATCTTTTATTAATTTATTAATATCCGAGTCTGTAAAATTTTCTTTGTTTAAATCTATATTTGTCAATGCTTGTAAATCATTAACATTCAACTTTGAAAGTCCATCAATTTTTAGATTATTTGAGTAAGAGTTAGCAGATAGCAATGAAAATAAAAAAAAAACTAGTATCTTTAATATTTTAATTTTAGACATCATAATATTTTTTTAAAGAATAAATAAAATTAATCGTATCATTAAATGATATAAAATCTGAATTATTTTTTGATTTTTTCAAATTATACATAATAAAATCAATAATATTATTATATTCAATTTTAGAATTTAAGTATTTTTTCTGAGCAATATTATTTAAAATCATAAAAGAAATTTGCTCAGAGTGAGATAGTTTTTTTAAATAACTTAAATATTTATATATTTTAAATCTTTTATCATTAAATTTCTCTATTTTTAATTTATCAGAGTCTAAAAAAATATTTTGATTTACTTTATATAAATTTGAGTAAAATTTTTCCAAAGGTTTTATTAAAGTTATTAACATATCATTATTGAAGCAATTTATATTAATAATATTATCATTATTGATGATTACGCTATGTACATATGCCTCTGATGATACTAAAAAATCAATTTTACTTAAATTAATTTTATAAATAATTGACAGTTCATATATTTCTAAAATTTTATTAATAAAATTTGAAGAGTCTATTGAATTATTAATACCCATTTTCCATTTAGGATGTGATAGTACTTTTTTTTTACTTACCTTATTTAGATTTATATTTTTTTTAAAATAGAAAGGTCCACCTGATGCAGTAATAAATATTTTTTTAATATTTTCATTTTTAATATTCAAATTAAATATTGAAAAATGTTCAGAATCTAATGGTATCAAATTATTTTTAGATACATAAATTTTATCGACTAATAAGCTGCCACCAGCAATAATCATTTCTTTGTTTGCAATGGCGAGAATAGAGTTTTTATTATTTTTTAAAAATATTTCAGCGTACAAGATTGACTCATATCCATAATCCAAAAAATATATAATGTCTATTTTATGTGTTTTTAAAAATTTTTTAAAATTTTCATTCTCAATTTTACTACTAAGTAAGAATGAATTTTTAATATCAAAACGATCTCTTTGTAGTTTTAATTTTTTTTTGTTTTTATATCCAGTAATTGAAAATATATTAATATTTTTTTTATTACAGAAACTTAATAAAGATGTGCCAAGTTTGCCTGTAGAGCCTATAATACAAATTTTAGGTATGAGTTTCATATATAAAAATTTATAATAATGATAAATATAAACATACTATCTAATCTGTCTAATATTCCACCGTGACCACCTAATATATTTGAAAAATCTTTCAAATTATAATTCCTTTTTATGAATGAGAAAAAAATATCACCTAAAAATAAAGATAATGAAAGTAAAATTGATAAAATCAAAGGATAATCAAATAGAAATATTATAATAAATGTTAGTAGAGAAGATAATATGGTACCAGACCAAGTCTTTTTAGGACTTATATTAGGAATAATAAGTGGACCTTTTATCGATTTACCAAAGATATATGCAATTGTATCGTTAAAAAATGCAATAAAAAAAATAAAATAAAATACTTCTCTACTATTTAATAACACAGCAAAGAAATTTTGAATAAAGATTAAAATAACAAATAAGAAAATCTTTTTTCCATAAAAATTCGGTTTAAATAAAATTACAACCGATGAAAGAATAACTAAAAAATTAAAAAAAACTATGACTTTATAATTAAAATAAATGATAGGTAAAGTTAGTAAGAATATTATTAAAAATACATAATCATAAAAATTATTTAAAAAATTTGACTTATTTAAATCATATATAACTAACATAGATAGTATTATTAAGACAAGATAATCAAATTGAAAAAAATAATTAAAGATAAAAAATGTTATTATTAAAGCACCAATAGTTGCTCTGTTTATATCAATTACCAAATTTTCTATCTATTTCATTAAATTGTTTAATAAATTTTTTAATATTTGACTTTTTTAAATCTGGCCAAAGAGTATTAGTAAAAAAAAATTCTGTAAAAGAAACTTGGTACAAAAAAAAGTCACTTAAACGTTTGAAACCACCTGTTCTTATTAGCATATCAGGATCTGGAATAGATGAAGATTTTAGAGATTTTTTAAAATTTTTATCATTAATACTAATGGCTTTATTTAATAATTTAGATGCTGAAAGAATATCATCTTTACCACTATAATTTATATATATAATCAAATTGTGTTTAAATTTGGTATTTTCTAAATTTTTAAGGTCATTAACTAATTTTTTTGGAAAAATATTAAGATTTCCTTTAAAAAGAATGTTAAAATTGTGATTATTTTTATCTTTATTAAGTTCAAGAAATTCATAGAGTACCATTTTTATAATTTTAATAATGGATGATCCTCTTTTAAGATTATGCTTTGATAACGCAAAGGCAGATACATAATTTATATCATATTTTTCAAAGGCAAACTTAGTTAATTCTAATAATTTATTTGCGCCATGTTTATATGAGTCATATTTTGGCATATTATTTTTTTTTGACCATCTATAATTACCATCCATTATAAAAGAAATATGATTAACTCTATTTCTCAAAATTAGACTTTAAGTATTTCTTGCTCTTTGGAGCTTGTTATATTTGCAATTTCTTTAATTGAGTAATCAGTAATTTTTTGAACATCATCATGAAATTTTTTACTTTCATCAATAGATATTGATTTTTCCTTTTCCAAATTTTTAATTTCATCAAGAAATTTTCTTCTAATATTTCTTATAGAGACTTTGAATTTTTCAGATATCTCTGATACTAATTTTACTAATTCTTTTCTTCTTTCAGCAGTTAATTCTGGAAATTTTAGAAGTATATTATTACCATCTGTTTGTGGTGTTACTCCTAAATTTGAGTCTAATATATTTTTTTCAATAGTTTTAACTAACGAAGAGTCCCAAATACTTACATTTAAAGTCATGTTATCAAGATTATTTATATTTGAAAGTTGTGTTAAAGGAGTCTTTGAACCATAACTATCTACAATTATTGTTTTTAAAATATCTGGAGAAACTCTACCAGTTCTTATATTTTTTAGCTCAATTGAAAAAGCATTTATACTAAGTTTCATTTCTGAAGAACAATTTTCTTTATTAAACATTATATTAACTTTCCTTTATTATTGAAAATGAGCCATTTCCTGCAACTATATCCAAAATGTTTGAGCTTTTTAAAATAGAGAAAATAATTATTGGTAAAGATCTATCTTTTGCTAGACTTATTGCTGTCGCATCCATTACTTTAATGTCTTTATTAAGGTAATCTGAATAAGAAATCTCTGGTATTTTTTTTGCACCGGAATTATTAATGGGATCTCTATCATAAATTCCATCTACTTTTGTACCTTTGAAAATAACATCTGATTTCATTTCTGAAGCTCGAAGTACTGCAGCTGTATCAGTAGAGAAAAAGGGATTGCCAGTTCCTGAGGCAAAAATTACAACACGGTTTTTATCTAAATGACTTGAAGCTTTATTTTTAATGTATGGTTCCGCGACTCTATTAATATTTATTGCAGTCATAACTCTAGAATCTACTCCTATTTTTTTAAGATTTGATTGTAAAGCTAAAGAATTTATAACTGTTCCTAACATGCCCATATAATCCGAAGTAACTCTATCTACAACACCATTCGAAAAAGATGAACCTCTGATAAAATTTCCTCCACCTAAAACTATGGAAATTTTTAAATTTTTTGACTGGAGTGTTTTTATACTATTTGCAAGATCGTTTAGTATATTAAAATCGAAACCTTGCTCATTAGATCCTGCTAAAGACTCACCAGATATCTTTAGCATGATATTTTTGTACATATTATTAAATAGTATATAAATCCATAGATGCTATGTTAAGGGTAATATTATTATTTTTAGATATTTCACTCAAAAATGAACTAACACTCTTCTTTGGATCTGTAATTAATGCTTGTCCTAAAAGAGTATTTTCTTTTATGAATTTATTTAATTTACCTTTGATAATCTGATCTTTTTTATCCTCAGGGACATTATTCATTTGTTTCAAAATTATATCTTTTTCATCCTCTAAAATTTTTGGATTAATTGAATTTTCATCTATGCCCATTGGCTTCATTGCAGATATTTGCATTGAAATAACTTTTAATTCTTCAACTAATTTCAACGCTAAATCTTTATTATCAGTTGAGATTTCAACTACTGAGCCAATTTTAGAGCAACTAGAATTATATTTATTATGAAGATAGCTTATAAAAATAGATTTTTCTGAGTAATATTTTTTGTAAGAAACTATTTGAATATTTTCACCAATTTTAGAGATAAGATCTGTAAGGCAATCACTTAAAGATTTTTCATTTATTTTTAAATAAACTAAGTCTTTATCAACTCCATTATCAATTATATTTTGATTCTCATGTATGGCCTTTGATAGAGTCTCTGCGAAACTTAAGAAATCTTTATTTTTAGCGACAAAATCAGTTTCACACTTTATTTTGCACACAGTAAAATTAGTGTGTGATGTATTGTTATAAAAAGAAATAACACCCTCGTTTGTTTCTCTGTCTTGTTTTTTTTGTGCTTTAAGAATCCCCTTTTCTCTTAGCCACTTAATTGAAGAGTCAATATCATTTTCGTTTTCTGATAAAGCCTTTTTACAATCAACGATACCACTACCAGTAACATCTCTAAGTTTTTTTATTAATTCCATTTTACTCATTTTTGTTATTGCTTTCAGTTGAGGCTTTATCTTCAGTTGTGGTTAGGACCTTTTTAAAATTATCAAGAATAAATTGTACTGATTTGACACCATCGTCATTTGCTGGAATAGGATAGTCAATTAATTCCGGGTCACAATTAGTATCTACAATACCAATAATTGGTATACCTAGTTTTTTTGCCTCTAAAACTGCAATATGTTCTCTATTAGTATCAATGATAAAAATGACATCGGGTGTTGTTTTCATTTCTACAATACCTCCCAATGTTTTATCTAATCTAATTTTCTTTTTTTCAATATCTGATAATTCTTTTTTAGTAAAAACTGTTTCATCAGAATTTAAAATATTTTCGTAATTATTTAGTGTATTAATAGAATTCTTAACAGTATTCCAGTTAGTAATCATCCCACCAAGCCACCTGAAATTTACAAAATAATTATTAGTTTCTCTTGCAATACTCTCAACAATTTCGCTGTGTTGTTTTTTTGTAGAGACAAATAAAAATTTCTTTTTATTCTTTGATGACTCATAAGCAAATTTTAAAGCATTCTCAATTAAAGGAAGTGATTTTCTTAAGTCTAGAATGTGTGTACCATTTTTTTCACCATAAATATATTTATCCATTTTTGGATTCCATCTTTTTTTATTATGGCCAAAGTGAGAACCATTCTTTAAAAGGTCCTCAAGAGATATTTCTAAGTTCATTTATTCCCTCCGGTTAAGCTTTAGTTAACAGAATGGAAACCAAAAAAAGGCACCGGATGTCTGCTAACCTGTTTTTTTTGAAGTTTTAAAGAATAAATTCCAAGAATCAAGAGTTAATTCAAAGTAATATTTATAATTTTATTATGATTATGAACCCTAATATTCCTAAAGTTAGCTGTTTTATCTAAATCCAAAAGCTCCTGGTATGAAATGTTACTAATTTGTTTTACTAAATCTTTATCATCGACAATCAATAAATTTTCAATATTTACATTATAAAAATCATTTTTAATCACTGATTTGATCTTAGCTTTTATATATTTTGTGTGTAATGATTTAATATCAAAATTATCATTAAATAGTCTCAAATCAAAAAAACCGCTTTCATTAATTACATTCAAGAGAATATACCTTTTACCATTCTTAGTAGTTTTGTATTGAGCTTTTACAATATAAAAATAAAAATCATCTAAAAATTCAAGTTTTGATAAAATTTTTTCCTTAAAAGAGAAACGATTTAGATTAGATAATATTTTTGTTTGCTTTTTTTGAGAATAAAGAAAACCATAGCTCTCAAATTCTGCTTTAATTTGATCAATTGGCAAATAATCTTTTTTTAGAAAAAATTGGTTATCTGAAAAATCGTTAAATAAGGTTGCACCAGATTTTTTTTGGATAATGTTTTCTACGTTAGCAAATAGCTTCGAAATATCTAAATAAAGAGTATTTAGAGAATTTGACAATATGAGTTTTTCTATTTGCCTTTTGTTAAGAACTGATCTAGATAGCCTACTATTAAAATCAGACAGAGATTTAAATTTACCATTAGCATTTCTTTCAGTAACTAATTCTTTCATAGATTCTTCTCCCACTCCCTTTAATGCAGCTAATCCATAAATAATTTTATCCTGTTTAACAGTAAATTTATAATCAGAATAATTTATATCAGGGGGTAATATTTTTAAGTCTAGTTCATTAATTTCATTTAGTATTACAAAAATCTTATCAGGATTATTTAATGAATTATTTAAAAGTTCGCAATAAAACTCTTTTGGGAAATGTGCCTTTAGATAAGCAGTATAGTAAGTAATAAATGCATAAGCAGCTGCATGACTTTTATTAAAACCATATTCTGCGAATTTCTCTATTAAAGAAAATAGTTTTTCTGCATCTTTAGCTCTTATTTTTTTATTTACAGCACCTTTTATAAAATTGTCTTTTTGACTCATTAATTCGGATTTAATTTTTTTTCCAATTGCTCTTCTCAATAAGTCTGCCTGTCCCAGAGTGTATCCAGATATTACTTGGGCAATTTTCATTATTTGCTCTTGATAAACTATAATTCCATATGTCTCTTTAAGAATTGGTTCAAGTAAAGGATGATCATAAATGATTTCCTCTTCTCCTTTTTTTCTTTTTATAAAATTATCTATGAATTGCATAGGACCAGGTCTATTCAAAGCCAACACAGCTATAATTTCATCTAAATTAGTAGGTTTAAGTTTAATTAGAGTGTCGACCATAGTAGCACTCTCAACTTGAAATACACCACATGTATAGCCTTTACTTAATAGCTTAAATGTTTTTTCATCATCAAAAGGAATTTCAGTGAGATCAATAGAAACATTATTTATTTTTTTGATTAATTTAAGAGTTTCATCGATGATGGTAAGATTAGCCAATCCTAGAAAATCAAATTTTAATAAACCAGCTTTTTCACAGTCTTTCATATTAAATTGTGTGGCCATAATTTCAGAGTCATCATCTTTGAAAAGAGGAATATTACCGTAAAGTTTATCGGAAGAAATAATTATACCAGCCGCATGTGTTGATACATTTCTTAATGCGCCTTCCATAGACTCTGCTTTGTCCATCATTGGTGAGTCAGCTAAATCACCCAATTGATCAGTATGATTTGCCTTTAATTCGCTAATACTTAAAGGGTGAACAGGATTATAGGGAATTTTATTTACCATTCTCTCTACTTCAGAATATGGAACTCCCTCAACTCTACCTATATCTTTTAGTATTCCTCTTGAAATCATGGATCCAAAAGTAATTATCTGAGCAACATTTTGAAAGCCATATTTTTTTTGAACATACTCAATAACTTCATCTCTTCTAGATTTACAAAAATCAATATCAAAATCAGGCATTGAAACTCTGTCAGGGTTTAAAAATCTTTCAAAAAGAAGTCCAAATTGAATTGGATCAACATCTGTAATTAATAAAGACCAAGCAACAATAGAACCAGCACCAGAACCTCTACCTGGTCCTACAGGAATTGAATTAGATTTGGCCCATCTGATAAAATCACTAACAATTAGGAAATAGCCAGAAAACTTCATTTTAACAATCACATTTAATTCGTATTCAAGTCTATCTCTATAAATTTTAGATTGTTGATTAAATTCCTCAATTGATTTATTTGAAAGTATTTTTTTTAATCTTAAATCTAGGCCACTTCTAGATTGTTTAATAATTTCTTTATCTTCGTCAGAGTCTAAGTCTGATTTAAAATTAGGAAGAGTTATTTTTTTTTCCTCTATTAAAAAATTTATTTTATTTGAAATTAAATTTGAGTTTTGAATTAATTGGCTAGATTTGTCAATATTATGGTGAAATTGAGTCAAAGAATAATTATTTTTTAGTTTAAATGATGTATTTTGAAGATACTCTCCATTTTTTAAACAATGTAAAATTTTAATTGCATCAAAGTCTTTATCTTGTTTATAAAAGCTAAATGAGGATAGAAAGCAATTAATATTACATTTTTGAGATATTTCATTTAATAGACTATTGTCAAGATTTTCATCTAACTCAAAAAAGATATCTTTATTAAACGTTTTCTTTAATATATTAATTTCATCTAAAATTACTTTCAAATTATTTTTATTAATATTTAAATCCTCAAAATAACTATATAGACCTCCCAAAATTAAAATATTTCCATCAGAGAAATCTTTAATATTTTTTAAAGATAATTGAAAATCATTTTCTGTATTTATTTTTGTAGATAAAATATTTAAATTTTTAAAACCATTTTCATTTTTAGAGATAATAGTAAATCGAGAGAAATTCTTTAATATTGATAAATAATCAACATCTAAGCCTATAATTGGTTGAATACCTTTTTTTTGACATTTTATTGAAAATTCTAGTACACCCGATAATAATTTATAGTCTGTTAATGCTATAGCTGGTAATTTTTCTTTTTCTGCAAAGTTGACAATATCATCAATTTTTATATTTGACTCACAAATAGAATAATTAGAGTAATTTCTTAGTGGTATTAGCATTCTTTTATTGATTTATTGTCTAAAGTATATGATTTATCAAATAGTGGTCGAAATGAAATATCATGACTAGCAATTATTGTTGATAAATTGAATTTTCTGGAACTGCTCAATATTAAATCAATTACTAATTTTGCATTTTCTTTATCTAAGTAACTTGTAGGTTCATCTGCTATTAAAAGCCTAGGATTGTTTACTAAGGATCGAGCAACACATACTCTCTGTTTTTGACCATTTGATAATTGATTTGGATACTTAAGTTTAAAATCAGTCATTTCAAAATAATCTAAAATGTTTTCAATTTTAGTGGTGTCATTACTTTTAAGTTTTATATTATCAAAGATATTAAGCTCAGATATTAAATAGTGATCTTGAAAAATTATACCAATATCATCTTTTAGTAACTCAAAATGATTTTTAATTAAATTTCCATTAAAATAAATTTCACCTTTATCTGAATTGTCTAAGCCTGAGATTAAATTTAATAATGTTGATTTTCCGCATCCAGAAGGACCAAATAAAAATATATTTTGGTTATGTTCTACTGACAAATTTAATTTATCAATTACTTGAAAACTCCCTACCTTTGATATGTAAGATTTTGAAATATTTTTTAGCTCTAATAAACTCATCTTAAAATTAAATTTGGTTTTATTTTAAAAATTCTCAATATTGGAACATAAGATGCAATTAAACTTGAAAAAAGAGATATACTAACAATAAACACAATATCGTTTACTCTAACACTATAAGGCATTGATGTTAAATATCTAATTTCGTTATTCCATAATTCAAAATTTAATAAATACGATAAAAAGCTTTCAACAGAGTCAATATTTGTAGATAACAATAATCCCAAACAGGTACCTAAAATGATTGAAAAAAAGGAAATAAAAAATGAATTTAAAAAAAATAAAAAACAAATTTTAGATTGTCGTATACCTAGTGCTTTTAACAAAATAATATCTTTATATTTTTCTTTAATAAAAAAAATCTGGTTTGAAATAATTGTAAAAGAAGAAATTATGATAATAAAAAATAGTATGACAAACATAACATTTTTTTCAGTTGATAATGCTTGTGCTAAGGTTTGATTTTGATCCTCCCAAGTAGAATAATTTACACCATCTAAATCACTGTAATCAAAGTCATTACCATTTAAATATATATCTATGACTGAACTATTTATATTTGTATTAAATTGTTCTATATTACTAAAGATAAAATATTTATCAAAATCGTATACACCTGTATTAAATGTTCCTTTAATTATTAGTTCTTTTGAATTTAGAACTGGCCCTAGTATTGTCAGAGACTTTCCTGGAATATTAATTTGAAATGGCATTCCTACTTTTAGATTCAAAGATCTTGCTAATTCAATTCCAATAAAGACCCAGTTGTCAATTTCTCTTTCAATTTCAAATATATTTTGATTAATTTTAGGTATTTTATAGAGATCCTCTTTATAAAGAGATTTCATTAATAAGCCCTCTATTCCTTTTTCATTACTTACTATCACCCTACTTTGAACATTTTGAACTAGAGATATTGAGGGATTTTTTTCTTTAATTTGTTCAATTTTATCTTCATTAGCATCATAAATTGTAATATCACCGTTCACTCCACTTAGTGAATCTACTAATTGTTCTCTAAAACCATTCATTACAGACATAACCGTTATTAATATTGAAATACCAAGTATTAAAGCCAGGGAAGATAAAATTGTTGATACTGAAAAAGCTTTATCTTTTCTAAAATTAAAAATGTATGCGAAAGATAGTTTATGGAGTGTATTGTTCAAATTCAAAGTTCTCAATTTCTTGTTTGCTTAAAAATACCTTATCTCCATCAGATCTCCTAATAACTTCAATTTGACCTTTTTCTTTATAGTTGTTTCCAATAATCAATGTCCAAGGTATTCCAATTAATTCAGAATCTTTAATTTTTCTTCCAATGCTTAAATCTCTATCATCAAGACTAATATTGTTGTATTTAGAAGTTAGAGTATTGTATATGCCCTCAATCTCTTCATTCAAATCAGAGTTTGATTGAATTATAATATTTATCTTGAAAGGAGAAATGTTAATAGGCCATTTGATGCCTCTCTCATCATGAAACGCTTCTATTATGGCTGCTGTTAATCTTGAAACACCGATACCGTAAGATCCCATATATGGGTTTATCCTCTTTCCATCTTTATTTAATACATAGCCTTCTAATGGTTTAGTATATTTTGTGCCAAAGTTAAATATATGACCTACTTCAATACCTCTTCCAACGATCACATCAGATTTAGATTTATCAATCATTTCATCTGAAGCAGAATACATTGATGTAATTTCTTCATAACTTTTATCAAATAAATTAGAGTCAACCAATTTTGAGTCATAGGCAAGTTCACTTTCACCTGTACTCGCTAATATTTGAAACTCATGAGATAGATCTCCTCCAATAGCTCCTGTCGCTGCCTTAACTGGTATTGGTTGTAAGCCTAAATCTAAAAAAGTTTTTAAGTAACTTCTAAAAAAAATTTTATAAGTTTCAAATGCACTTTCCTCTGTTAAATCGAAACTATATGCATCCTTCATCAAAAATTCCCTCCCTCGCATTACTCCAAATCGAGGTCTAATTTCGTCTCTAAATTTCCATTGAATATGATAGAGGTATTTTGGAAGAGCTTTATAGGAGTTCACATAATCTGAAAATAAATCTGTTATTACTTCTTCATTCGTTGGCCCATATAATAATTCATTTTCATGTCTGTCAGTAATTCTTAACATCTCTTTTCCATAATCTGTATATCTTCCACTTTTTTTCCACAATTCCGAAGATTGGATAGTAGACATTAACATTTCGTTACAACCAATTTCGTCTTGATTGTGCCTAATAATATTTTCAATATTTTTTAAAACTTTAAAACCCAATGGTAGCCAAGTATAGATGCCAGATGTGTGCTGTCTAATCATTGAGGAGCGCAGCATTAATTGATGGGATATAATTTTAGCTTCTTTAGGTGACTCTTTTAGTGAATTAAATAAAAGGTTAGATAATTTCATTTAAAGTATTCAAATATATTATTTTCATATTTTATTATAAAAAAGGATACAATCATTGACAGAGCAAATGAAATTAAAAATTTAGCACCTAAATATGACTTTCTAGGCATACCCTCTTCAAATTCAGATCTTTTAATAGGTAATATTGTCATGAAAATAACCCACCAAATAATAAAAAGTAAGAATAAAAACTTCATATCAATGATATGTGTATCAACAACTCAGGCTTTAAAGAGAAATTTCTATTAAAAGTTTTTTTAGAAACTTCCTCTACTAATTCACTCAGAGATGTTTCATCAATTTCATCCTTAATAAATAATATTTTATTTAATAAAATATCTTTGATCTCATTTTGAATAATTTCCTTATTATAAGGAAATGGAAAGCCCTTATCAAAAAGTTGAAATTTAATGATATCAAATTTTTTATTTAAAATTAAATTTATACTTATTACTCCATTATGAAGAATTTTTCCTCTTTCATTTATAAAATTATCTTCTTCTATAATTAGGTTTTGAACAACAGGAAGTTTTTTTATAATAAATTGGTCAATGAGCTTATGGTTTTTGTTAATTAAATCTAATTGACACAAATCTCCACTTAAAAGAAGATTAGTCTTCTCAATTTTTAAACTTTTAGCTATTTCAAGATGTTTTTTCAAATGAAGATATTCTCCATGCATAGGAATTAAAGATTTTGGTTGAATAAAAGAATAAAACTCTTTGATTTCATTTTTTCCTGGATGTCCTGAAACATGAACAAATTCATCAGTATCTGTAATAATATTTAAACCCAAGTAACTAAAAGAGTTTTTTAGATAAGATATTGATTTTTCATTACCTGGAATTTCTTTAGATGAGAAAATTATATTGTCTTTTGAGCTTAATTTAATTTGATTATGTGTATTATTTGCAATCTTCCAAAGAGCAGAATTTTTTTCCCCCTGGCTTCCAGTGCAAATCAATAATACTTTATCTTTATTATAGTCTTGAAATTTTTTCTCATTAAGAATTTCAAAATTTTCAATTAATTTTTCTTCAATGGCAGTATTAATAGCTCTTTTAATACTTCTTCCTACAACAAATATTTTTTTATCCTGCTTAATAGCATTTGAAATTATTGTTTTCAGTCTTGCAATATTTGATGAAAAACATGTAACTACGATTCTTCCATTGAGCTTTTTAAACAATTTATTGAATGAAGGATCTAATTCAGACTCTGAACGAGAAATTTCGTTTACACCCGCATTTGTTGAGTCACCAATTAGTAAATCAATTTTTTCATCCTTTAGTAACTGATAATTTTGGTAATCAAATGGAGAACCAGTTACTGGATTTTTGTCTATTTTCCAGTCTCCTGTATGATATATGTTGCCCTCTAATGTTTTAAAAAAAATACCTGTAGGATCAGGTATGGAATGAGTCGTAGGAATTAATTGGAAAGAGAAATTCTCAAATTCAATTTCTTGAAAATCATCAATTATAATAAATTTCTTTTCATATCCAGTTATTTTATTAAATTTATGTTTTATATATGAAAATGTAAATTGGTTACAATAAATAGGGAAATCTATTTTATCAAAGTAATACTCCAACCCTCCAACATGATCTTCATGAGCATGAGTTAAGATCATAGCTTTAGGTTTGATGTTTGAATTTAAAAAAATATAGGGATCAGGAATAGTGATATCTACGCCTGGAAGACTGTCATCAGCAAATGATATACCCCCATCAACGATAACTTGTTCCCCTTTAAAAGAATATAAATAATTATTACCACCTATTTCACCTATTCCACCAATTGACAAAAAATAGGAGTTCTTTTTATTATTTAATAATTCAATGTTTTTCATTTAAAAAGTTTTGGTAAAAAGAAGTACCTAAAAGAGTTAAATCTTCTCTGTAAATAAATTTTGTCTTTTTATTAACAATAGTGCTAGCATATCCGCCAGTAAAAATCACTTTAAAATTTCTTTTATAAGTAGTTTTAATTAATTTTAAATAAGACTCTATCATGAGCTTATAACCTATATTAAAACCTGACATTAAGGCTTGGCTTGTATTTTTTCCTAAAATATTAGTATCATTAGAAAATTTCATATTTTTTATACCTGAGGCTAATGATATTAGATTTTCATATGAGGTAGTACGTCCCGGTAAAATAACACCACCAAAATATTTATAATTAATTACAATATCTAAAGTGGTTGCAGTACCTAAATCAATTATTATGAAAGATTTAGATTTAGGATAAATTTTGATTGCAGATAATACATTGATTATTCTATCATTTCCAAGTTGACTTAAATTTACTTTGCGATGAACTAAGGAAGTTAATTTTTTCTTATTAATAAATATTAAATCTTTTCTATAGGTTTTTAAATTTTCTTTAATAATCTTGTCTATTTCTGAGACTACTGAGCAAATATAAATTATTTTATGTGTTTTAAATTGGTTTTTTAAAAATTTAATAATAAATGTAGGTTTTTTTTTTGAATATTTTAATTGGCGTACTTTTTTTATACCAATATCAGTAGTTGATGAATACTTTAGAGATGTGTTACCAATATCGACAACTAAATTCACACAAGCTCTCCGAAAAAGATTTTTTTAATTTCATCTTCAATTTTAATATTTAATGAAAAATCTTCATTAACATTTATTATTTCAACAATATTTTTTCCAAAAGTTGGATGATTTAATTTAAAATTTTTTAGCATGTATTTATTAAGATACCCCACTAATATCTTATTGGATATTTCTTTTGATAAATTATATTCAATAAAATCAATAATTTTATTTGATAATTTTATAATATTTGATTTTTTTTTTAGAATACGTGACAAAGAAGTAGACTCAATTAAAGGTGTATTATTTATATTTATTCCTATACCAGTTTTTAAGTATGAGTTGTTCCCTAAAATAGTTGATTTGACTACTACACCAACTATTTTTTTATTTTGGTAAAATAAATCATTTGGCCATTTATATTCTAAGTTGATATCGTGAGTCTTCTTAAAAAATTTATGAATTAAATAACAAATATAAAAATTATTTTTAAGAGCAACAGTAGCTTTTAATTTTTGATTAATAGTTAAATAAATATTACCTTTAGGGCTTATCCACTTTTTTTTACCTCTTCCAGTTCCTTTTTCTTGTTCTAAAGATTGAACATAAAGATTGTTATTATTTAAAAGTTTTTTATATCGATCAAAGTTGATTATCTCATTTTGAGTTGAGGCAATGGTATCATAAATAACTTTGTACAATTTTTATTTAAAAAGGTTATCTACTAAATTGATTAATGGATCTGGATAAAAGAAAAATAAAGTTATTATTAATCCAAAACTTATAAATATTACTTTACCTATTTTATTGTTGTCATCTAATAACTCTATTTCTGATTTATTGAAAAACATATTTTTTATAATCGTTAAATAATAGAATGCTGCAATTACAGAACTCAAAACAGCAACTATTGATAAAAAGAAAAAACCATCAGTTATAGAGGCTGAAAGAATAAAAAATTTTGCAAAAAAGCCAGCAAAAGGCGGTATTCCCGCAAGTGAAAAGAAAAACACGAGCATACTGATAGATTTAGAGTTCGATGTAAATCTTAAACCATTAAGCTGAGATATTTTTGTGAATTCACCTTCTACAGTTCTTAAATTAAGTAAAACAGCAAAAATCCCAAAAGTAGTAATTAAATAAATAATTAAATAGAAAAATAATGCTCCCTCAGACATAAACTGATAACTCATGATTCCAAGTAGCATAAAACCTATGTGATTAATTGAGCTAAAGGCTAATAATCTTTTGATAACTTTTTGTGTAATTGCTCCGTAAACTCCAACAAGTAGTGATATGGCGCAAACAATTTGAAAAATATAATTAAGAGACTGAATGCCTGAAATGTTAAGTTCTTGATAAACTCTAAATAAAAATATTAGTGAGGCAAACTTCGGTAAACTAGCAAAGAAAAGTGTGGATATAGTCGGTGATCCTTCATATACATCTGGTGTCCAAATATGAAATGGAGCTGCAGAGACCTTAAAAAATAAAGAAATGAGGATTAAAGATAAGCCTATTTCACTTATGGTTGTAAAATTATTAAGGTTTTGCATATAAAAAGAACCGGTATCGTAATAAATCATTGAGATACCAAATAAAAGAAAACCAGATGATAAAGCACCAAGAGAAAAATATTTAATCCCCGCTTCATTTGATTTTAAATTCTTTGTATTAAAGGCTGCCATTAAATATAATGATAAAGATTGAAGTTCTAATCCAATAAAGGCTGTTAAAAAATTATCACTTGAAATTAGAACGAAAGACCCAAGAATAGCAAATAATATGAATAGGATATATTCATATCTATACAAATTTTCATTTTTTAATGGTCTCTTTGAAAGTAAGATAAAAACAATTGAACCAATTGAAAGTATAATCTTTGATAATACATATAAGTTTATTGTATTTAATGAGATATCAGTGGAAATATAAAAGTCTTTTCCAAAATTTATAAGTATTAGAGTTAATATTAAAAAACCTGCAGCGTTTATTGAAATAGACCTATCCTTATTAAATAACCCAAAACATAATGTTAATAAGATTAGAGCGAGTATAAAAATTTCTGGTATGAATTGATAAAAATTGATCATTAAAGAATACTCATAGAAATACTCTTGTTAATCATTTCAAATAATAGTTTAGGATATACACCCAGAAGCATCGTGAGAAAGGCTAAACAAGAAAAGTAAAAAATTTCAATATTTGTTAAATCTGCTAATTGTTTTATATCAGTCCTTAAGTCTCCAAAATTTACATTTTTATATAATAAAAGCATATAGGATGCTCCTAAGATTACCCCAATTGCTGTGAAAAATGTAAGGTATACGCTTACACTTATAGTAGACATAATTACTAAAAACTCTCCAACGAAACCACTAGTTCCAGGTAAACCTACAGACGAAAGCATAAAAATCATGAAAAAAAATGAATATTTAGGCATTACATTCGTGACTCCACTATAATCTGAAATCATTCTTGTATGATGTCTTTCGTAAACAACTCCAACAATTAAAAATAGTGCGGCTGATACTATGCCATGACTTATCATTTGAAAATATGCACCATTTATACCATCCTGCGTAAGAGTGAAAATACCTATTGTAACAAAACCCATGTGAGCCACAGAGGAATAAGCAATCATTTTTTTCATATCTAATTGTCTTAAAGCAACAATTGACGTGTAAACAATTGCTACACAGCTTAGTGCAAAAATCATTGGCTGAAAATATATTGATGCATACTCAAAGAAAGGCAAAGATAGTCTTATAAAACCATATGCCCCTAATTTAAGTAGCACACCAGCTAATATCACTGACCCACTTGTAGGAGCTTGAACATGCGCATCAGGTAACCATGTATGAAAAGGAAACATTGGAACTTTTACAGCAAAAGATGCGAAGAAACATAAAAATAGAATTAATTCTATTTGTTGATCAAACGTGAAAACTGAGATGAATTCAATATTACCTGATTTGACTTTAGAGATAATGTATATAATAGCTAGAAGCATTAAAACAGATCCTGCAAGCGTATATAGGAAAAATTTAAAAGTGGCATAAAGCCTATTTTCTCCTCCCCAAATTCCAATGATTAAAAACATAGGAATTAAAACTGCCTCAAAGAAAACATAAAAAATTACCAAATCAATACTAACAAAAACTCCAATGATAAAACTTTCAAGTAAAAGAAAATAAATTACAAATTCTTTAGCTCTATTTTGAATTGAATTTAAAGAGCACAACAAACAAATAGGAACTAGAAAAGTAGTTAAAAGTATTAATGGAATAGATATACCATCTACACCAACATAGTAATTAATGTCAATCTTATCGAACCAAGTGTGGTACTCTGTAAATTGATAACCATTTTTAGTTTTATCGTAAAATATTGGTAAAAGTAAACTTAGAAGAAATTCTCCTGTAGTGATCCATAAACCAGATAAAAAAATAGTTTTATTTTTTAGTTGAGAACTACTTGATAATGATAGTGTTAATGCTCCTATTATTGGAGTTAAGATTAATAGTGATAATATTGGGAAGCTCATTTTATGTGAAAGATATATAAAAAATGATACTTATAAAAAGTGTGAAACCTGAGATTATAATAAATGTATAATCAAAGATATATCCTGTTTGAATTCTTTTAAACGCTTTTGAAATTGTAGATACTATAGACGCACTTCCATTAGGAAGGTATTTATCAATAATACCTTGGTCTATTCTGGTCCATAAAAATTTTCCTAAATTATACAAAGGTAAAACAAAAATCTTATTATATAATTCGTCAAAGTACCATTTGTTCAAAATAAAATTGTAAATTGAGTAAAACCTTTTTTTTAAGTCGGTAAGTTTATTTAAATTAAATCCATAGTAATAAACTGCAAAAGCAACTCCTAAAGCAACTAAAGATTTTGATAATATTGGAAAGAAAGAGGAGTAATAATGTTTATCTTGGTCTAAAAATATTATTCCATTCCAGAAATTTTTTGAATTATATCCAGCGAGTAAATCATTTAGAAAGTAGCCTGCACAGATTGCTCCTATTGATAAAAGTAATAAAGGAGCCAACATAAATGGCCCTGATTCATGAATTTTTTCATAATCGTAAGATCCGTTATATTTACCATGAAACACTTTAAATATAAGTCTGAATGAGTAAAAAGCAGTCATTGCAGAAACTATTGCTAAAATAAAATAAACTAAAGGACCAAAATTATTCAAATTAAAAGATGAACTTAAAATTAAATCTTTAGAAAAATATCCAGAAGAATATGGAAAACCAATTATAGCAAGAGTACCTATCCACATCATCACTGCA
This sequence comes from uncultured Alphaproteobacteria bacterium, assembly GCA_902516235.1. Lineage (GTDB taxonomy): Bacteria > Pseudomonadota > Alphaproteobacteria > HIMB59 > HIMB59 > HIMB59. Next base: position 37,407 of record CABXXO010000005.1, read on the forward strand.
GTTACTTTCATCTTTGAAAAAAGATTACCCATTTTATCCATATCTTGTTCATCATGAACGCCATGAATAACTGACCCTGATGATAAAAAGAGTAAGGCTTTAAAATAACCATGTGTTATTAAATGAAATATGGCAATGTTAAATGCACCTAGTCCACAAGCTACAAACATGAAACCTAATTGACTACATGTAGAGTATGCTATTACCTTTTTTATATCTTTTTGGAAAAAACCGACTGACGCTGCAAAGAATGCTGTAAGTAGTCCTATTATAAGAACAAAAGTCATTATAAAATCTGACATAACCATTAATTCTGAAAATCTAACAGTCAAAAAAACACCAGCTGTTACCATTGTAGCTGCATGAATTAATGCTGAAACAGGAGTTGGTCCTTCCATTGCATCAGGCAACCAAGTATGAAAACCAAATTGAGCAGATTTTCCCATAGCCCCTATAAAAAGAAAAAAACATGAAAAAACTAGCGCGTTGATATTAAAACCTAAAAAACTAATATCGTAATTTAATAATTTTTCTTTATCTGCAATAATTTCGTTGATAGATAATGTATCTAAAAATATATAAAGAGTTGCGATGCCAATAAGAAAGCCAAAATCTGCAACCCTATTTACTAAAAAAGCTTTCATAGCTGCTAAATTTGCAGATTTCTTGTGGTGCCAGAAACCTATCAATAAATATGAGGCTAATCCAACACCCTCCCATCCAAAAAATAATTGAATTAAATTATCACTTACGACTAACGCTACCATACAAAATGTAAATAAACTCAAGTAAGTCATAAATCTTACCTTTGAATTATCATGAGCCATGTATTCAATAGAATATATATGAACTAAAGCAGATACAGTCAGAACAAGTGTTAACATCAAAAGTGTTAAAGAATTAACTGAAATTCCCCAATTAAAAAACTGACCAGAAAGTAAAAACCATTCCAATACAGGAATGATAATTTCTGGAGAGGGAGACATAGAAAAACTAATAAACAAAAACCAGCTTAAAATAGCCGCAATAGATATTAAGGCAGATGAAAAATATTGAGCTGTTTTATCACCCAACAAAACCCCAAAAGGATATGTAAAGATTGTCGAAATTAATGGAAGAAAGAAAAGTAATTTATAGCTAAACATCAATCTTTTAATTGGTTGATTTGGGTTATATCAATTTCTCCCTTATTTCTAAAATAAACAACCAGTATAGCTAAACCAATAGCTGCCTCAGCGGCAGCGATCGTCAAAATGAAAATTGAAAATACTTGCCCGTTGATATCATTTAAAAAAACTGAAGCTGAAACAAAATTAATATTTGCTGCTAATAATATAATTTCAATACACATTAAAATTAAAATCATATTTCTTCTATTTAAAAATAAACCAAAACATCCAATTATAAATATAACTAATGAAAGAGTGAAAAAGTGATTATAAGATAAACTAGTCATTCTCTATACCTTGACCAGAATTAACTTTTACCAGCTTAACTCTATCAGTTGCTGTAGTTGAATTTTGCTTATCAATGTTTTGTCTTCTGATTGTTGGTCTATAAATATGAGTTAGAACAATTGCTCCTATCATAGCAAGTAGCAAGACAATACCGCTTAACTGAAAATCGATAAAATATTTTGTGTAAAGTACATCGCCTATTTGTTCAGTATTATTTTTAGATCTTGTAATGATATTAGGATTAGATTTTGAACTTTTATAAATCGTAAGGTAAATAATTTCAGTTAAAATTATCCCAGCAAATAATAAGGCTATTGGAACATATCTTTTGATATTTGACATTAAAGTTGTCCTTTGTATATCTAGCATCATAACTACAAAAAGGAAAAGTATTGCAACTGCTCCTATATAAACTATTGCTAAAATAATACCTACGAATTCAGCACCTATCAGAATAAACAAAAAGGTAGAATTTAGAAAAGCAAGTACAAGAAATAAAACAGAGTTAACAGGATTTTTTGAAAATATAACAAATATACAGGTTGTTATTAAAAATGTAGCAAACAAAAAAAAAGAGCCTACAAAGAACATTATCTATATTTACTGTCCTGTTTTAGGTTCTCACTAATTTGTTTTTCCCATATATCTCCGTTTCTTAAAAGTTTTTCTTTATCATATAACAGCTCTTCTCTTGTTTCAGTAGCGTATTCAAAATTTGGGCCTTCAACAATCGCATCAACAGGGCACGCTTCTTCACACAAACCGCAATAAATACATTTTGTCATGTCAATGTCATATCGACTTGTTCTTCTACTGCCATCTGGTTTTGGCTCTGCCTCAATGGTAATAGCTTGAGCTGGACAAACCGCTTCACATAGCTTGCAAGCAATACATCTTTCCTCTCCATTGGGATATCTTCTAAGAGCGTGTTCTCCTCTGAAGCGCGGACTTATTGGACCTTTTTGATTTGGATAGTTAAGAGTAACCTTAGGCTTAAAAAAATAACTAATAGTAAGTTTTAGACCTTTTGCTAACTCAAATAGAGTAAATGACTTAATATATTTCAGTAAGACTGTCATAATTATTTTGGCAACATTTCAAAATAAAATAAAAAAGCTGAAGTTAGAACTACCCAGACTAGTGTCAAGGGTAAAAATATTTTCCACCCAAGTCTCATTAATTGGTCATATCTATATCTTGGGAAAGTGGCCCTTACCCATAAAAAAACAAACAATATTAAAAATACCTTTAATACAAACCAAATTATTCCAGGTATTACATTTAAAGGAAATATATCAATTGGGGGATACCACCCACCTAAGAATAAAATTACAGTCAAAGAGCTCATCATTATCATATTTGCGTATTCAGCTAAGAAAAATAAACCAAAAGATATTGAAGAGTATTCAGTAAAAAAACCTGCTACCAATGTTGCTTCATCCTCTGGTAAGTCAAATGGGAGTCTATTAGTTTCTGCGAGAGCAGATATTATGAATACTATAAACATAGGGAATAATGGAATAGCAAACCAAATATTTTTTTGACTTTCGACTATGTCAGTTAAGTTTAAAGAACCTACACAAATCAAAACTGTTATAATTACAAATCCTATTGATACTTCATATGAGATCATTTGTGCTGCTGATCTTAATGCTCCTAAGAAAGGATATTTGGAATTACTAGCCCATCCAGCAATAATCACTCCATAGACACCAAAAGAGGAAACAGCAAAAAGGTAAAGTATACCAATGTTTAAATTTGAAATAACATAAGTCGAACTAATAGGGATAACTGCCCAGGCAATAAGACTTAAAATTAATGTAAGCATAGGGGCAAAGATAAAAAGAAATTTATTCGAACTTGAGGGAAGTAAATTTTCCTTAGTTAATAACTTTAAAACGTCAGCAAAACTTTGCAAAATTCCAAAAGGACCAACTACATTTGGTCCCTTTCGTAATTGGATAGCACCAAGAACTTTTCTTTCTAAATAAACTAACAGCGCAACTGAAACTAAAACAGGTACTACAAAACTAAATATTTTTAAGACACCCAAAGTGATTTCTAAAGATAAAGGACTCATTATCAGGCTGACTTTTCCATTAAAGGTTTATCTAATATTTCCTCAACACATTTTGCCATCGTCACAGAATTTTTTGAAATTATGTCTGACATATAAAAATTTTCGATAGCTCTAAGGGGTTTACAATCCTCAAATGAAATGTCATCAACTATAGGTTCAGTAGAGTCTTCATGAATAATTTCTTGAAATTCAAATAATTTAGGATGTTTTTTGAATAACTCCTCTCTAAGTTCATCAAAAGTATTAGGCTCAAAATCAAAGGATAAATTTTGTGATAATTTTTTTAAAATAGCCCACTCCTCTTTTCCAGATCCAATAGGGTTATGACATTTTCTAGCTTCTTGTGGTCGACCCTCAATATTAACGAATATTCCATTTTTTTCTGTAAAAAGTGGTGTGGGAAGAACTAAATCAGATTTCATAGCTCCTTCATCGCCATGATGCCCGAAATAAACTCTATAAGAACTATCAAATGAAGAGTCAGATATCTTTTCAGAACCAAAAGACAAAATTGTATCAAATTTTTGATTTAATAATTTTGTAAATGGTTCACAATGATTTTTGGTTGTATTGCCAATTAAAAGC
>CABXXO010000006.1 GCA_902516235.1 uncultured Alphaproteobacteria bacterium
AATAGTTTTAGAGAAAAATCTTAAGGAAGCAGGTTTAAATATTAAAGTAATTAATGGAAGTGTTTCTGGAAGCACGACATCAGGTGGATTGAATAGAGTTGATTGGAGTTTATCAGAACAGGGAATAGATTTAATCATTTTAGGATTAGGAGCTAATGATATGCTTAGGGGAATTCAGCCAGACGAAACGAAAAAAAATTTAGAACAAATAATAAATATTGCTAAAAATAAAAAAATTAAAATTATTTTAGCTGGGATGGTTGCACCAAGCACTCTTGGAAAAAAATATAAAAGAGACTTTGATGATATTTATCCAAAATTATCAAAAAAATATAATTTACCTTTAATCCCATTTCTTCTTGAAGGAGTGGCACTTAATCCAAGCTTAAATCAAAAAGATGGAATTCATCCAAATAAAGAAGGAACCATAAAAGTAAGTGAAACTATTAAAAAAAGTATCATTGATATTCTAAATAATTAATTTACTTTCAATTTGTGGGTTTCCTGTCACTAAGTGAAATAGTAAAATTTATTATTTGTTTTGCTTGATGAATAAAAGGTGTAATTTGATTTATTAAAAATCTATTGATTACAAATTAACTGCTCTACCAAATGAGTTAAGTCGACAATTATTAATTATTCATATTATAATTTTAAATAAACGGTATTTAAAAAGTACTAATTTTGAAATGATAAGCCGCAATTGCCAAAGAATTAGCTGCATTATAACTATCGATTCCACTTACACTCACTTGGGGAATACTTATTTTGAAGTCACTTTTATTTAATATGTTTTTTCTAATTCCTTTTCCTTCGCTACCTACTATAATCACAGACTTATCATCAAATTTAAAATTTTTATTAATCTCCTCACCGCCCATATCCAAAGAATAAGTCCAATATCTACTTTTTTTTAGTATTTCTATTGATCTATTTATATTTTTGGAAACATGATATTTTAATACTTCAACAGCTCCAGATGAAGTTAAAGAGGTTACTTCATTAATTTCTGCTGAAGAATGCTCGGAGAGCAGCAAACCATCAGCTCCTATTAAAAGTGCTGTTCTAATTATATTACCAAGATTATTTTGATCTGTTATTTGATCAGCAATTATAATAAGTGATTTTTTATTTTTTTTTATAATATCGTCCAAAATAAAAGGTTTATATTTTTCTCTTCGTACAACGATATCATTGGAATACCTATCATTTTTTATACCTAGCTTAGAAAAATCATTTTTTTTCAATAACCTAGTCTTATCACCTAATTTGTTTTGATCTATTAATTTTGAAAAGTACGACTTTTTTTCAATATTTATGAAAATCTCAATTATTTTTTCAGGATTGTGTAAAATGCAACATGTACAAGAATTTATCCCAGAAATAAGCATATTTCTAAATAACAGTAAAAAATAAGGAAGTCTATTGACTTTCATAGACAAATACCTATTAATCAACAACTGTTTATACACTTTGGAGGGATGGCCGAGTGGTTAAAGGCGGCAGACTGTAAATCTGTTCACGCAAGTGTACGTAGGTTCGAATCCTACTCCCTCCACCATTTTTCTCACTTTTCTTATTGAATTTTAAAGAAAAATTAGTAGTTTATCGGAACTCACAAGGATTTGATTTTGTGAATGTTTTGTAGTGGTTACCCGCTAATTTGCGGGTGTAGCTTAATGGTAAAGCTCCAGCCTTCCAAGCTGGCTACGAGGGTTCGATTCCCTTCACCCGCTCCAATTACATTGAAAAAATTAAGTAACAGATATTAAAATAGAGGTAACAACTTAAAATGACTAAAGAAAAATTTGATAGATCGAAAGAACACGTCAACATTGGAACTATAGGTCACGTCGACCATGGTAAAACCACACTTACTGCTGCAATTACAAAAGTATTAGCAGAAAAAGGTGGTGCGGAGTTTACTGCGTACGATGAAATTGATAAAGCTCCTGAAGAAAAAGAGAGAGGTATTACTATTTCTACTGCGCACGTTGAATATTCGACAGATAAAAGACATTATGCTCACGTTGACTGTCCTGGTCACGCAGACTATGTAAAAAATATGATTACTGGTGCTGCTCAGATGGATGGCGGTATATTAGTTGTTAACGCAGCTGACGGTCCGATGCCTCAAACACGTGAACATATTCTTTTAGCAAGACAGGTTGGTGTTCCTGCACTTGTTGTTTACTTAAACAAAGTTGATCAGGTAGATGACCAAGAGTTATTAGAACTCGTTGAAGTTGAAATTAGAGAACTGTTATCAAAATATGATTTTCCTGGTGATGATATTCCTATCGTTAAAGGATCAGCTCTTGCTGCGGTAGAAGATAGAGATGAAGATATTGGAAAAAATTCAATTGTTGAATTAATGTCAAAAATTGACGAATACATTCCTGCTCCAACAAGAGAATTAGACAAACCATTCTTGATGCCAGTTGAAGATGTATTTTCTATTTCTGGAAGAGGTACTGTTGTTACCGGAAGAGTAGAACAAGGTATTATTAAACCTGGTGAAGAAATTGAAATTATTGGTTTAAAAGATACAGCTAAAACAGTTTGTACTGGTGTAGAAATGTTTAGAAAACTTTTAGACTCAGGTGAAGCTGGTGATAACATTGGTGCACTTCTTCGTGGTACTAAAAAAGAAGAAGTTGAAAGAGGCCAAGTTTTAGCGGCTCCTGGTAGTATTAAACCACACAAAAAATTTAAAGCCGAGATTTATGCTTTAAGTAAGGAAGAGGGCGGAAGACACACACCTTTCTTTGCAAACTACAGACCTCAGTTTTATTTTAGAACTACTGACGTTACTGGTTCAATTAAATTACCTGAAGGTACAGAAATGGTTATGCCTGGAGATAATATTACTCTTGAAGTCGAGCTGTTAGCTCCTATCGCAATGAATAACAATTTACGTTTTGCTATTCGTGAAGGTGGAAGAACAGTTGGATCAGGAGTTGTTTCAGAGATTATCGAGTAAAAATATTCTCTGCAGTAATACTAATATGAAGGAGTGTAGCTCAATTGGTAGAGCGCCGGTCTCCAAAACCGGAGGTTGCGGGTTCGATGCCTGCCACTCCTGCCAAAACAGTTAAAAAAAAATATGAAATTTAACCCAGCTAAATATTTAAGAGAAGTTCGACAGGAGGTATCTAAAGTTACCTGGCCCTCCAAACGAGAAACTTTTACATCAGCTGGAATTGTTTTGGTTGTGATTAGTATTGCTGCAATTATTTTGATGCTCTTAGATCAATTTTTTTCATTTATTGTGAGAATAGTTTTAGGTTAATTCAATGGTTGAAAGTACAGACTCTTCAAAATGGTATGTTGTACATTGTCATTCTGGATTTGAAAAAAAAGTTGCAGACTCAATTTTAGATGAAGCAAAAAAAGTTAATTTAGAGGATTCAATATCTGAAGTTTCTGTTCCTACCCAGGCAGTTGTTGAAGTAAGAAGGGGTGTGAGAGTAAATTCTGAAAAAAAATTTTTTCCAGGTTATGTTTTAATCAAAATGATTATGAATGATGATACTTGGCATTTAGTTAGAGATATCCCAAAAGTTTCAAATTTTCTTGGAACAAAAGACAAACCAATTGCTATATCCGAAAGAGAAGTATCTAAATTATTACAAGATATTACAGAGGGTGTTGACAATCCTAAACCTAAATTTGAGTACGAAGTTGGTGAGCAAATTAAAGTATCTGATGGTCCATTTGCCTCATTTAGCGGTATCATAGAAGAGGTTGACAGTTCAAGACAAAAGCTTAAAGTGTCCGTTTCAATTTTTGGGAGACCGACACCTTTAGAGTTAGATTATTCACAAGTGGTTAAAGGCTAATTACATGGCAAAAGAAGTTTTAGGATATATAAAATTACAAATTCCAGCTGGATCAGCAAATCCCGCTCCTCCTGTTGGACCTGCCTTAGGTCAAAAGGGTTTAAACATCCAAGATTTTTGTAAACAATTCAATGATAAGACAAAAGATTTGGAAAAAGGTGCTCCAATTCCAACTGTAATCACTGCATATAAAGATAGATCATTTGATTTTGTAACAAAAAAACCTCCAGTTACTTTCTACTTAAAAAAAGCTGCAAAAATTAAAAAAGGTTGTCAAACACCTGGCCGATCAAAGTTAGGTAAAGTTACAATGAAACAAGTTGAAGATATTGCAAAAGAAAAATTAGAAGATCTTAATGCTTACGACGTTGAGCAAGCATCAAAAATTATACTTGGATCAGCAAGATCGATGGGCATGGAAGTAGTATAATGAATTTAACTAAAAATAAAAAAAAACAAATTGAAGGTATTGATTTTTTAAAGTCTTACAAAATATCTGATGCAGTTAAAATCATTAAAGAAAAAAATTATGTAAAATTTGATGAGTCTTTAGAGGTATGTATTAATACAGGTATTGACTCTAAGCAGTCTGACCAAAATGTCAGAGGAAGTTTTATTCCTCCTCATGGATTGGGAAAAAAAGTTCTAATTGCTGTTTTTGCCCAAGGAAAAGCTGCAGATGAAGCTAAAGCAGCTGGTGCGAAACATGTTGGTGGAGAAGATCTTGTTGCTATTCTTGAAAAAAAGATAGACGTAGATGTTATTGTTGCCACTCCAGATATGATGTCAGTTGTAAGTAAAATAGCAAAGATATTAGGACCCAAAGGTTTAATGCCTAATCCTAAAACAGGTACTGTCACAAATGATGTTAAAAATACAATTGAAAATATTAATAAAGGACTTGTAGCTTATAAAAATGATAAAGCAGGTACAATTCATGCAGCTCTTGGAAAAATTAGCTTTGAAGAGAGTCAATTAACTGAAAACGTAGTTTCTTTTCTTGATGAAATCAAAAAAATAAAACCATCTGGATTAAAGGGTAATTTTGTAAATTCTGTTTACTTATCCTCCTCTATGGGATTAGGTTTAAGGATTGAAATTTAATGAATAAAGCTGAAAAACAACAATATATTGAAAATCTTGAACAAATGTCAAAAGATTATTCTGCAGTTTTTGTTGCATCTTTTTCAAAGATGTCTGTTAAAGAAATGATTGAATTTCGTACTGAAATTAGAAATAACGATGGGGTAACAAAAGTATCAAAAAATAACATCGTCAAAATATTTGTTAATAAAGATGAAGAAAAAAAAGGTCTGATTGATTTTTTATCAAATCAAAAATTATTAATTTTTACAAATAACCCAGTTGGAACAGCGAAAGTTTGTAAAAAATTTGAAAAAGATTTAAAAAAGCTATCCGCAGAGGCAGCTTTTTTTGATAACCAGCTGTATTCAAAAGATGATATAGCAAAGGTTGCAACTTTACCTTCTCTTGATGAAATTAGAGGAAAAATAGTTGGATTGATTAATGCGCCTGCTTCAAAACTTGTAAGATTATTACAAAGACCGGATCAGGATATTATTTCAATATTAAAAAACAAAAAAGACTAATTAGGGAGAGACAAAAAATGACAGATTTAAATAAAATTGTTGATGAACTTTCAACACTAACTGTAATGGAAGCAGCAGAACTTTCAAAACTTTTAGAGGAAAAATGGGGTGTAACAGCAGCAGCACCAGTTGCAGTAGCAGCAGGTGGAGTAGCTCCAGCAGCAGAGGAAGCAGAAGAAAAAGATTCTTTTGATGTTGTTTTAACAGCAGCTGGCGATCAAAAAATTAATGTAATTAAAGAAGTAAGAGCAATTACAGGCCTTGGTTTAAAAGAAGCTAAAGACATGGTTGAGGCCGCTCCTAAAACTTTAAAAGAAGGAGCTAAGAAAGAAGAAGCGGAAGCTATGAAGACACAGCTAGAAGCCGCAGGCGCAAAAGTAGAACTTAAATAACTAGTTATTATAGGTTCTACATATTATGCCACTTAGCTTTACAGAAAAAAAACGTATCCGCTATTCATTTGGAAAGATCGGTAAAACTATTGAAGTTCCAAATCTAGTCGACATACAAAAAATATCCTACGATAAGTTCCTTCAATTAGGAAAGTCGGTAGAGAGTCGTTCAAATACAGGCCTGCAGGAAGTCTTTAATTCTGTCTTTCCCATAAAAGACTATGCAGGTAAATCTGAACTTCACTATATTGACTATTATCTTGATAACCCTAAATATGATGTTGATGAGTGTAGAAGGAAAGGATTAACTTTCTCTGCTTCTCTTATGGTCACTTTTCGGCTTATAATTTGGGATATAAATGAAGAAACAGAGGAAAAATCATTAAGGGATATTAAAGAACAAGTTGTGTATTTAGGTGATTTACCCCTAATGACAAACAACGGTACTTTTGTAGTTAACGGCACTGAAAGAGTTGTAGTAAGTCAATTACACAGATCTCCCGGTGTATTTTTTGATCACGACGAGGGTAAAACTCATGCAAGTGGTAAAGTCTTATATAATGCAAGAATAATTCCATACAGAGGTTCATGGTTAGATTTTGAATTTGATCATAAAGATAACTTATTCTTTAGAATTGACCGAAAGAAGAAAATGATTTCTACCACAATTTTACAAGCCTTACCATCTAAGGCTTCAGAAAAATATTTACATGAGTGTATTCAAAATAAAGTAGAACCAGATATCTATAAAGTATCTGGAATGACATCTGAAGAAATTTTAACTTATTTCTATGAAACTTTTAATTTTAAGAAAAGCAAAGAAGGATGGATAGTTAATTTAGAATTAAATAAATTTAAGTATAAAAATTTGCCATTTAATCTGGTAGATCCTAATACTAATGAAGTAGTGGCTTACAAAGATGTAAAATTATCTCTTAAATTACTCAAAGAAATTAAAGATAAAAAAATTAATAAATTTTTCTTCAAAGAAGAGGATCTCTATGGATTTTATTTATCTAATGACATAGTTAATTATGATAACGGATTAGTTTATGCCGAAGCTGGTACTTTATTAAGCGAGGAGTTTTTTAAAAGACTAGAAGAATTATCAATTAATCAATTTTCTGTTATCAACGCTAATCAAGCTACTGGTAATTTAGGTATTATAAATTCTCTCGTAGCCGACAAAAATAATTCACGAGAAGAAGCTCTTTTTGATATTTTCAAAATTTTAAGACCTGGTGAGCCACCAACTTTAGAAGCGAGTAACTACCTGTTTCAAAATATGTTTTTCAGCGAAGATAGATATGATTTATCTGAAGTAGGTAGGGTTAAATTAAATACATACTTATCTTTAAATAAGGATAGTAAAATAAGAATTTTAAGTAAATCCGATATACTTGCTGTTGCAAAAAAACTTTTTGATATGAAAACAGAAAGTGCCGGTAAAGATGATATTGATCACCTTGGAAACAGGCGTGTTCGTTCTGTTGGGGAGTTAATTGAAAACCAATACAGAATTGGTTTAGTCAGGATGGAGCGAGCGATAAGAGAAAAAATGGGAACAGTTGATATTGAGTCAATCATGCCTCAAGATCTTGTTAACTCAAAACCCATACAAACTGTCTTGAAAGAATTTACAGGTACAAGTCAATTAAGTCAGTTTATGGACCAAACTAATCCACTAAGTGAGATTACCCATAAAAGAAGGATTTCTGCGTTAGGCCCTGGTGGTTTGACAAGAGAAAGAGCGGGATTTGAGGTTCGAGATGTTCATACAACTCACTACGGTAGAATATGCCCAATTGAAACTCCCGAGGGATCAAATATTGGTTTAATCAACAGTCTTTCATCTTTTGCTAGAATTAATCAATATGGTTTTATTGAAACACCCTATAGAAAAATAGTTAAAGGCTCTGTAACGGATGAAGTCTTATATCTAAATGCTGACGAAGAAGAGAACTATACTATTGCTCAAGCAAATAGCCCAATTAATGAAAATGGAAAATTTGCAGAAGAACAAGTAAGCTGTAGAAGAAGAGGTGATTTTATTTTTTGTGATCCATCTGAAATAGACTTCATGGATGTCAATCCCCAACAATTAGTTTCTGTGGCCGCTTCTTTAATTCCATTCTTGGAAAATGACGATGCCAATAGAGCATTAATGGGATCAAACATGATGAGACAGGCCGTTCCTCTTGTTAAAAGTGAAGCACCTCTTGTCGGTACTGGATTTGAATCAAAAGTTGCAAGAGACAGTGGCGCTGTTGTTATTGCAAAAAATAGTGGATATGTTCATCAAGTAGACTCTTCAAGAATAGTTATAAGATCTGACTCTAAAAATATTAGTAAGGATAAAAGTGGTGTCGATATTTATAATTTGAAAAAGTTTCAAAGATCCAATCAAAGCACTGCTATTAATCAAAAACCAATCGTTAAAATTGGAGATTATGTTGAAAGAGGAGATATCATTGCTGATGGACCTTCAACAGATTTAGGGGAACTAGCTTTAGGAAGAAACCTTCTTGTAGGTTTTATGCCTTGGAATGGATACAATTTTGAAGACTCTATTATAATGTCCGAAAGAGTTGTTCATGAAGATAGATACACTTCAATACATATTGAAGAGTTTGAAGTTCTGTGTAGAGATACCAAGCTAGGCCCAGAGGAAATTACAAGAGATATGCCTAATGTAGGAGACGAAAGTATAACAAACCTTGATGAAGCAGGAATTGTTTATATAGGTTCTGAAGTTAAACCAGGTGATATTTTAGTTGGAAAGGTATCTCCTAAAGGAGACTCACCAATTACCCCTGAAGAAAAGTTATTAAGAGCAATCTTCTCTGAAAAAGCAGCTGATGTAAAAGATACATCTTTAAGACTACCCACTGGTTACTCCGGTGTCGTAGTTGATGTTCAGGTATTAGTGCGAAGAGGTGTCGAAAAGGATGAAAGAACTATTGCTATTGAAAGAGTTGAAATAGATAGATTAGCAAAAGACAGAGATGATGAGAAAAATATTTTAGAAAATAACTACAAACAAAACCTTATCAGTATTTTTAAAAATAAAAATGCGAGTTCAAATATAGATATTTTTGTCAAAGGTAATAACATTGATGAAGAAGCACTAAAATCAAAACCTATTGAAATTTTAGAACAAATTCAAGTTGATGATGCCTCATCGATGGAGACCTTTACTTCACAAAAGAAAATCTTTAGTGATGCTGTCATTTTATTAGATAAAAAGTTTCAAAATAAAATTGAAAAAATACAAAGTGGTGATGACCTTTTACCCGGTGTTTTAAAAGTTGTTAAAGTATTTGTCGCTGTTAAACGAAAACTTCAAGCAGGTGATAAGATGGCAGGAAGACATGGTAATAAAGGTGTTATTTCAAAAATCGTTCCAATTGAAGATATGCCGTTCTTAGAAGATGGAACACCAGTAGATGTACTTCTCAATCCCTTAGGCGTTCCAAGTAGAATGAATATCGGCCAAATATTAGAAACTCACTTAGGGTGGGCTGCTTACGGTATAGGTAAACAAATTTCTCAAAGTTTAGATATGGCAAGAAAAGAAGGAAATATAATTCAATTAAAAGAGTCTTTATCAAGTTTTTATGATCAGAACAAAGACTCTAATACTGAAATTTCTAATATGAATGATGATCAATTGATTGAATTGGCTGGTAACTTAGAAAAAGGTGTTACGTTTGCAACACCTGTTTTTGATGGAACTAATACCCATGAAATTACAAATCTTTTAGATAAAGCTGGTTTTGATAATAGTGGTCAAGTTCATTTATTTGATGGTAGATCTGGTGAAAGATTTGAAAGAAAAGTTACTGTTGGGTATAAATATATCTTAAAACTTCATCACTTAATTGACGATAAAATTCATGCAAGATCCATTGGACCTTATAGTCTTGTAACTCAACAACCTTTAGGTGGTAAAGCTCAGTTTGGTGGTCAAAGATTTGGAGAGATGGAAGTATGGGCATTAGAAGCATATGGTGCATCAAATACTCTTCAGGAAATATTAACTATTAAGTCTGATGACGTTGCTGGAAGAACAAAAGTTTATGAAGCCTTAATAAGAGGTGACTATAACTTTGAAAGTGGAATACCTGAGTCATTCCATGTCTTAGTAAAAGAATTAAAATCTCTTGGATTGAATGTAGAACTAATCGAAACAGATCCAACTGTTAACAGGGAGAACGCATAATGAAAGATTTAACTAATTTATTTAAAACTAACACTCAAACATTAAACTTTGATCAGATTAAAATTTCTGTTTCTAGCCCTGAGCAAATAAGATCTTGGTCTTTTGGTGAAATAAAAAAACCTGAGACTATAAATTACAGAACCTTCAAACCTGAAAGAGAAGGTTTGTTCTGTGCTAGAATATTTGGACCTACAAAAGATTATGAGTGTCTGTGCGGAAAATATAAAAGAATGAAGTTTAAAGGCATTACATGTGAAAAGTGTGGTGTCGAAGTTACACTCTCTAAAGTAAGAAGAGAAAGAATGGCTCATATTGAATTAGCCGCTCCTGTAGCCCATATTTGGTTTTTAAAATCACTACCTAGTAGAATAGGTCTTGCACTTGATATAACTCTAAAGAACCTTGAGAAAGTTTTATATTTTGAAAGTCACATAGTTATTGATCCTTTAATGTCTGGTTTAAGCCCAAATCAGCTTTTAAATGATGAAGAATTAGATGAAGCTATTGATCAATTTGGTGAAGACTCTTTCAAACATGGAATTGGTGCAGAAGCTGTTCAAGAAATATTATCTAAAATTGATTTAGTGGCAGAAATAGAAAAACTTGTAGAAGAAAGTGAAGCTACATCATCTGAAACTAAAAAGAAAAAAATACTAAAAAGAATGAAGGTTATGGAAGGTTTTAAAAACTCGAATATTAAACCTGAATGGATGGTTTTAAAGGTTCTTCCAGTTATACCACCTGAATTAAGACCCCTAGTTCCTTTAGAAGGTGGCCGTTTTGCTACTTCTGACCTAAACGATTTATATCGAAGAGTAATCAATAGAAACAATAGATTAAAAAGACTTTTAGACCTTAGGGCTCCTGACATTATTGTGAGAAACGAAAAAAGAATGCTTCAAGAGTCTGTGGACGCATTATTTGATAATGGAAGAAGAGGAAGAGTAATCACAAGTACTAACAAGAGACCTCTAAAATCTCTATCTGAAATGTTAAAAGGAAAACAAGGAAGATTTAGACAAAACTTATTAGGTAAAAGAGTTGATTATTCTGGTCGTTCAGTAATTGTTGTAGGACCTGAGTTAAAACTTCATCAATGCGGTTTACCTAAGAAAATGGCTTTAGAGCTTTTTAAACCCTTTATATACAATAAATTGGAGTCTTATGGTTTTGCTTCAACGTTAAAATCTGCAAGAAAAATGGTAGAGTCTGAGAGACCAGAAGTTTGGGATATCTTAGATGAAGTAATTAGAGAGCATCCAATTCTTTTAAATCGTGCACCAACACTTCACAGATTAGGTATTCAAGCATTTGAACCAATTTTAATTGAAGGTAAAGCTATCCAACTTCATCCATTAGTTTGTACTGCGTTCAATGCAGACTTTGATGGTGACCAAATGGCAGTTCATATCCCTTTAAGCCTTGAAGCACAATTAGAAGCGAGAGTTTTGATGATGAGTACGAATAATATTCTTTCTCCTTCAAGTGGAAAGCCAATTATCGTACCAAGTCAAGATATTGTGTTGGGTATATATTATTTATCATTAATAAATGAAAAAGATGAACCAAAGAAATATTATTCACATGTCGGTGAGGTAGAGTTTGCCCTAGAAAACAAAACTATTGAACTGCACACACCCATTCTTTATAGAACTAAAGTTTACAACTCAGAAAAAGATAGCTTTGAATATAAAAAATATACCACTTCTGCAGGCAGAGTTATCCTTTTTAAAACAGTCCCTGAGAGCAAAAACTTACCTTTTGATGTAATTAATAAGGTTCTTACCAAAAAAGACATTAGTAACTTATTAGATAATGTTTATAGATTTACAGGTCAAAAATCGACTTGCATATTTGTTGATCAAATTATGACAGTTGGCTTTAAGTATGCTGCAAAGGCAGGTATCTCATTTGGTAAAGATGATTTAGTCATACCTGAAGAAAAGAACATTTTAATCCAAGATACTCAAAAGTTAGTGAATAGCCTTGAAAACCAATATCAAGAAGGTCTTATAACTGAAAGAGAAAAATATAATAAAGTTGTTGGTCTATGGTCTACTTGTACAGATAAAGTTGCAAAAGCGATGATGAAAACTGTTTCATCTAGTAAAGATAGTCAAATTAATTCTGTTTATATTATGGCTGACTCTGGTGCTCGTGGTTCCGAAGCTCAGTTAAAACAGCTAGCAGGTATGAGAGGTTTAATGGCAAGACCATCCGGTGAAATTATTGAAAACCCTATCACATCTAACTTTAAAGATGGTTTAACAGTCCTTGAGTATTTTAATTCTACACACGGAGCAAGAAAAGGTTTAGCAGATACTGCTCTTAAAACAGCAAGCTCAGGTTATTTAACTAGAAGATTAGTTGATGTTGCACAAGATCTAACAATTACCTCTAAAGATTGTGATTGTTGTGGAGGATTAACTGTAGATACAATCTATGAGTCTGGCGAAGTTGCTATACCTCTTATTGAAAGAGTTTTTGGAAGATATTTAGCTGATGATGTTAAAAATAGTAAAGGAGACACTATTTTAAAAAATGGTGATTATATTTCTCATGAAGAAATTGAACTATTAGAAAAAGAAAACATTACATCTGTAAGAATAAAATCACCTATAACATGTGGTTCAACTCATGGTATTTGTGCAAAATCTTATGGAAGAGACTTAGCTAAAGGAGTGCCAGTTAACACCGGTGAGGCCGTAGGAATTATAGCAGCCCAGTCTATTGGTGAACCAGGTACTCAGTTAACAATGAGAACTTTCCACGTGGGTGGTGTTGCGAGTTCTTCAGCTGAGAAATCTAATTTTGAGTCAACAAGTGATGGTAAAGTAAAAATTAAAAACCTTAGATCAGTTACAAACGGATCTGGCAGTGAAATCATTATTAATAGAACTACTGAACTTGAAATATTTGATAACAACAAAACTCTAGTTTCATCATTCAGGGCACCATATGGATCAACATTATTAGTTAAAAATGGCGCTGATGTTAAGCTTAATAGCTTATTACTCGAGTGGGATCCTTATACAGTTCCTATTGTTGCTGAAGAAACAGGAAAACTAGATTTCAGTGATCTAGTTGAGGGTGTATCTTTTATTGAAAAGTTTGATGAGACTACTGGTATTTCCTCTAAAGTTATAATTGACTGGAAGAGTTTCCAAGGAAAACAAGATCTTAAGCCTCAGTTGTTAATTACAGACAAAGATGGTAACGCAATTAAATCTAAAAATTCATCTACATATGATTTAAGTGTTGGTATTGTTTTAAATATCGAAAAAGGCAAAGATGTTAATGCCGGTGATGTTATTGCAAGAATTCCGAGAGCTTCTTCTAAAACAAAAGATATAACAGGTGGACTTCCAAGAGTTGCAGATATTTTTGAATCAAGAAAACCAAAAAATCCTGCTGTATTAGCTGAAATATCTGGAACAATTGAATTTGGAAAAGACATTAAAAGCAAAAGAAGAATTATCATTAATCCTGAAGAAGGAGAGCCAATAGAATTTTTAATCCCAAAAGGAACTTATATTTATTTCAATGAGGGAGATAAAGTAAACAAAGGTGACATGATTGTAGATGGAACTCCCGCTCCAACAGATATTTTAAATATTCTTGGCATTGAGGCTTTAGCTGAATATATGGTTAGAGAAGTTCAAAAAGTTTATCGTCTACAAGGTGTTTTGATTGATGACAAACATATTGAATGTATTACACGTCAAATGTTACAAAAAGTTGAAGTAATTGGTGCTGGAGACAGTGATTATTTAGTGGGTGATGTAAAAGATAAAATAGCTGTGGTAGAAAAAAATAATGAACTAAAGAAAGAAGGTAAAAAAGAGGTTGATTTTAAAATGATGATCCTTGGTATCACTAAAGCAAGTCTTCAAACTAATTCATTTATTTCAGCCGCTTCTTTCCAAGAGACTACAAGAGTTCTTACAGAAGCAGCAATCAATGGTAAAGTTGATAAATTAACTGGTCTAAAAGAAAATGTCATCGTTGGTAAATTAATTCCTGCTGGAACGGGTAATGTAATCAGATCACTTCGAAAAGAGGCTAAAATCCGCGATAATGCTTTATTAAAACAGCTAGAAACCCCTAAATAGATGTTGACTATACTTGATACTATAAATATATTCTGCGAACTATGCCGACCATAAATCAATTAGTTAGAAAATCTAGAGAGAAAGTCTCAAAGAGAAACAAGGTTCCTGCACTTAGATCTTGTCCTCAAAAAAGAGGCGTATGTCTTAGAGTCTATACAACTACTCCAAAAAAGCCCAATTCTGCTCTTAGGAAAGTAGCAAGAGTGAAGCTTACAAATGGTCAAGAGGTTACGGCTTACATACCTGGTGAAGGTCACAATTTACAAGAACACTCTGTAGTGTTAATCCGTGGTGGAAGAGTAAAAGACTTACCTGGTGTAAGATATCATATAATAAGAGGTACTTTGGATACCCAAGGGCTTGAAAAAAGAAGACAACGTAGATCTAAATACGGTGCTAAAAGGCCAAAGAATTAAAATTTAAAAAATGTCAAGAAGAAGAGCAGCAGAGAAAAGACAAGTATTGCCCGATCCTATTTATAAAAGTGTTGTGCTAAATAAATTTATCAATGAAGTTATGGTGGGCGGAAAAAAAACAGTTGCACAAAAAATTGTATACGGTGCTCTAGATATTATTAAAACTAATAATCAAAGCGATGATCCACTTGAGTATTTTCAAAAATCCATTAACAACGTTAAACCATCTGTTGAAGTAAAATCAAGAAGAGTTGGTGGAGCTACATATCAAGTACCAATGGAAGTAAGAAGTACAAGAGCTCAAGCACTAGCATTTAAATGGATATTAACGAATTCCAAAAAGCGAAATGAAAAAACTCAAAGAGAAAGACTTGCTAACGAATTAATTGATGCTTTTGAAAATAAAGGTAATTCTGTAAAGAAAAAAGACGAAGTTCATAAAATGGCAGAAGCCAACAGGGCATTCGCTCATTATAGGTGGTAAAAAATGGATCTTGGTAAATATAGAAATATTGGAATTATGGCCCACATCGATGCAGGCAAAACTACTACCACTGAAAGAATTTTATATTATACTGGTAAGTCCCATAAAATAGGGGAAGTACATGATGGTGCAGCTACTATGGATTGGATGGAACAAGAGCAAGAAAGAGGAATAACAATTACCTCAGCCGCTACTACGTGCTTCTGGAATGATCATAGAATTAATATCATTGATACACCTGGGCATGTAGATTTTACAATTGAAGTTGAGAGATCTTTAAGAGTTTTAGACGGAGCTGTTGCTTGCTTTGACGGTGTCGCTGGAGTTGAGCCACAATCAGAGACAGTTTGGAGGCAAGCTGATAGATACAAAGTACCAAGAATTTGTTTTTGTAATAAAATGGACCGACTTGGAGCCGATTTTGAAATGAATGTTCAATCTATAAAAGACAGATTAGGAGCCAATCCACTTGTTTTGCAAATGGCTATTGGTAAAGAGGCAGAATTCAAAGGTGTTGTTGATCTTGTTAACTTTAAATCAATTATTTGGAAAGATGACAGTCTTGGTGCTGAATATGATGTAACAGAGATTAGTGAAGATTTATTAGAAGAAGCTAAGAAAAAAAGAGAAGAGCTCATTGAAATCGCTGTCGAAGCAGATGATAAGGCGTTAGAAGATTATTTAGAGGGAAAAGAAATAACAGTCAATACATTAAAAGCTTGTATAAGAAAAGGCACCATTGATTTTAAATTTGTTCCTGTATTATGTGGAACTGCTTTCAAAAACAAAGGTGTTCAACCTTTACTGGATGCTGTTGTTGATTATCTTCCGTCTCCTACAGATATTGGTTTTGTTGAAGGTATTAAAGAGGGATCTGATGAGAAGTTACAAATTCCTAACACACCAGAAGAACCTTTCGCAGCATTAGCTTTTAAAGTTGCTGCAGATCCTTTTGTTGGCCAAATAACATTTTGCAGACTTTACTGTGGAAACCTTAGTTCTGGATCTACAATATTAAATTCTTCAAAAAATCAAAAAGAACGAATAGGAAGAATGCTTTTAATGCACTCAAACACTCGTGAAGAAATTAAAGAAGCCAAAGCCGGTGACATCGTAGCTCTAGTTGGATTAAAGAACGTAACGACAGGTGACACATTATGTGACCCTTCAAATAATGTTATCTTAGAAAAAATGGAATTTCCTGACCCTGTTATTGAAGTTGCAGTTGAACCCAAGACTAAAGCTGACTACGAAAAAATGGGACAAGCTTTAGGGAGACTGGCTCAAGAAGATCCAAGCTTTAGAGTTACTTCAGATGAAGAGTCTGGTCAAACAATAATTAAAGGAATGGGAGAACTCCATTTAGAAATTTTAGTTGATAGAATGAAAAGAGAATTCAAGGTAGAGGCTGATGTGGGAGCACCTCAAGTAGCCTACAGAGAAACAATAACTAAAAATGTTGAAGTTGACTACACACATAAAAAACAATCTGGTGGTGCAGGTCAATTTGCTAGAGTAAAAATGAAATTTAAACCATTAGAAAGAAACTCTGGTGTTAAATTTTTAAACACTGTTGTTGGGGGAAATATTCCAAAAGAATACATCCCGGGTGTCGAAAAAGGAATTAACTTTGCTGCACAAAATGGTGTCATTGCTGGATACAATGTTATTGATTTCGAAGCAGAAGTTCATGACGGAGCTTATCATGATGTAGACTCATCTGTATTAGCATTTGAAATAGCTTCAAGAGCCGCATTTAGAGAAGCGGTTGGAAAAGCTGGTCCCAAACTACTTGAGCCAATGATGAAAGTCGAAGTAGTAACACCTGAGGACTATATGGGTGATATTATTGGTGATTTAAATTCAAGAAGAGGCCAAATTGAAAAAATGGAGGACCGAGGCAACGCTAAAGTTGTATCCTCAGTAGTTCCTCTTGCTAATATGTTTGGTTATGTTAATAATCTACGCTCTATGAGCCAAGGAAGAGCAAGTTACACAATGTTGTTCTCACATTATGATGTTGTACCATCAAATGTCGAAGAAGAAATTAAATCAAAACTGGCATAATCATGATAAATCAAAATATTAGAATTAGACTTAAATCCTTTGATCATAACATTCTAGACAGAAGTTCCATTGATATCCTTCAAACAGCTAAAAGAACTGGTGCAAAAGTGATTGGGCCAATTCCTATGCCATCTAAAATTGAAAGAATTACAGTAAATAAATCTCCGCATGTAGATAAAAAAAGTAGAGAGCAGTTTGAACTACGAACGCATATTAGGATGATGGATATTATTGAGCCCACACCTCAAACTGTTGATGCACTCATGAAGCTTGATTTAGCTTCTGGTGTAAATGTAGATATTAAAATTAAAAAATAATTATCATGATCATTAGTACCAAAATTGGCCAAACTTCATTTGTCAACGAAAATGGTACAAGGGTCTCTGCCACAGTTCTTGATTACAATAGCTGCTCTGTAGTTGGTAATAGAACTATTGATAGAGACGGCTATCTTGCAAATATCATAGGCTTTCTCAAACCAAAAAAACTTAACAAACCTCAATTAAAACAATTTAATAAACTAAATTTAGAACCAAAAAAAATTATAAAAGAACAAAGAATATCCACTGATGAAGACTTGTTAGAGATTGGTTCATTAATAGACCCTAAATTTAAAGTTGGCGATAAAGTTTCAGTACAGTCTAAATCAACAGGTAAAGGTTTTGCCGGTGCTATGAAAAGACATAACTTTAGTGGTATGAGAGCAACTCATGGTGTCTCTATCTCTCATAGAGCTCACGGTTCAACAGGTCAAAATCAAAACCCAGGTAAAGTATTTAAGGGAAAGAAAATGGCTGGTCATTTAGGTGATCAATTAACAACTACTAAAAATTTAGAAGTTCTTCTAATTGATCAAGACAAAAAATTAATATTTATCAAAGGTTCTGTGCCTGGCAAGAATAAATCTATAGTAAAGGTTTTTAAATAAATGTTTGAACAAGTTACATTAAAAGATAAAAATATTTCTGAAAAAGCATTACATTTATCTTTACAAAAAATTTATACACATAAACAAGGTAATAACCACAGCCTTGATAGATCTGAAGTAGCAGGATCTGGAAAAAAATTATTTAAACAAAAGGGAACTGGAAACGCAAGAGCAGGTAATAAAAAGACAACTCAAAGAAGAGGTGGTGGAAAAGCTTTTGGACCAAAATTCCATGATGTTTCTTTTAAAGTTAATAAAAAAGTCAAAAAAACAGCTTTAATTTCTTCTATAATTAGTAAAAGTAACAATAAAGCACTGTTCGTTTTTGATGAAGAAAAACTAGACGAAAAAAATATTTCAGATTTATTAAAAAAAAACCAAAATAAAATGATCGTTTTTGTTCTTACCAACTTATTAGATAATAAATTAGTAATTAAATTTCAAAATTACAAAAAATTATATTTTATTTCTGACAAAAGTTATTCGGTTCATACAGCATTAAAATCAGATATGATCTTATTCTCAAAAAAATCTTCTATTTACAATTCATATATAGGTAGTAACTAAAAATGGAACTCAACTTAATTAAAAAACCTGTTATTACAGAAAAATCAACAGCCAATGCCCAATTCAATAAATACATTTTTGAAGTTCGAAATGAGGCTAATAAAATAAATATTAAAAAAACAATTGAAGAAATTTATAAAGTTAAAGTTCAAAAACTTAATAGTTTAAATGTAAAGAGTAAGCCAAAGGTATTTAAAGGGCAAAGAGGTACAAGGTCTGAACTTAAAAGAATTATAGTCACTCTTAAAGAGGGTAATACTATAGATATGAGCGGTAAGGTATAAAATGGGCTTAATCACTTACAAACCAACGACACCTTCTTTTAGAAAAACTGTAAAAATTGATAAATCTCAGCTTTTTAAAGGCCGTCCTGAAAAATCATTAATTCAAGACTTACAACCAAATTCAGGTAGAAATAATACAGGTAAAATTACAATTAGACATAGATCAGGTGGCCACAAGAAAAAATATAGACTTGTGAATTTTAAAAGGAATACATTTGATAAAATAGGCACAGTTGAAAGAATTGAATACGATCCTAATAGAAGTGCTTTCATAGCACTTATTAACTATCAAGATTTAAAAGAATATATTATAGCACCGTCTGATTTAAAAATTGGAGATAAAGTTATTTCCTCAGCTAAAACTGAAATATCATCAGGAAATGCAATGAAGATTAAAAATATTCCTACTGGTACATCTATTCATAATATTGAACTAAAGCCAGGAGCGGGTGGCAAAATATGTAGATCTGCTGGATCTTTTGCTCAAGTACTTGGAGAACAAGAAAAATATGTAATGGTTAAGCTTTCGTCTCGAGAAACTAGATTAGTTCACGGTGAATGTATGGCAACCATAGGGGTTGTATCTAATCAAGATAATAAAAATAAAAAAATTGGTAAAGCTGGTATAAAAAGACATTTGGGTATTAGGCCTACTGTAAGAGGTGTAGTTATGAACCCTGTCGACCACCCACACGGTGGTGGAGAAGGAAGAACATCTGGTGGTAGACACCCATCCACACCTTGGGGTATGAAGACAAAAGGTAAGAAGACTAGAAAAATTAAATTTACATCTAAAATGATTATTTCAAGAAGGGCTAAAAAGTAATGGCAAGATCTGTATGGAAAGGACCTTACTTTGATGTAACTCTTTTCAAAAAAGTTAAAAAATCAAAAGAAGAAAGTTCAAAATCTCCAATTAAAACATGGTCAAGAAGATCTACAATTATACCAGATTTTGTTGGAGTCACCATTTCAGTCTATAATGGAAAATCTTTCATACCAGTATATGTGACTGAAGACATGGTTGGACATAAACTTGGTGAGTTTTCTCCAACAAGAGTTTTTAAAGGTCACTCTGGAGATAAGAAAGCAGTTCAAGGTAAAAAATAAAAATGTCTAAAGAAGTAAAAGCTATCAATAAAATGATAAGAACTAGTTCTCAAAAACTAAACTTAATTGTTAAAGATATTAGAAAAAAAGATATCAACGCAGCTTTAAATGTTTTGAAGTTTTCAAATAAAAGAGTCAGTAAAGAAGTTTTAAAAACATTAAATTCTGCAGTCGCAAATGCAGAGAACAACAATAATTTAGATATTGATAAACTTTTTGTTAAAGAGGCTTATGTAGGTAAAAGTCTTAGAATGAAAAGATTTAGACCAATGAGTAAGGGAAGAGCGTTTCAAATTATTAAGCCTTTTTCGAGGTTAACATTAGTGTTAGAGGAGAAAGTATAATGGGACAAAAAGTTAACCCAACTTCATTAAGAGTAGGAATTAATAAATATTGGCAATCAACTTGGTTTGAAAAAAAAGATTATTCAACTTTTTTAAAAGAAGACTATAAAATTAGAAACTATATAGAAAAGAATTACTCAATCGCTGGCATAAGCTCTGTTATAATTGAAAGAGCTGCAGCAAACCTTAAAATTATTATTCACACATCTAAACCAGGAGTTCTTATTGGAAAAAAAGGTGCGGATATTGAAAAGCTAAGAAATAGACTATCAAAGCTCTCAGACAAGAGTATCTCATTAGATATCAAAGAAATAAAAAAACCCGAAACAGACGCTTCATTACTAGCCGACTCTATTGCAAGGCAATTAGAAAAAAGAGTCGCTTTTAGAAAAGCGATGAAAAAATCAGGTTTATCAGCAATTAAACTAGGTGCTAAAGGTATTAAAATTGTCTGTGGCGGTAGACTAGGTGGTGCTGAAATAGCAAGAACAGAAAAGTTTTCAGAGGGAAGTGTGCCTTTACATACTTTAAGAGCTGATATAGATTACGCAACAGCTCGAGCCCTAACAACTTATGGAATTATTGGAATTAAAGTTTGGTTATTTAAGGGTGAGAGTAAAAATACATCAAATAAAACTGAAGATAAAAAAGAGAAAGCAAATTAATGTTATTACCTAAGAATACTAAATATAGAAAACAGCACAAAGGAAGAATTCATGGAAGTGCAAAAGGTAATTACGAACTAACATTTGGTTATTATGGACTAAAATCATTAGATGCTGAGAGAGTGACTGCTAGACAAATAGAGGCTTCTAGAAGAGCTATTACAAGATTTTTAAAAAGAGCTGGGAGACTTTGGATTAGAGTATTTCCTGATGTGCCAGTCACAGCTAAACCTGCAGAAGTTAGAATGGGTAAGGGTAAAGGCGCTATTGACAGGTGGGTATGTAGAGTTAAACCTGGAACTATAATGTTTGAGGTGGACGGTGTTGACAAGCACCTAGCTAAAAAAGCTTTTGAACTTGCTTCCGCTAAACTACCAGTTAAAACAACCTTTGTATCATTGGATCAATTTTAATGGCTGATAAAGACGTAAACAGTTTAAAAAAGGAATTATTTAATTTAAAAATAATGAAAAAAAGTGGGCAGCTCACAGATACATCACAATTTAAGAAAGTTAAAAAGCAAATTGCATCGCTTTTAACTAAAGAAAGGACAAATAAGAGTGCCTAAACGTATTTTAAGTGGAAAAGTAGTAAAAAAATCAGGAGATAAAACAATTTCTGTTTTAGTAACAAGACAAACTACACACCCAATCTATAAAAAATTAATCAGAGTTTCTAAAAAATATCTTGCTCATGACAGCGAAAATAAAATTATTGTTGGGGACTCCGTGAGGATTCAAGAAACTAGACCAATTTCAAAAAATAAATCATGGGAAGTTATTAAATAATGATACAAGCCGAGTCTAATTTACAAGTGGCAGATAATTCTGGAGCTAGACTAATCAGCTGTATTAAAGTTATTGGCGGGTCTAAACGAAGATATGCAAGAATTGGTGATATTATTGTTGTTTCCGTCAAAGATGCTATTCCAAGATCTAAAGTAAAAAAAGGTGAAGTACAAAGAGCAATTATAGTAAGAACAAAAAAACCGTTAATCAGAGAAGATGGAACATCAATTAAATTTGACTCAAATGCAGCCGTTCTTCTAGATAAACAAAATGAACCAATTGGAACAAGAATTTTTGGACCTGTTACAAGAGAGCTTAGAAAAAGAAATATGATGAAAATCGTTAGTTTGGCTCCTGAGGTATTATAATGATTAAAAAGTATAAAAAAGGTGATGAAGTGATTGTTAAAGTTGGAAAAGATAAAGGAAAAATTGGAAAAATATCTAAGATTATCAATTCCTCTGACAAAGTAGTTATATCTGGTGTTAATGTAAGTAAAAAACACCAAAAACCATCCCAAGAGTCTAAAGGCGGTATCGTGGACAAGGAAATGCCTATTCATATTTCCAATATTTTAGCTTACGACTCTAAGTCAAAGAAATCCTCAAAAGTAGGTTTTAAAATAGAAGGTGGAAAAAAAATTAGAGTTTTAAAATCATCAGGAGACAAATATTAATGTCAAATTCAATTCAAGAATTATTTAATGTTTCTGATCAGTTGGCTAAAAACTTAGAGATACCTCATAAGTTAGCTGTTCCAAAAATTTCAAAAATAGTGATCAATGCGGGTATTGGAACTATTAAAGAAGATAACAAAGCTATTGAAAAAATGAAAAAAGACCTCTCTCTTATATCTGGTCAATCACCAGTAGTTAGAATGTCTAAAAAAGCTATTGCTTCCTTTAAAATTAGAAAAGGAATGCCAGTGGGTCTCTCTGTTACTCTCAGGAAAAATATGATGATGGATTTTTACGATAGACTAGTAAATATTGCTATGCCTCGAATTAAAGATTTTAGAGGGTATAACAAAAAATCATTTGATGGCCAAGGTAATATAACCATAGGTATTAAAGATCACATTATTTTTCCTGAAATAAGTGTTGAAAATGTTGAAAATATCTTTGGTTTTGATATCACTATTGCCACTTCAGCAAACAATGACAAAGAGGGATATGAATTGTTAAAATTAATGAACTTTCCATTTCTAAATTAACCATGGCAAAACAAAGTGCAATACAAAAAAATAATAATAGAAAAGTGCTAATAGACAGACTTAGTGAGAAAAGAAAAAAACTAAAGAGTCTTTTATCTATTAAAGACCTTCCATTTGAAGAAAGAGTAAAAATTCAAATGAAACTTGAGTCGTTACCAAGAAATTCATCAAGAATTAGATATCGAAATAGATGTTTTTTATCAGGTAGACCACGAGGAGTTTATAGTAAATTTAATTTATCTAGAATTGCTATAAGAGATATGGCTGGTAAGGGACAAATACCCGGATTAACGAAAGCGAGTTGGTAGTATGAGCGATACACTAGCAGATATGATTACAAGAATTAGAAATGGACAAAAAGCAAACAAAGTTTCTGTAAAAGCAATTTTTTCAAAATTAAACGCTAATGTGTGTGATGTTTTAAAGAAAGAAGGATACATTGATAGCTTCGAAATATTAGGAGATACAAAAAAAGATATCTCAATTACTTTAAAATATTACAAGGGTTCCCCATTAATCAATAAGATTGAAAAAATTACTAAACAAGGTTGTCGTGTTTATAGCTCTGTAGATGAAATTCCTAAGACTATTGGTGGTTTAGGAACTACGATATTGTCTACCTCAAAAGGTGTAATGTCAGACGCTGATGCAAGAAATCAAAAGGTTGGAGGGGAAGTGCTAATAAGCGTTTTTTAAGTCATGTCAAGATTAGCAAGAAACCCAATAAATATCCCTGAAGATATTAAAATTTCCATGACAGATAATGAAATTAATTTTGAGGGTAAATTAGGTAAATCATCAACTTTCCTACCTATTGGAATTAAAGTTGATTACAAAGATAACCTATTACACTTCTCTGGAGAAAATAAAGCACTTCTTGGCACTATTTATGCAAACGTTAAAAATGAAATAATTGGCAATTCTAAAGGCTTTGAAAAAAGATTAGAATTGATAGGAACTGGATATAAAGCTAATGTTTCTGGAAAAAAGTTAGTCCTTTCTTTGGGTTATAGTCATGACATTAATTTTGACATACCTGAGGGCATTTCTATTAAAGTTGAAAAAAATATTGTTATAGTGGCCGGAACAAGTAAGCAACTAGTAGGTCAAGTAGCAGCTGAAATTAAGTCATTTAGAAAACCAGAACCATATAAAGGTAAAGGTGTCCGATATGAGGGTGAAAGAATTTATAGAAAAGAAGGTAAGAAAAAATAATGAATAAAGATAAGATTAGAGCTACTCGAAGAAAATTAAGAGTGAGAAAAAAGCTCAATGAAATTAAAAAGCATAAGCTTTTAGTATTTCGATCTTCTAAACATATTTATGCTTCAGTTTTATCAGAAAGTAACGATAAAACATTATGTTCATTCTCTTCTGTTAAATTAAAAAAAGATGAAGGACAAAAGAAAGTTGATATAGCTAAAATAGTTGGTTCAAAGATCGCTGAACTAGCGATAGAAAAAGGTATCAAAGAAGTGAAATTTGACAAGGGGTCTTATAAGTATCACGGAAGACTTAAAGTATTAGCTGATGCAGCAAGAGAAAAAGGATTATCATTTTAATGTTAGATAATAATGCAAACAAAGAATTTATAGAAAAACTAATTTCAGTAAGAAGAGTATCTAAAGTTGTTAAAGGCGGAAGAAGATTTGGTTTTGCAGCACTCGTTGTAAGTGGTGACGGTCAAGGAAGAGTCGGTTTTGGATCAGGTAAGGCAAAAGAGGTACCTGAGGCTATCAGAAAAGCTTCAGAAGAAGCTAAAAAAACTATGGTAAGAATTCCCTTAAGAGAGGGTAGAACTATCCATCATGATGTTAAGGCGAAGTTTTCTTCAAGTACTGTAATCCTAAGATCAGCACCAAAAGGAACTGGAATAATATCTGGTGGTCCTTCAAGAGCTATTTTTGAAGCATTGGGTATATCTGATGTTGTATCTAAAGCAATTGGTACAAAAAACCCACATAATATTGTTCGTTCAACAATTAAAGCTCTTAAGAGCATTAATACTCCAAAATCAGTATCTGCTAGAAGAAGTATAGAAATAAATTCTGTGATAAGTAAAAGAGAAAATTAAGAATGATTAATCAAATTTCCAAACAACGTCAAACTTCAAGAAAAAGAAAAGGTAAAGGAATAGGCACCGGTCTAGGAAAAACAGCTGGTAGAGGTCATAAAGGGCAAAAATCAAGATCAGGTGTTGCAGTTCGAAATTTTGAGGGCGGACAAATGCCTATTTATAGAAAAACACCTAAAAGAGGTTTTAATTCACTAAAAAAAATTAACCCTAAATCTTTATCCATTTCTTTAGTAAGTTTTAACAAATTTGATGAAAATTCTTTAATTGATATTAAGTTTTTAATTGAGGCAGGTTTTCTTAAAAAGAAAGACCATAAAAAATCTATAAAATTAATTGATTCAATCCAATTTAAAAAAAAGCTTCAATTTAAGGACTTCAAAGTAACTCCTGGAGCAAAGAAAAGAATTGAAGATCTTGGTGGATCGACATCATAATTTTTAGATTATGAATATCAAAGTACCTAGTATTGACTATAGCGAAGCAATTAAAAGCTCAGGCTTATTTAAAAAATTAGGTTTTGTTTTATTCGCAGTCGCTGTATACCGACTAGGAACTTATATTCCTGTTCCAGGTATTAATTCAGCTGTTCTAGAGCAGATTTTCGAACAACATCAAGGCGGGATTTTAGGTATATTTGATATGTTCTCCGGTGGTGCTTTAATGCGTATGTCAATTTTCACACTAGGGGTTATGCCATATATTTCTGCATCTATTATAATGACATTGATGCAATCCTCTTTTGATAACTTGAAGGCTCTAAAAGAGCAGGGCACACAAGGTAGGAAAAAAATTCAGCAGTATACGAGATATTTAACAATAGTTTTGGGTCTTTTTCAGAGCTACGGCATCTCCAACGGTATACTAAATTTATCTGATACAGTCGATCCAACTTTAGGAAGTGTTGCTTTTTTTCAAGTATCTGCTGTTATTACTATGACATCAGGAACTATATTTTTAATGTGGTTAGGTGAGCAAATAACTGAAAACGGTTTTGGTAGTGGAATTTCAATAATAATTTTTTCAGGTATTGTTGCTAATCTTCCATTTGCTATTTTTAACACTTTTGAACTAGGAAGAACTGGTGCACTTTCAGCCATTGCAATCATATCAATTATTTTCTTACTTCTTATACTCATAGTTGTTATCGTCTTCATAGAGAGAGCTCAAAGAAGGTTATTAGTTCAATACCCTAAACGCCAAGTAGGAAATAAGGTATTTGGTGGCCAATCCTCTTATCTTCCTATTAAAATAAATATAGCAGGTGTTATCCCTGCCATTTTTGCTTCATCTTTATTATTATTTCCAAATACTATTTCTAATTTTTCACCTGAAAGCACTGGTTTCTTATCTAGTTTAGGGTTTTACTTATCTCATGGTAAGCCACTTTATATGGCCTTTTTTTTCGGTCTAATTGTTTTCTTTGCGTTCTTCTATACTAGTATTGTTTTCAACCCTAAAGAACAGGCGGAAAATTTAAGAAATAACGGTGGTTTTGTTTTAGGTTATAGACCAGGAGAACAAACAGCCACTTATTTAGAACATGTTATTTATCGATTAACATTCGTAGGTGCAGTATACTTAGGATTAATTGCTTTAATTCCTGAATTCTTAATTGCTAGATTATCAGTTCCTTTTTATCTAGGAGGAACTAGTCTTTTGATTGTTGTGATTGTGGCTATGGATTTCTTTTCTCAAATTCAAACACAATTATTTTCATCACAATATGAAAAATTATTAAGTAAAAACAAAGTTTATAAAAGTAAATGGTTATAGTTTTTATTGGCCCTCCCGGTTGTGGTAAGGGGACACAAGCTAATATTTTAAAAGATAGTATTTTACCAGATTTAAATATTTTAACTGTTAGTTCGCTTCTAAAAGAGAAATCTCAAGATGAAAGCATTTTAGGCAAAGAAATTAAACATAAAATGGATAATGGTGACTTAATTGAGGATACTGTTGTAATCTCAGTATTAAAAGAAAAAGTAAACTCTCTATCCAATGAACAGATATTGATTGATGGGTTTCCTAGAAGTTCTATTCAAGCCGACTCACTTCTTGAAATATTCGATAATAAAGAACTAAGTATTATCAACTTTGAAGTTGATGATAGCCAACTTCTTCAAAGAATAAAAAAAAGATCAATGGAAGAGTCTAGAGCGGACGATAGCTTTTTTGAGAAAAGATTACAAATCTATAAAAAATCTCATCAAGAAATAACAAATTCACTCAAAAAAAACTATCAAGTTACTGATATCCAGGCTAATGATGAAATCAAAGCTGTAACTGCTAAAATCGTTGATAAACTTGGATTAAATTGAGGTAATTTATATTGACTTTTAAATACTTTTTCAATATTTTCACCCCTTCAGGAGATCTCAATTGGCAAGAATAGCAGGTGTAAATTTACCAGTAAATAAAAGAGCATTAGTTTCTCTTACATATATCCATGGAATTGGTGCTAAATATGCGTTGGATATTTTAAAAGCAAACAGTTTAGATCCCACAAAGAGAATAAAAGATTTTTCTGAGGATGAAATTTCTAAAATTAGAAAATCAATAGATGAAAACTATACAGTTGAAGGTGATCTTAGAAGAGTAGTATCTCAAAATATTAAAAGATTAAAAGACTTAGGTTGCTATCGAGGTTTAAGACATCGAAAACAACTCCCTACAAGGGGCCAAAGAACACACACAAATGCAAGAACAAGAAAAGGTAAGGCTGTTGCTATTGCAGGAAAGAAAAAAGTAACTAAATAAAATGGCAAAAACTGAAAAAAAATCTTCTGATAAAAAAAAATCAAAAAAAAATTTTGGACAAAACGGAGTTGTTCATATCAAAAGTTCCTTTAACAATACAATTGTCACCATTTCTGATGTAAGTGGTAATGCAGTATCATGGTCCTCCAGTGGATCCATGGGTTTTAGAGGTTCAAAAAAATCTACTCCTTATGCTGCACAAATTGCAACAGATGCAGCAGGAAAAAAAGCTTATGACGTTGGGCTAAGAAAACTTGATGTTCTTATGAAGGGCCCTGGATCTGGTAGAGAGTCAGCTCTTAGAGCATTACAAAATATTGGATTTATTATAAATAACATTAAAGACGTTACACCGCTTCCACATAATGGATGCAGACCTAAAAAGAAAAGAAGAGTATAAACTAATTTTATAGGAGTTAAAATTGATAGAGAATAATTGGATTACCTTGGTTAAACCAAACAAAGTTGATTATAAAATCAGTGATAATAAAAAATTTGGAACAGTAGTTATTGAACCTTTGGAAAAAGGCTTCGGTACTACTTTAGGAAATGCCTTAAGGAGAGTACTTTTGTCATCATTGCAGGGCACTGCCATATCCTCAATTAAAATTAATGGTGTGCTTCACGAATTTTCTACAATAGAGGGCGTTAGAGAGGACGTAACTGATATTATTATGAATCTTAAAAATGTTACTTTCAATTCAAAAAGTAATCACTCCCAAAAGTTAAGTTTAAATGTAAAAGGCCCTAAAGAAGTTCTTTCTTCAGATTTTGAGGAAAATCCTGAAGTTGAAATAGTAGATAAAGATGCTGTGATAATGAATGTTGACTCTAACAGAGAGGTAAATTTAGAAATATTCCTAGATATAAATAAAGGATACATATCAGCTGAAAAAAATAAAGATAATGAAAATAAAAGTGTAGGTCAAATAATGCTAGATGCCACTTACAGTCCTGTAAAAAGAGTTTCATTTAATGTTGAAAATTCCCGTATTGGTCAAGACACTGAGTTTGATAAACTTATCTTAGACATAGAAACAAACGGAACAGTATCCCCAGATGATGCTGCTGCATTAGCTGCAAGAATTCTTCAAGATCAACTCAAACCCTTTATTAACTTTGAAGAACCAACTGAAGATGAAAGAAAAAAACTACAATCTTCAAACGAACCGCAGTTCAATAAAAATCTACTTAAGAAAGTTGATGAACTTGAGTTATCTGTTAGATCAGCTAATTGTCTAAAAAATGATAATATTTTTTATATTGGTGATTTAGTTCAGAAAACAGAAGGTGAAATGCTTAGAACACCAAATTTTGGTAGAAAGTCCCTTGATGAAATTAAGGAAGTTCTATCCTCAATGAGCCTTTCTATGGGAATGGACTTACCAGGTTGGCCACCAGAGAATATAGAAGAATTATCTAAGAAATACGAAGATCCATTCAAGGTATAATGAAACACGGACTCAAACAAAGAAAGTTAAATAGAACTTCATCTCATAGATTAGCCTTGCTAAAGAACTTATCTATAAGCCTTATTAAGCATGAGACTATTACAACAACTACTGAAAAAGCAAAAGAACTCAGACCTTTTATTGAGAAATTAGTGACTAAAGCAAAAAATGATAATTTAAGTAATAGAAAATATATTCTGGCAAAGCTTTTTAATAATAAGGAAGCTTGTCAAAAACTTTTTTCTGAAATTTCTAAAGAACAGAAAAGTAGAAATGGTGGATATACTCGTATTATCAAAAAAGGCAATAGGTTTGGCGATTTTGCCCATACAAGTATCATTCAGTTCGTAAAATAATAATCAATGTCATCTTATTTAGCCCTCGTGATAGGTGCTATATTAGGATCTAGCTTTCGTTACTTCTTCACTCTTTTAAATTTCACTATTTTAGGGCTACCCGCATCAATTATATTAGTGAATATTATTGGATCTGCTATGGCAGGTTATTTTTTAAATAAATTTAACGGTGCTCTATATATTTTTGTTTATATCGGTTTTTTTGGGAGTTTTACTACTCTATCTTCCTTTAATATGGAACTATTTTCACTAGTATCGGATAAATCTTTTATCAAAGCATTAATATATTTTTCTCTTAACATCTTTATATCTTTTCTTTTCTTTTATTTATTTCATATGATCAGTCTTAGATTTGCAAATTAAGATAGATCAAAGCTATAAAAGATTAGATAAGTTTTTATTTCAATATTTTGAGTCTCTACCTTTATCTTTATTACAAAGATTAATTAGAAAATACAAAATAAAAATTAATAACAAAAAATCTAAAGCTAATTCATCATTAATAAAAGGGGATGTTGTATATATATATTATAAATTTGAAATCAATAATGACTTATCAAATACTATAAAAATTAGTAAAGATAAAAGAAAGATTTTTGAAGATCAAATCATATTTCAAAACAATGATTTTATAGCTATTAACAAAATTGATGGATATTCTGTTCAAAGAGGATCTAAAGTATTAATTTCGTTAAAAGACATATATGAAAATGTTATCGATCATAAATTATATATAGTTCATAGATTAGATAAAGATACTTCAGGGCTCATGCTTTTTGCAAAAAATAGGATGACTGCTAGTAAAATCTCATCATTATTTTTAAACAATAAAATTAAAAAATATTACATTGCTGTAACAAATAATAAATTTAATAAAAATACTGATACATTAATTAATTATAATTCTGATAAAAAAGAATTAAAACTAGCATATAAAAAAATTCAACTAGATAATTATGATAATTGTTATTTGATTAAATTATTTACAGGAAAAAAACATCAAATTAGACTTCAATTCTATCTTAATAAGAATCCTATCATTGGTGATAAAAAGTTTTCTGATAATAAATTTAATAAACTTCTTCTTTGCTCTTATAAAATTATTTTTGAATTAGATGGTAAATTTTATAAATTTAAAATAAATCCTAATAAAATACTCTTATAAATTCCTCTTTAAGATCCTGATAAATTTTTCCCTTATTATAATTTATTTTTAGAGCTTTCAAGCTGCTTATATCTTTGGAATTGAGACCACAAGGATCAATTTTCTGAAAATTATCTAAATCAAGATTAAAATTAATAGATAGCCCATGGTGAATGATACCCTTTGAGTATCTTAAACCAATAAATATTATTTTTTTTGATTCATTTTTGTTTTCAACCCACAAACCTCTATTTTTTTCTTTTTTTCTATAAAGTTTGATATCACTTTTTTCGAATGCTTTTATACATATATCTTCTAATGAATTTATGTAATCTATAATATTCTTTTTTCTTTTTTTTAAATTAATCAATGGATAAATAACTAATTGGCCGGGGCCATGAAACGTAATTTTACCACCTCTATTAACTTTAATTACTGGGATCTTATTTATTTCATCTATTCTAAACTCTTTGGGAGTAGAGCTTCCTGCAGTAAAGACATTTTCATGTTCTAAGAACCATATTTCCTCTTCCTTTATGTTTTCAGACATTTTTTGAATATGTTTATTCATTAATCGGGTTACTTCTTGATATTTTTTTTGCCCTTTTAGTTGTTTTATTTCAATCATTCTTTATTAATTAAATCTATTAATTGCGGACGTGGCGGAACTGGTAGACGCGCAGCGTTGAGGTCGCTGTGGG
Source organism: uncultured Alphaproteobacteria bacterium (assembly GCA_902516235.1). Classification (GTDB taxonomy): domain Bacteria; phylum Pseudomonadota; class Alphaproteobacteria; order HIMB59; family HIMB59; genus HIMB59. The sequence continues at coordinate 31,530 of CABXXO010000006.1, forward strand.
ATTAAATCCTGTGGAAGTTCAAGTCTTCTCGTCCGCACCATGTATATAATATAAATGCAAAAATTTAATAAAAAAGAGTATATTAAGTCAATTAAATCTTTTCATTCTGCTGATCAAGCAGACAGTATTGAAAGTCTTCCATTTGATTTACAGACATCAATATTAAAAACTCATACTAAATACTTTCACCCTGACTTTATTGCTTATTTACGCGAAGAAACACGTGATGATATTTTACATATGATACCTAACAAACAATTGGTTAATTTAATTAAATATCTGGATTTAGATGATGCGGTTGAAATTCTTGGTGATTTTGAAACTAAAGAATTAGTTGAGATACTTTCTAAGCTTGGATCTCAGCAAAGAGAAAGAATTGAAGAAAGTTTTAAGTATGATGAAAATTCTGCTGGTAGACTTATGAACAGAGACTATCTTTCTATCAAGTCTAACTTAACTGTTGGTGAACTGATCGATCAATTAAGAAATACTCGAAGAGGTCCTAAGGATTTTTATAATATTTTTATTGTAGATGATCAAAATATCCCTATTGGATATGTTCCTTCAGGCAGAGTTTTAAGATCAAAAAGATCAAAAAAATTAAAAGAAATTATTTATAAGGATATACATATAATTAAATCTGATGAGAAAATTGAAGATATCGCTTATACCTTTAGACAGTATGGCTTAGTTTCAGCACCTGTTGTAAATTTGGATAATAAAATGATAGGTATAATGACTGTTGATGATGTTGTCGAAATTGATCATGAAGAGTCAGAAGATGATATGAGAAAATTGGGAGGTTTGTTTGTAAATGACTTTTATAAAGGTGCTTTTACATCTGCCACGTCAAGATTCATATGGTTAGGCTTAAACTTATTGACGGCCATATTAGCATCTCTTGTTATAGATATATATTCAGAACAGTTACAGCAAATGATAGCAATAGCAGTTCTAATGCCCATAGTAGCTTCAATGGGTGGTAATGCAGGCACACAAGCTATGACAATATATGTAAGAGCTATAGCAACTAAGGATATTAATAATTCAAACTATATTAAATTAGTTGTTAAAGAATTTTTAATAGGAAGTATTAATGGATTTGCACTTTCGTTAATAATGGGATTAATAGCTTATTACTGGTTTGATAGTCTTGTATTAGCATTTGCGATATCTTTTGCCATTTTAATAAATTTAGGTTTTGCTTGTTTAGTAGGTATAATTATCCCAATTACTATTAATAAAATGAAAATAGATCCAGCATTGGCATCTGGTATTGTTCTTACTACTTTTACAGATGTATTTGGATTTTTATCATTTTTATCAATTGCAACTTACATATTAAATTTATAGTTTATTTCGATGATCAACACAGAAATACTTAGAGAATACGATATTAGGGGTATTTACCAAAAATCATTAAAATTAGAAGATGTACAAAATATTGCAAAAAAAATCTCAAATATAATCTCTAAGATTAATACACCCAAAATCATCATAGGTCATGATGGAAGATTATCCTCCTTGGAAATTAAAAATAAACTTATTGATACTTTCAGAAGACATGGTGTTGATGTAGTAGATATTTCATTAATACCAACACCCGTGAGTTATTATGCTACAAAAAAACTAGATATTCCTAATTTAATTATGATTACAGGCTCTCATAATCCAAAAGAATATAATGGATTAAAAATAATTATTAACAATAAGCCTTTTTTTGGAGAAAAAATAAAATCTTTAAACGATTTAGACGATGCTTCTTTATCCTCAGCATTGGGTCAATTAACATTTAAAGACGTAATTACTCCTTACACAGACGAAATTATTTCACAATTTTATAACTTAGATAAGCTTAAGATAGTTTGGGATCCAGGAAATGGAGCCATTGCACCGATAATTCATAAAATTATTGATACGATAAAAGGAACTAATATTATTTTAAATAGAAGTATAGATGGTAATTTTCCAAATCATCATCCCGATCCTACAATTAAAAAAAATATTACTCAGATATCAAATTATATTAAAGAAAAAAAATTTGACTTGGGTATTGCATTTGATGGTGATGGTGATCGAATTGGAATATTGGATAATAAAGGAGAATTAATTTACTCAGATATTATTTTTTTACTTTTATCTTTAGATCTTTTAAAAGAAAAAAAAAACTTAGTCGCTATCGCTGATGTAAAGTGTAGTAAAATACTTTTTGATACACTTAAAAATAATGGTGTCGACATTCATATGTCAAAAACTGGACATTCTTTAATCAAAGAGATGATATCTTCAAAAAATGCAGATATTGCAGGAGAAATGAGTGGACATATTTTTTATAACTATAAATATTATGGATATGATGACGCCATATATGCCTCTTTGAAATTAATAAAGATACTCAATAGTACGAAAAAAACATTAAATGAATTAACAAATGTCTACATGAAATCAGCATCAACACCTGAGATAAAATTATATTGTGATGAAAAAATTAAATTTAGTCTTTTAGATAAAATTGTAAAAGATATACCTAAATACTATGATAGTGGTGTAGATTTAATTACAATTGATGGTGTAAGACTGGAAACTAATAATTTTTGGTTTCTTCTAAGAGCTTCAAACACTCAAAATTGTATAGTATTTAGACTCGAACACTTTGTTAAAAATAAATTTAAAGAGGAATTAATAAAATTAATATCAATACTTGACTCATATCCATTAGATATAAATGAATTAACTAGTTTTAATCAAACAGTCTAATTTATTTAATTTAATTTCATTGCATAGGTTTTTTGCTGTTTTATGATCAGCAACATTAATATAACTTATAAAATAACTACCTTTTTTTTTTATTTGATGCTCAAAACTTCTCAGTATTTTTATTTTATTTTTTAGTAAATTAATATGCTTCTTAGATTTACTAATTTTTTTGAAAGAAGATGTCTGAACAGAATAATTACTAGTGCTTTTTTTTTCATTTTTAACATAAAATTTGGTAGTCTCTTCACTTTTGCCTGCATGTATATTTCTATATTTATTCATTAGAAAGTTAATTTTATTATCTCTTTCTTTAGCAGAATTTCCTCCAAAATATATACCCAATAAATAATCATTTCCATCTATCGATAATAGTGACACCTGAAATCCTGATTTTCTTATATACCCAGTTTTTAAACCAATATAATGATTATACTTTTCCAATAATGTATTATGTGTTATATAATTTTTTCCTTTAATTGTTACTTTAGTTTTTTTAAATCGGTATAATTGTTGAGGAAAATCTTTAATAATTTTAGAGCTAAGTTTGAATATATCATAAGCAGAAGATAAGTTAGCCCTATTTGGAAGACCATGTGGATTTGCAAAAGTTGTATTTTCTAAATTTAATCTTTTTGCATAATTGTTCATTTTTATAATAAATTCTTTTTCACTACCTGATATTTTTTCAGCAATCGCTACTGCTGCATCATTTGCTGATTTGATAATTAATGAGTCAATCAATTCATCTACAGTAATGAAATCTCTCTCTGCTATACCTAATTTGGAGGGTTGTTGATAAGTTGCATATTTTGAGAAGAAAACACGATCATTTAAATCAAGCTTTTTCTGCTTTAATTCATCAAAAATTATGTAAAGAGTCATAATTTTAGTAAGTGAAGCTGGATAATTTTTTGTATCCTTGTTTACTTCAAAATATATTTCTTCTGATAGAGGATTACCTATTACACTGGCAATTTTTGCAAATAATGGGGATGATAAATTGACTATTAGAATAAATGTAATAAGTATTATTCTCATAAAGTTTTTAATTTGTTATAATATGGTATGTCATTAGGTTTTAAAATATATTCTTATTTTAATGGTAATCTTGTTCATCAAGATTCGCTAGGTAATAAATATTACCATGATAAAAAAAACTCTTCAAAACGATGGGTGGTCTATGCTCAGGGTTTTGGACCAGAGTCTCTACCAACACAATTTCATAATTGGTTACATAATACTTCTGATGATATATCCAACCTTGATATAGATTATAATAACCAAGAGAATTTAGTTAAAAGAAGAATACAAAAACATTCAGTAAAACACAAAGAAACTATGGATAAGGGTTATAGTAGTTGGAATCCAAAATAATTCAAGAAATTGATTCTTATGACTCTAGATACCATTTTAAAATAGGTATTATATTGAGTTTTTTTTTAATATTTTTTATTTTTCTTGTAAAAAATATAACTAGTAATGATTCAATTCCTTTTGTTGCATTCTTTAATTATGTTGAAGGTATAAATAATAATACTGAAGTACAATTAGCTGGAATAAAGATAGGTGATATAAATAAATTAATAATTTCTCCGGATGGTATTATTGTTAAAGGATATATTGAGAGAAAATATAATATTCCAGAGGACTCAATTATAAAAATTAAAAGTGATGGTATTTTTGGAAGAAAATCATTATCTATTGAACCAGGATTTGGTGAACATTTAGATAAATCTAATCAACAATATGTATTTAACCAAACTCAAGACTCATATTCGGTTGATATGTTCCTTAGATATTTAAAAGATTTAAATGAATAAGAAAATAAATATAGAATTTATTCTTGGACTATTTATATTAATTATATCCATAATTTGTATTTTTTATTATTCTTCTAAAATAAATCTTTTTAACAAAATTGAAACCTTTCAGATTAACTCTAGTTTTTTCGATATAGGTAATGTGAATATAGGCAATGATGTTAAGATTAAAGGTGTGAAAGTTGGGGAAGTATCTGGTATTTCGCTAGATCAAGAGAATTATATGGCAATAATTACCTCATCTATTTATGAAAATATTAAAATACCTATTAACTCTATATTTAAAATATCTAATAACGGATTTATAGGATCTCCATATATAGAAATACAATTAGGGGAAAGTGAGGTACTACTTAAAAATAATGATTACACGAATGATAATATTGATGCAGTGTCTTTGGAAGAAATTATTAATAATTTTATTTTTAAATAGTATTTTTTTTTGTCAATTACAAGCCTCAGAAATCAATAATATAAAGCTTCTAATTTTAGATAAATCTTCTTCATCAAAATATGAACTTGATTTTTTAAATTCATATAAATTTAGAAATTTATCATTTGAACTAGTTTCATGTAAAAAAATTGAATTTGATAAATATCTTGACACAGCTGCTTTACTAAAAATTACTCAAAATAATGATATTTTTATTGGTTGGTTTTTCAAATACACTGATGAATTAAATTTGTATTCTAATAAGATATACGAAGTTTCATTAACTGACTGTTAATTAAATTTTGAAATATTTTTCTCTAGCCAATTTGTATTATAAACACCATTTATAAAATCATTTTGATTTAATATCCATTTGTGTAAATCAATATTAGTATCTATTCCGTCAATGATTATCTCATCTAATGCTCTTTTCATTATCGAAATAGACTCATTTCTATCTTTTCCCTTAGATACTATTTTTAAAATTAGACTATCATAATGAGGATTAACTTGATAATTTGTGTACAATGCAGTATCTATTCTAACTCCTCTACCTCCTGGAACATTTATGAATTTTATTGTTCCTGGACTAGGTGAAAAATCTTTAGCATTTTCTGCATTTATTCTACATTCAATTGTGTGATTTTTTCTTTTTATATTACTTAAATCAATTTTGTAACCAGCAGCTAATATTATTTGATATTTCACTAAGTCAATATCAAATGCTTCCTCTGTTACAGGGTGCTCAACCTGTAATCTTGTATTCATTTCAATAAAATATATTTCATTATCTTGATATAAAAATTCTAGAGTTCCTAAGCCTTCATATTCATTGTTAAGTAGGAGATCTTTGATATTTTTCTCTATTATTTTTAAATTATTTATATCCACAAAGTCAGATGGAATTTCTTCAATGATTTTTTGATTTTTACGCTGTATTGAACAATCTCTCTGCCCAATAATTTCTGCATAATTATCCTTTGGATTCGATATTACTTGAAATTCTATATGTTTCGCATTCGTTAGAAACTTTTCGGCATACATTGTGTCATCACCAAAGTAATTCTTTGCTTCTGCTTTCAATTGAGGGAAGAATTTATCTATTTCACTGTGATTTTTAAATACTCTCATCCCTTTACCACCTCCGCCATAAGCTGCTTTGATTACAACAGGCATACCAATTTCTTTTGCTATTTTCTGGGCTTCACTAGTATTGTTCAAATTTTTAGAATTCTGATTTCCTAATATAGGTAATTTAAAATGACTTGCTAATTTTAAAGCATTACTTTTATTACCCAATTCTAAAATAGACTTAGAATTAGGACCTATAAATTTTACTTTATGGGAACTTAATATTTTTGCAAATTTATCATTTTCACTTAAAAAACCATAGCCTGGATGAACTGCGTCAGCCCCAGTTATATCAATGGCGCTTATAATACTTGGAATATTTAGATAACTCTCATTAGGTAGTGCATTACCAACACAGATACTTTCATCTGCTAGTTTTACATGCATTGCTTCTGAGTCTACATTTGAATGTATTGCTACTGTTTTGATGTTAAGTTCTTTACAAGCTCGTATAATACGAACAGCAATTTCTCCTCTATTAGCGATTAATATTTTTTTAAACAACTACGATATTTCAAAGAGAGGTTGACCAAATTCAACTGCTTCACCATTTTTAACCATTACTGTTTTAATTGTGCAATCCCTATCAGATTTAATTTCATTGAAGGTTTTCATAGCTTCAATTAAACATATTGTATCACCTTTTTTAATCTTCTGTCCTTTTTTTGCAAAAGGAGGAGAACTAGGTTTGGGAGTTAAGTATATAATTCCTACCATAGGACTATCTATACTTATAAAATTATCATTTGTTTCGTTCTTTAAATTTTGATTATTCGTTGATGAAATATTTTGAGTGTTTTGATCAGGTCCGCGTATTATAGAATTATTAGATATTTCAATAGTATTTGTTTTATTTGATAATTTGATAGAACTTAGATTATTGTCCTTAATTTTTTTTATCAAAACATCTATTGTCTGATTAATCTTTTTATCTAACATATTAACCAATATACCTAATAGAAAGCAAAATAAAACTCCTATATAAATTTACTTTCTGAATTGTTTTGCTAACTTTAAATTTTGATTAAAGTAATTAGATTTAATTGAAATTCCATAGCTCTCTTTTTTTATTTCATCAATTTCATAATAATTTAACTGGCCTACCAATTGACCATCTCTAATTATAAAAGGTGTATCATATGCTCGTAATTCTAATACAGCAGGGGTGCCTGATTTATTACTACCAAATCCTGGATCAAAAAATCCAGCATAATGCACTCTAAAATTACCAAAACTATCCTTAAATGGTTCAAGTTCTGCGGCTTGATTATTTTTAATTAAAATAGTCTCTTTGGATCGAAGAATATAAAATTCATCTTTTTCAATTATGAAATAATTATCTTTAGGTATAATTTTTTCCCAATACAAGTGAGATTTATAAAAATTAATTTTATTTAAATCTATTGCTGAAGTAATTTTTTTAGCTTTGTAAGCAGTAATTTGATTTCTTTTAATTGATACAGATATGTTTATTTGTTTTAATTTTTTTATATTAGACCCTTGAAAAAATCTTATTTGGTTTAAAGATGTGTTTTTTTTCAAGATAATACTAAAAGACTGAGGTATTATTTCTAAGTATAATTTACCTTTGTAATTATAATTAATAAAGTCATATTCTTTTCCATTTTCAGTTATTACACGAGTAAATATATCTAACCTTCCTGTTGTGCTTTTAGGATTTGATTTTCCCATTATATCGTTTGGTAAGTTTAATTTTTCATTTAACTCACATAAATAAATACAATTTTTTTCTAGAAGCATATTTTTATTTAAATTAATTTTTGTTAGTGATAATTCTTTTATAACTTTTGATATTTTGATGTTATTTGGAATAAAAGAAGCTTTAATTCTATAACATTTATCAGAAATAGTTAAATCAAGTGATGCTGGTTGTATCTGATTTCTAATTATTAAACTATCAGAGTAAATTTTTTTTTTTCTAATAAGTGTTACTATTTGTTCTCTATTTAAATAAGGCATATGATTTGTCTAAAGTAGGGATATTTTTTATATTATATTTATCACAAAAAAAATCAGCTTCATTTTTTGAATTGATGGCTTTGTAAAATTGACAAAAATAGAAGTTAGCAAGACTTATAGTATTTATCTTGTTATAGTATTTTCCGTAAATGTAATAATAAAAGTACTCATTCATTAAGTTCTTATCAAATTTTAAATTTTCTATAATATAGTATTTATCATCAAAATTATTATCCAGTAAATAGTTTATAAATTCTATTTTTAGAAAAGAATTATCATTGATAATTAATAAATTTTGAAAACTATCAACCCAATCTTTAATAAATAAACCTTTTTTAAAGGCTTCGTATTTTATTAATTCTTTATTTAGTATGTTCAACTCTTCTTCTTGACTAAAAATACCTTTTTCAAGATTTTGAAAAAATATATTAAAAATTTTATTATTTGAGTTTTTTGAATATTTAGATTTTATCCATTCAAATTCATAGGAATTTTTAGATTTTTTATGGTCAAATTCTTTTAAATTATTTATTCTATCTTCATTCTTTGGATGTGTTTTAAAATAACTATTATTAAGATCAGATGTTTGACCCAAGAAATAAATTAGTTCAGAAATATTGAGTTTATTCTTTCTTATTTGATTAATCATAAAATTATCTGCTTCAATTTCAAAGTTTACAGAATGTCTAGAAATTTCGTTTACAAGATTGCTATTTAAAGTAATAGACGTTCCTACACCTATTTCGGTACTTTTTGCAAGTATTGCAAGTCCAACAGAAAATAAACTATAAAAATTATTTATGTTATTAGATTGCTGAACTTTAATTATCTTACTTTGAAAATGGTTTTTTACAATATGTCCATATTCATGTAAATATATGGCTTTAAGTGTGTCTTCATTGTTTATTATATCTAATAATCCGGTTGTAAAATAAATGTTATCTTTAATTACAAACGCATTGGCATAATCATTTTTGACTAAATAGACTCCAATTTTGTTGAGTTTTAATTC